>JBFXBK010000102.1:0-25245 GCA_050183255.1 Polyangiaceae bacterium | reverse complement strand
GGCTTCCTTGCCGTTGGCGTACGCCTTGCCGTAGATGGCGAAACGGTAGTCGCCGGAGCCCGTGTCGGAGTCTTCGGCGGCCAGGATGAGCATCTCCTCGCCTCCGCCTTCCATCCCGAGGATCACGGCTTCCACATCGGTGAGACCGAGTTCTCCGAGCGCCGCGTGCGCCTCATCGTACGAGTCATCCAACTTCTCGATGGTGGTTTCGAACTTCCCAAGGTCGTCGTTCCACAGGTGCGTCGCCAGGGAATGCACCCAGGCTGCGAGTGGAGCGGCTCGCAGCTCCTGCGCAAGACTCAGGTTCTCCTCCCTGGGTTTCGGTGTGGGGTTGCGGGTGCGGATGGCCGCGAGCAGAGCCGCGAAGCTGGGCTCGAAGTCAGGCGAGTCGTATGGGTAGTCCATCAGGCGAGCCTATCGCGGCGGCAGAGGCACCGCGACGCGAGAGATCTTCGGGTTGTGGGCCAAAGCCTCGGGCCTCTGCGAGTTCAGCAGGTTAGAGTCGGGGAGCATGGGTAAACAGCGTTGGGAGCGGACGCGCCCGCGGGCGTTGCGTTGGTTGCGAGTACCGTGTGCGGCGCTCGGCCTAGTTGGCTTTGCCGTCGCGTGTGGCGATCACGAAGCCGCTGAGTGCACCAGCTACGACTGTGATTCGATCGAGAATCTCGGGGGCAGCGGAGGCGTTGCGAACGTTGCTGGACCCGGCTACCCCTGTGACGTGTATGCCGTGTTGCAGAAGAAGTGCTTGCGTTGCCATGGGGATCCAATCCAGAACGGCGCGCCCTTCACGCTAGCGACCTGGGAAGACACCCAGCAGGACTACATCGGCAAGCCACGCTGGACGGCGATGCAGAACGCGGTCGAAACCGACTTCATGCCCGCCACGTTCTTCAACGAGCTGGATCCACCGCTGCAGCCTCCAGTAGAGAGCCTCACCGACGCCGAAAAGCAGACGCTGCTCGACTGGTTCGACGCAGGCGCGAAGAGCGTGGAACCTGGCTGCGAGTTTTAGATCCGGGCCGGATCCAGGGTTGGGGGGAGGAGCACCGGTGCCGCCAGGCGGACATTGTTTGTCATAGCGTCCTCTGGCTAACTCTCAGGAAATGCAGCATATTCCGTCAGGTCGCTGAGGCCCGCTGGCGGACATCCAGCTGGTCCCGCGGGCACTGAATTGACATCTGAACGGTTGAACAGTATTTGTTCAGTCGTTCGCGGGACTAACAGCATCGGTTCCGCTAACCACCACGTTGGGCTAGCCACCACCGCATTGCTAGCCAGCGCACCGCTAGCCACCGATAGCGCAGCGGAAGATCAGGACAGGAGACGCGCCATGATGGACGAAAAGGAAAAAGCCAAAGCCCTCGAGCTCGCCGTTGCCAATGTGGAGAAGGAGTTTGGTCGCGGTGCGATCATGCGGCTCAAGGACGGCGAGAAGATCGGCGCTGACGTCCCCGTCGTCCCCACCGGCTCACTCGGTTTGGATCTTGGTCTCGGCATTGGTGGTTACCCGCGTGGCCGCATCGTTGAGATCTTTGGCCCTGAGTCGAGCGGCAAGACGACTCTCACGCTGCACGCGATCGCAAGCGTGCAACGCCAAGGCGGCGTCGCGGCGTTCATCGACGCAGAGCACGCGCTGGATGTTACCTACGCGCGTCGCCTCGGCGTGAAGACCGACGAACTCTTGATCAGCCAGCCCGACTACGGCGAGCAGGCCCTCGAGATTGGTGAGATGTTGGTGCGCTCAGGCGCTGTGGACATCATCGTCGTCGACTCGGTCGCTGCGTTGGTGCCCAAGGCGGAGATTGAAGGCGACATGGGCGACTCCCACGTCGGTCTCCAGGCGCGTCTGATGAGTCAGGCGCTGCGTAAGCTGACCGGCTCGGTTTCCCGCTCGAGTACGCTGTTCTTCTTTACCAACCAGATCCGCATGAAGATCGGCGTGATGTTTGGCAGTCCCGAGACCACCACCGGTGGCAACGCGCTGAAGTTCTACTCGTCAGTGCGCCTCGACGTGCGTCGCATTGGTGCCATCAAAGAAGCCTCCAAGGACAAGAAGGGCGAGATGTCCGTGGTGGGTAACCGCACCCGCGTGAAGGTCGTGAAGAACAAGATGGCGCCGCCGTTCCGCGAAGTGGAGTTCGACATCATCTACGGCACCGGCGTGAGTCGTTCCGGCGAAGTGCTCGACCACGCAGTCGATGCGGGCATCGTCCAAAAGAGCGGCGCTTGGTACTCGATGGACGGCGAGCGCATCGGTCAGGGTCGAGACGCCTCTCGTCAGTACCTTGAGGAGCATCCGGCCTTGATGGAGAAGCTCGAGCAGATGGTGCTCGAGCGCGCAGGCATCCAGCGCAAGCTCGCGGGGCCAGCTGCCGACGCACAAGCGGCAGCGCCTGCAGCGGAGCGCGGCGCGGCCGCGGAGTCAGCTAGCGAGAAGTCGAACGGGGCCTCCAAGTCAGCGAAGGCGCGCCCGAGCGCGCGGAACTGAACGCCGCAGCGTTCGCGAACCAGCTGGCGCTTCGCCGCTGGGCATAGCGCCGTCGTGGCTCCTGGAGTCATGATCGGCGTTTCCACAGCCTGTGGATAACTTCTGGAGAGCCTGGGCAAAACGGAGCTCTCTGTGGGTCCGGTTCCACCCAGGCACTGCGCGCAAGCTGGGGACAACTCGCCTCGGATCGTGGGGATTTTGCCTCCTCAGGTTGGCCTTTTTGTTTTGATTTCAACTGTTTGAGGTCAGGCTCGCTGGATCCCCAGGCATGTCCCCTAGGTTGTGGAAATCATTGAAGCTCTGGGCCTCGCTTGACGGCGCCTAGGGCTGTCCGTACGTGCTGAAGAGGGCTTTTTCCGAGCCCCGTAGGTGGGAACTCTCCCGCTCCCCACGCCGATGGTCGGCGTGCCCTTGCGACGTCTCATGCCTCGTCCCGCTTCGCTCTCCTGGTTGCTCGCTACACCCGCTGGGGTCAGGCGCGGACGCGCGAAGCCGCTGACCCACGCTCCGCGTCTGGCACCCGCTGCGGTTCGTCTTCCGGACTGGCGGGCTCTGCAGCTGCCTCTCCAGTTCGCGACGCGGGTCCCGCAGATCTTCGTGCACGAGGGTGCGCGCCAGTCACTCGAGCGACGCATCGAGAACGCGCTCGGCCAGCCCGTCCGGCTCGCGGTGACGGACAACCTCCACCGCATGGTCAGCTGTGGCAAGGAGCGCGGCGTTCCACGAGTGCGCGTTCACATGATGTTTCTCGATGCGCCGGAGCGCGTGCTCGAAGCGCTGGTGCAGTTCGTTGCACATGGAGACAGCGCGTCATCTCAGGTGATCGGGGACTTCATCGAGGCGAACGGGCACCGTATTCGTCCCAAGCGTCGCCTGACGGTGCCGCTACGTGCGCGAGGCCAGCATCACGACTTGCTGCAGATCAAGCAACGCTTGGACCTTCGCTACTTCGATGGTTCGACAGACGATGTGATGATCACCTGGGCTCGACGTACGGCGCCGCGGGGTCGGGCGCGTCGCGCGATCAAGCTTGGGACCTACTGCTCGCCCCAGCGCTTGATCCGCGTGCATCCCGTTTTGGACAACCGTTGGGTGCCTCGCTACTTCGTGGAGTACATCGTGTTTCACGAGCTGCTGCATCACGTGGTGCCCGCCGAGCGCCGCAACGGACGGCTGATCCTCCACAGCGCGGAGTTTCATCGTCGCGAGCAGGAGTTCCGACACTACGAGCGCGCCCTCGAGTGGGAGCGTACGCACATCGATCGGCTACTGCGCTGGCGCTGAACTCGTCGCTGACGGTCGCGTCGGTGAAGCTTTTTCGCGCGCTCTCAGAACTCGAGAGCTAGGCCAAGCATCCAGGTGTTGTCCCCGACGTTCATCTTGCCGCCGCCGAAGCCATCGAGGTCGCTGACGTACCACTCGAGGAAGAAGTAGGAGTTGTTCACCCCTGAGTTCTCGTCCATCTCGTTCGCGCTTCGCTCGTCGAGAGAATCCAGCAGGAACATGCCTCCCAGAGCGAACTGCCAGCCGTAGGACGTGTCTCGGCCGATGGTGCCGTTGTCGTCCCGTGCGGATTCGTCGCCCGAGCGGGTCCACCACAAAGCGTAGCCAAGCCCCGCCTTGCCGTAAGGCACCAGCGGAATGCCTAGGTCTTTGGCGAGCACATCCACGCGGAGCACACCCACCAGGTACATCGGCATGATCGCGAGACTGGTGTCTTGCTCTGAGCGTTCACCGGTGCTCGTGAGCGGAGCCTTCGCCGTCGACTTCGTGTAGCCCCAGCCGATGCCGGGCCCCAAGCTGCCAAAGTGCGGGATGCGTAGTAGCTGCCAATCGAACTCGAGCCCAATCAGGTAACGGCTGTCGTCGCCGAACGTGTCTGCGTAGGGCGTGGCGGCGCCGCCGAATTCATCGTCGACGTTAGGCACGTAGCGCCCGAAGCGAACCTCCACTGCGCCGTACTGCGGAGACTCGAAATGAACGTCTTCGCGACCTCCGTAGGCCCCGAGCTCATCCACGCCTTGTGCGGCGGCCGAGGAAGCCCAAACCAAGGTACTTACGGCGAGCGCGATGGGCGAGAATTTGAGCAGCGAGCGCCGAAGTTGCTGGGTATCGAACACGCTTGAAGTCCTGGTTGCCAATTGGGAGGGGAGAATTGCCGTGGGGAAAATTGGTCTACTTCACGCGACGCCGACGCCAAACCAGTGCGCCCATGGCCGCCAGCACCAGACCGAGCATTCCCGGCGCACTGGACTGGTTGATCGAGCAGTAGCCGTTTCCACCTTTGCCGCCGGCTCGGCGGTACACTTCGTAGAAATCGTCCACGGGTTCGGGCGTATCGCAAGCTAGCTCGGACAGCGTCCCGACGTTCCCAAGGTTGTCGACGGCCGCGACGCCAATCGTGTACTTCGTGCCGTTCAGCAAACCCTTCACGGTGCCGGAGGTCGCGTTGTTGGTTCCTGTGGAGCCGCACTCGTAGTCGCTCGGGGGGATCTCGCCGGGGATCAGCGCGCTGGCAGTACAGTCACTCCCGCTCGCCGTTCCGCCAGTTCCCGCGCCGCCGCTCGTGCCAGCAGCCCCGGCGGCGGATGTGCCTCCCGCAGCGCTCAACGTCCCGCCAGCTCCAGCGGTCGCGCCCCCAGCTCCAGCGGTCGCGCCCCCAGCTCCAGCGGTCGCGCCCCCAGCTCCAGCGGTCGCGCCTCCAGCTCCAGCGGTCGCGCCGCCGGCTCCAGCGGTCGCGCCGCCGGCTCCAGCGGTCGCGCCGCCGGCTCCAGCTGTTCCTGCCCCGGCAGATCCGCCCGTCGCTGGGCCCATCGGCTCGAAAGACTGGGTCGAGGAGTCGCGCGGCTTTGGCTCGCAGAAGAACTTGTAGCCGTCGATGTCGCTGTCGTTGAGCGCTTTCCAGGAGACCTTCAGCTGTTCCTCACCCAACCCCAGGGAAACGCCAGTGGGTCCGTCGGGACCGGCGAGATCGTAGTAGACCTCCCACGTCTTGCCCACGCTCGGCACGCCGCTGCTATCCAAGGAAACCGTCAACGTCACGGCGGTCGTTGCGCCGTCTTCGAGATCTGTGCACGCGGTGGCTACGGTGCAGCCGTCCTGAGTCGAGTCCTTGCATTTGCCAACGAGCTGGCGTTTCGCAAAGATGAGTTCCTTGAACGGAACCTTGAAGCTGAAGTTGGCTTCCTTGACGGTTTGCTGGGTCGCCAGGAGCCGACACTGGGTCTCGTCGTTGTAGTTCTTGTCGTCGCAGGTGCCGGCGCGTACCGAGAGCGTGTTGCCCACCGTTGCGCCGCTGACCGAGAGCAAAAAGTGGCTGTCTTCCGCCTTGCAGTCCGTGGCGGACACCGTGACGTTCAGCTTGGCGTCGCTGCGCTCAGCCGTGGGCGTGCGCTCGTACTGGTCAAAGGCCACGTCGAACTGCGCCCACGCGGTGCTGGGCAGGAGCCACAACGCTCCAAGGACCAGCAAGCTCAGCCACAACCGGCCGCGCGAAGTTTGGTGAGGTGACTTGGGCTGAATCGGCGACATCGCTGGGCCTTTTGAGCACAGAGCGTGCCATGGCGCAAACCTGGATCGCGTGCCGTGCGTAGAGCTGTGGGTGGAAGTTCGAGGCGGTTTTCAGCGTGTGCCGATGCTTGGAGCCTGCCGCGTCGCCCTGATGCGAGCTTTGCTTGCGCCAGTTCGGCGCGGGAACCCAAGCGGAGGCTCGCTCCCTGACATTCTGACACGCGGATTCGGTGATGGGGTACGCGGTCGCAACGAGCTTTGGCGAGCCACACCAGTGACCGCGCTATAAGGGGGGAGATGGTGCTTTCGATTGGCCAACAAGCGCTCGGCTTCACAGTCTCCAGGCGGCTGAGCTCAGCTGGCGCGCCCCTGGCAATTGGCACTCGTGGCTCTGAACTCGGGCTGTTGGTCGAGCTGCCTCAGACGCTCGCCGGCGCGAAGCTCTCAGTTCGTTCCGAGGACTGGCTTCGTCGCGCCCGCCACGCGACGTTGGGCTCGCCCGCGCTGGTGGGGCCGAGCGCTCTAGGGGAAGAGGGCGACTCCGGGGTCGCCGTCTACCCGCTCTCCGGTCGACTCGTCGTCGAGTCCCCGGCACCGATAACCGCGGATGAGCTGCGTCGGGCGTTCACCCCCGTGGTGGAGAGCGTCGCCACGCTGCACGACCAGGGCTTGTTGCACGGCGCGTTGCGCAGCGAGTTCTTGGTGCGAGATGGGGATCGCTTCGGTCTGCTCGGGGTGGGCCTTGAGAGCCTCGCGCGGGAACTCGGTGGCCCGCGCTTGGTACGCGACCTGGTGCCAACCGACTTCCGGCCACCAGAGCTCCGCGGTCAGAACCCACCCATCGCCGCAGAGTGGGGTGACGCTTATGCGCTCGCAGTGATGCTGGCGGAGCTCTTGGCGGGTCGTGCGGCCAGCGGCGAAGAGCCAATCACGCCCAGAGCGCTGGGCGCGGCGGTGCCGGACGCACTTGAGCAATACCTGTTGCCTGCCGTATCCGCGAGGATATCTGATAGGCCCCGAGACTTGCGGGCTTGGTGGACACGCGTGCTCGAGATTCTGGAGACTGAGATCTCCCTGCCCGCACCCGAGACGGCGACGGCTCCGCAGGCGCTTCAGCCCACCACGGCTGAGGCGCTGGACGCGCCGCAGTCGAGTTCAGCGCCGGGCTCCACCCAGCTCCTGGAGCCGTCGGCAGGGAGCGACCAAGCCCCGCGCAGGGAGCCGATGGACCTGACCGCGCAACCTGGCGGCTTCACGCCTCCGCCAGGAACAGCGCTCCCCGTCGCCCCGCCCTGGGCTGCGGATGGGCAGCGTTTCGAGCCTCCACACATCCCTGGCAAGTTGCCGTTGCGGCCTCCGGTACCGCCGGGGCCGACGGTCCCGGCGGCTGTTGCGTTTCCTCGAGGAAGTGCCGTGCCGGCGCCCACAGCGGTGCCTGCCGCCGCCAAGGTACCTCCGCCAGCGGAGCTGCCGCCCCCAAGCTGGCTTGCTCCGAAGCCCAAAGCGGCGTTCGCAGCGGGGGCGACCCAAGCGGCCCCGACGTCGCCGGCAAGCCCGGGGGTGTTTCAAGTCGAGGGCTTTACGCCTCCGCCCGGCGTGGTTGAGGGGGAACCGATCGCGGTCGATCAAGAGCCCGAACGCCTGGGGCGTCCCGGCATGCCCACGTTCGCGAAGCAAGCAACCCCAGGTATGGAGCCAGCGCCAGCGAAGCACAATTCGCTAGGTTTCAATGTTGCCGCGGGGAAATTGGTTCCGAGGCAGACCGAGCCGATCGACACGGTCGTCGACGATGCCACACGTGTCTCACCTCTCGCGGCGTCGTGGGAGAGGCCACCTCCAAGTGCTTCAGCATTCAAGGAGCGGGGCAGCGCCGAACCCGCAGCTGACCAGCCTGCGTCAGGTCCCTCCGTCGAGGCGCCGGAACTCCCAGCGTCGTCCGCCACGGTCGAGGCGCCAGTTGGCGCGACCAAGCCAGAAAGAACTCTGGAAAAGCCGCCAGCGGGGCCGCCCGTGCCTGACAAATTTATCCACGCGGATACGAAGCCCAAAGAGCCCGCAGGCGAGGGCCGCCGCAGCCTGTTCGTGGGCGTCGCCATCACCTCTGCTGCGGTGCTCGTGGTTGCGACGCTGGGCGTGATCTTCGCCATGCGCCTCAGCTCCCGTGGTTCGACGGCGACGGCGCCCAGCGCAACGGTCGCGCCAGCGACTCCCGATGCAGGTGTCGCGGCGGCTCCCACGGCGCCTGCTACATCGACGCCTCCGACCTCAGCGCCATCGCCTGCAGACGCTGGAGTCGCCCCTCCGAGCTTCGCCAAGGGCGCGAGCAGCGGCGAATTCGGCCTCGCCGGGCATCGCGACGAGTCGGCGTTGTTGCCCTTGCCGAGCCACGCGCCGGTTTGGGGTGAGGCTACGGCTCCGGTCACACTCGTCGTGTTCGGCGACTTGGAGTGCAAGCACACGCGCAGACTCTTCAGTGTCCTGGACACGCTGAAGAGCGACTTTGGAAAGGACCTGCGTCTCGCTTGGGTGCATACCCCGCTCACGGTTCATCCGGGCGCGCTTCGCGCTTCGCAGTCCATGGCCGCGCTTACCCGTCAGTACGGCTCTAGCGCCTTCTGGCGGATCCTCGAGGAATGGGCCCACTCCCCGGACGCTCCTAACGATGCGAGCCTGGTTCGTTGGGGGAGCGACGCAGGTATCCGTGTGGATGCGACGAAGTTGACCGGTGACAGCGTGGCGGAGAAGCAGGTCGCGGATGACCGCGCCCTCGGGATTCGCTTCGGAGTGCGCTCCACGCCCACGCTGTATCTCAACGGCGCGCTGATCGAAGGCTTCCACTCTCGGGGCGAATTGCATCGCGCGATTCAGAGCGAACTGTCGGCGACACGCAGTTTGGTCGCAGCGGGAGTCGATCCGAGCTCTGTCTATGCCACCCGAGTGAAGAAGAACCTGATCGACGTCGGCGAGGCGATCCCGGAGCGCGTATGTCCGGCCTTGCTCGACGCGCCGGTGCTCGGCAAATCCGATGCGCTGGTCACGATCGTCGAGTTCTCTGACTTCGAGTGCGCGTACTGCGAGAAGGTCCAGCCGACCCTGAAGCAGCTCCGCACCCGTTATGGTGACGACCTGCGGCTGGTCTGGAAGCACCTGCCGCTCGGGGTGCACGAGCGTGCACGCCCTGCGGCCACCCTGGCCATTGAAGCCCAGAAACAGCTGGGGGACGCGGGGTTTTGGAAGGTCCACGACGCGCTATTCGCGAACCAGGCGGATCTCTCCGACGCCGCACTGCTCAAGATTGCGACTGACGCCGGACTCCCTGGAACCGTCATGGAAGCTGTGCGAGGTGACACGCGGCGACCTCGCATCGAAGCGGACATCCGTGAAGCCGATCGGGTAGGGGCCAAGGGCACGCCGACGTTCTACGTCAACGGCCGCCTGCTAGAGGGCGCACAGCCGCTTGCGAAGTTCGATGAGCTGGTGAGCGCCGAGCTGAAGGTCGCTCGACGACTGGTCAGCGGCGGTACCCCGCGGCAAGAAGTCTACGACACAGTGTGCGGTCGTCCCTGACGCTCCCGCTGCACTTCGGGGGCGCGACAGGCGAGTATCACAGTCGCACTTCGACGTGGGTGCGCTTACGTAGCGTGCGCAGCCAGTGGTCGCGCGCCTTTGCCATCTTCTCCATGTACACGCGGCCCTGGAGTTGGTTGCGTGCTTCTTCGTAGCTAGGGAGCTCCGTCTCGGTGCGCTCCACGAGCTTCAACACCACGAACGTGCCCCCGAGTCGGACCGGATCGGAGACGTCTCCAAGCTCCAGGTTCATCACCGCGGCTCGCAGGTCTTTGGGGAGCTGACTCGGGAGCTGCCGCGGTAGCAGCCCGCCTTGGCCCTTCGTCTTCACATCGACTGAGTACTGCTTTGCCAGCTTGCCAAAGTCAGTGCCGGAGCGGGCCTCGCTGGCGATGCGCTTGGCTTCAGCACGTGCTTGCGCGATGCCAGCGTCGTCGGCTCCGGCGGGGATGTTGACCATGATCCATGCCGTGCGGAAAGCAAGCTTCTTGCGCTCCTCCATCACGATCGCGCGATAGCTGCTCTTCAGGTCCTCTTCAGTGATGCGGATGCGCCCGGCGATTCGCAGGTTCATCAGCTTGGCCTCGAGCAGCTGGCGGCGGAGCTCGGAGCGATACTCGGCCTCGGTCATGCCGCTCGACAGGGCTTCACCGATCAGCTTGTCTACCGAGACCTTGTTCTGCCTCGCGACGCGGACGATCGCGTCGTCGATCTCCTTCGCGGTGATGGTGATGCGCGCCTGATTGGCTGCGCGGCGCTCGAGCTCCTCCTCTACCATCCGCTCGAGCACCTCTTTGTAGACCTGGGAGGTGGCGGCTGCGCGCTGGGCGCCCGGCGGAGTTTGCTGATAGACCCGAGCGAGCACGGGCTTTGCCCGCTGACGGAGATCCGACAGCAGGATCGCTTGCTCACCCACCACCGCGACCACGCGTTCCACCACCGTCGCCGACCCAGTTTGAGAGCTGGCGAGCAATGCCAGCCCCACTAAGGCGGCGGCGAGCGACGTGTTACGAGGTGCTCGAATGCGCATGGGGATCGCGCATAGCACAACGCTCGGTCCGCGAAAGCGACTGAAGGCACCTGTGCGCTACTCCTCCCCCCCAAAATGCCCGCAGGATCCGGAGCCGCGAGCTGGAAAGGTAGGGGCTTTTGTCCCGAAATCAGCGGCGCATGTGGTCGCGATCGGCAGTGGTGACGTAGAACCCGCGGGGCCAGTGCCGGTAGTAGCTGGCTCGGAACACGGGTGTACCGTCCTGATCGTAGTCATCGGTGAGGCGACCTACGATGCGCACCAGGGACCCGACTCCGACGCTGTAACGCCCGAGGTCGTCGTCTCCGCTCAGCTTGAGCTGCGCGTGAACGACGGCGTGCTCGCGATCGCTGACGGTGGTGCGGCAGGTGTCTTCGTCGTCCGCGTCGCACAGATTGCGAGGCTCCAAGGTTCGGACGCTGAGCTTGACGTATGCGGTGCCGGCGTCGCCGGAGTCACGTTGCATCACGACGCCAAACAGGCTGATGTTCTTGCCTTGCCACTTCTCTGGGTTGCGGGTGGCCATCACCGGGTCGTACTCGGTGGCGCCCTCGAGGGCGCTCGACTCAGCGTCCAGCGGTGAATAGGTGCGGCTGTGGCCGTAGGGGCCTGCGGAAGAACAAGCGCACAGCACGGAAACGACAGCTACCGAGAGAATGCCCCGAATCATGGGTCATCCCGTAACATGAAGTCTTGGCGCTGTCTTCACGCTTCACGTCGAAGACCCACGGTCATCGGGGCCTAGGCTTTGGCGGCGTCACCTGCGCGTCGACTCGCGGGTGGTTCGGCATCGCTGCCTTCACGAGCGCGGCGCCAGACCCTAACCAGCAGCTCCAGAGTCAGCAGCGCGAGCAGCCCGAAGGCGATGTGCGGGGAGACGTCAATGCGCGAAGCCTGGGTATTTTCAGGGCTGGCGAGGCTAGTCTGGGTGCTGGCTTCTGCCTGACGACGGAGCTCGTCCGCTGAGAGGCTGACGATGCGATAGGTCGCCTCCCCACTTTGATCCACACGGTAACGGCCAAGGCGACCCGGGGTCACTCGCCGCGTCGCAGGCTGCGACTCCTCCGCGGTCACCAGCTCCGCTTCCAGCTGCCCGCCGGGTCCGCTGACCTTCAACTCGCCGCTGGCGGGAAACAGCCACGCCACGCCCGCGGTGGTGCGCGCGGGACCGCCCAGGCGCTCCGCCTGCTGCAGGAGGTGATCGAGCAACGCCAGGAAGGCGGGACGCAGCGCGAAGTCACTTTGCTCTGCGGAAATAGGGAGGCCGACGACATAGGCCTGACCGCGTCCGACGTTGCGCCGCGCCATGAATGGACGACCGTCGGTCCAGCGCGCCAAGACCTCGGCGTCGCCAGGCAGCGCACCTTCCAAGATTGCGCGCCCCTTGGGCGCGAGTTGGTCAAGGCCACTGCCGTCGCTGATCAGCCAGGCTAGGCTAGTCTCGTCGAGGCCCGCGATGTCCGCCGGTTCCCAGCGCACGGCGTCCAGGAACGGATCGAGCTTGGAGGCGAGCTGAGCGCGAGCGGCTGCCGGACCCGCGAAGAGCACGGCGACGCGTCCCCGCTCGAGCCACTTCTTGATCGCGCTGCGTGACTCGGGGGAGAGCCCCGCCGGGTCGTCGAGTACCAATGCCCGCAGGCCATCGAGCTCCTTGGGATCGTCGGGAGCCAGCGCGAGGGGCTGCACGGAGACGTCCGCGTCGAGCGCAGACAAAGCGTGCTCGACGAGCGTCGGCCCCCCAGTGACGGTGCTGCTGCGGGTGGCGTCGCTGAGCACACCAACGCCCATGGCCGCCGCCTTGGGGCTGATGGGGCACGCGTCGTTCTCCGGCAGGTCATCCGTGCCGTCGAGTGCGACTTCCCAACCAGCGACGTCTGAAGGCAGCTCGAGGGTGAGTTCTTGAGAGCCGGCTTGGGAGGCCAGCGGCGCAGGCTTCGGTGAACCTGGGCTGGCGGGCTCCCCGCTGCTTGGGCCTAGCGCCGGCGTAACGGGGCGAAGGGCCAGTCTTCTTCCGTTGGTTGCGCTGGCGTCGCTGCAGACGACCTGCGCGCTCACCGTGTTTCCGCGCGCAATCGCGTCAACCAGGCCACAGTCCTTGATCGGCTTCTTGAGCGCCTCCAGGGGCGCCACCACCGGGATCTTGCCGTCGGGTATGGCGTCGCCGGCAAGATCACTCAACAGCACCACGCGCTTGTCGGTGTGGGGCAGTCGCTCGAGCGCTGAGCGCGCGAGTTGAGTCGCGCCGCTGAGGTCGGTGTCGCGGTCAGTTGCGTGCAACTTGCTGAGCGTCTCGCGCGCGAGGGAAAGATCCGTGGTCGCAGCGAGCACCAGGCGAGCCGGGGCGCCCGCTGCGACGATGGCGACAGCGTCACCTTCGCGCGTCGAATCCAAGAGTTCTTCCGCGCCAGCGAGCGCTTTCTCGATGCGGCGCTCACCACCTGGGAGCTTGCCGCGCATGCTTCCGGAGTCGTCGACGACGATCGCGAGCGCGACAGACGCGCCACTGCTGCGGTCCAGCGCCAAGCGGGAGCAGCGAACGAAGGGCGTGGCTCCCAGCAGCGCGAGCAGCAGAATCATTGCCGCGCGGATTGCGAAGAGCGCGCGGTCCTCGAGCCGGGTGCGCTGACGCGCTACCGGGGGCGAGGTGGGTACGAGCTTCGCCGCTGGAAACTCCCGCTCCTCCGCGCGTCCACGGCGCAAGAGGTGCGCCAAGAGCGGCGCGATCACCAAGCCAGCGATCGCCAGGGCTGACAGCACCAGGAAGCTCATCCTGGTCTACCCTCCGCAGCCCGAATGATCGCCCGCACGACGTCTACGGGGTTCTCCGCGCTGTTGCACACCACGAGTCGGCCGCGCCTGCTGACGAGGCGAGCGCGCCAGGTTTCTTGCAGCTTGGCGAGCGCCGCGAGGTAGCCATCGCGTGCGGTCTCCGCATCCGTTTCCACGAGGTATCGCGTCTCTGTCGCGCGCAGCCTCAGGGGGCCGCTCAAGTTGAAGTCTGCCTCCAGCGGATCGAGCACCTGAACCACGATCAGCGTGCGTCGCTGAGCACCCAGGGACGTGAACTGGTCCAGTGCTTCGAGGGGTAAGTCGAGCAGGTCGCTGAACAGCACGACTACCGCGCCGCGCCGGGTATGGCGCGCGACCGAAGCGATCACGCGCTCGAGGTCCGCAGTGTCTAGAGGACCCGGAGCGCTCGGCGTCGCTTGCTCCAAGCTACCTACGATGCGTTCGAAGGCTTCGCGTCCGCCCATCGCTGGCAAGGAGCGCACGTCGTCTCCCCCGAGCCACTCCACAGCCACCGGGTCGCCGGCGCCGATCGCGATGCGCGCCAGCGCTGCCGCGAGCAGCGAAGCAAAGGCTAGCTTCGCACCCTTGCCCCGCTCGCTCTTGAAACCCATCGAAGCGCTCGCATCGACGATCAGGCGCAGGACGCGGTCGGTCTCGGTCTCGAACTCTTTGATCATCAGCCGGCCGTGGCGCATCAGGGCGCGGTGATCCAGCCAGCGCAGGTCGTCCCCCGGCGTGTACTCACGGTGCCCACCGAACTCGATGCCAGCACCTTTGCGCGGGCTGCGATGCAGGCCAGCGTACACGCCGTCTGCCACGGTGCGCGCCGTGAGACGCAAGGGTGACAGCTCTCCCCAGTCGAGCCCCTTCGCGAGGTTCAGCTCCGGCATCAGCTGGTTCCCAGGCTCACCGCGACACCTGCCGCGATACCGACCAGCGCCGCGACAATCGCCACCAAGAGCCACAGCTTGCTGCTGCCTGCCTCCGCCGGTTCTGGTCGCGGGTCGAGCGTCACCGCCGCCATGTCCACTTCCGTGCGGCTAAGCCCGTCGGGCAACTTCATGTCGTGCTGGGTGTCGGTGAGCGACAGATCATCATGGCTCGGGGGCGCGATGCTGTGGATGTCTTCAGGGCTTTGCAGCGCTTGCAGTAGGGCCTCGCGCAGGTGACGCGCAGACGGATAGCGGGCAGCGGGCTCTTTGGCCATCGCGTGCAATACCACCGACTCGAGGGCAGGCGGGATCTGCCGCTCCGGGTCGTGGCTCGATGGCGGAGCGGGGTCCTCAGTGAGGTGAGCGGTCATGATGCCGATCGGCGTATTGCCTCTGAAAGGAAGCTTGCCGCTGATCAGTTCGTAGAGCAGAACCCCGGCGGAGTAGATGTCGCTGCGCGCGTCGACTTCGTCGCCACGCGCTTGCTCCGGCGCCATGTACTCCGGCGTGCCGAACACCATGTTTTGCTCGGTGAGCGCGGTCATCGACACGCTCGAAGAGCCGTGAATCAGCTTGGCCATTCCGAAGTCGAGCACACGCACACGGCCACTATCGAGCTCGCCGGAATCGCCATCCACCCCCTCCAGAATCACGTTGCCCGGCTTCAGGTCGCGGTGCACCACACCGGACCCGTGGGCCACCTCGAGCGCCGTGCATATTTCCGTAAGGATTTTTACTGCGTCATGAACGCGTAACCTCACCCCCTGCATCAGGACGTCCAGAGCGGTCCCGCTGACCAGCTCTAGGGCCATGTAGAGCTGGCCGTCGGCTTCACCAAAATCGAGCAGGCGCACGAGGTGGTCACCCTCGAGGCGGCTCAAGATACGCGCCTCGCGCGCGAAGCGCTTGCTGATCTGGTAGTTCTTTACCAGGTGTCGGTGCAGCACCTTGAGCGCGACTTTTTGCCCGATCGTCGGACCCGGGAGTGTTTCCCCAGGGAGTTTCACGTGCTGAGACTCTGAGCCATCCCCCGCTGCAGGGATCTGTTCAACGCACTCCGCTACGTAGACGGCACCGCTCGCGCCCGCTCCGAGCACCTCTTCGATGCGATAGCATCCGAGGCGGCTCCCACGACGCAGCGACGCGCTGGGCTCGCTCATGGCGCGGCTCCCAGATCAGCTCCCGCATCGTCAGCGCTGCTGCTTGCGGACGGGGCAGGCAGCGCGCGCGTGTCCTCTGCGGGGCCGCACGCGGAGATCAACTTGGGGCTCAACTCGATCGGATCGAGGCGCGCGAGAGGATCGTTCTCTAGCCATGCCTTGCAGGCGGCGGTCGCGAGCCCCACGGCGCCGAGCGCCGCGTACGCTTCGAGAAGCTGGCGCTGGATGGTAGCGATCTGCGGGCGACTCAATTTCCCCATGGCAAGGAAGGTGCCCCCCCGCCGAATGGCGTCCACATAGCGGCCGCCTCGCACGTCGCCGAGGAGCGAGGGCAGCTCAGACTCGACCTGGAGCTGCGCGTCTCGTGACTGGCCTTCGGCCTCTCCCAGGCGTGCCTCGGCCGCGACTGCGGCGTACTCGCGTCCCTCCTTCGTCAGCCCGAGGTCGGTGAGCGGCACCAGCACCACGTCGCCGCGTTGGAGCTTGCGACCGCCGAGGCCATTGTAGTGGTCGAGCACCCACGCCTTGTTGCGATCGCCGGTGAACTCGTAGGCGACCTTGACGATGTCGTCGCCCTCCTTGATCACGACCCGCAAGTTGAAGGGCACGATGATCTCGGAGCCGTCCTTGGGGGCGAGCCAAGGGGAAGTGTCGTTGGCCGCGGAGAACACGACGTCGCGATATTTGGCGCCGAGCAAATCCTCGGCGAGCGCTGGCCAGGTGTCGCCGGCGACCACCCGTCGGTGACCGATCGCAGGCACTTCGAGGCGCATGCCGGGGACGATGCGTGTGCCGCCCTCCAGGTCGAGGCCGTTCGCGGCCACCAAGATCTTCTCGTGTTGAATGCGGCCGTACATGCGCTCGGCCACACTCGCCAGCGTATCCGTTGGGCGCACGAGGTACGTGAAGGCGGAGGCGGGCTCTGCGAGCAAGGCTGTGAGCAGGCCCACGGCGAGCGCGCCAAACCACTTGCGCTGTGCTGGCTTGGCCGAAACCTGAGCTTTTTGGCGCTCCCGCGTCACGGCCGAGTTCTAGACTCTTTTCGCGCAGGAGGCAGTGAACTTTCCGTCGTGGCGTCGATCGGCACGCGCTTCAGTAGGTCCTCGAGCTCACGTGCATTCGCTGGGCGCTCTGCTGCACGTTTTTTCAGGCAACGCATGACGGCAGAGTCGAGCTCTTCGGGGATGTCGAGGTCAGGGTAGCGCTCACGCATCGGCACCGGAATCGCCCGCTGGTGCAGCTCGAGGAGTTCGCGTCGCGTGCGCGCCTGGATCGGGATGTCCCCAGTGAGCGCCTCGTACATCAGCACGCCGAACGCATACAGGTCCGAGCGCGGCTCGACCGGCGCGCCGATGCATTGCTCCGGCGACATGTATTCCGGCGTGCCGAGGGTGTAGCCCTCCTCGGTCAAGGCTTCGGCGCTGGACAGCTTGCTCATGCCGAAGTCGAGCACCTTCACCCGGCCGTCGTCGCAAATGAAGATGTTGCCCGGCTTCAGATCGCGGTGCACGACACCCAGGCGATGCGCGGCGTACAGGCCGCGACAGACCTGAATGAACCAGGGCACTGCCGCTTCCGGTGACACGCGCCCGTTCTTGCGCAGCAGTTCCGCCAGGCTCTTTCCGCGTAGCAACTCCATCACGACGTAGATCGAGCCGTCGGGCATCTGATCCAAGTCGATCGTACGGATCACGTTGGCGTGCTCGATCGAGACCTGCACCTGCGCCTCACGACGTAGCCGCGCGATCTCCGCTGCGTCGAGCGCTGCCGCTCCGCGCAGCACCTTGATGGCGACCTGGGAGCCGAGGGCAATGTGCTCCGCGGCGTACACGGCACCGATGCCACCGGAGCCGATCTTGCGCAGGATGCGGTACTTGCCCCCAAGCACGGAGCCCATCAGACCACCGCCCGTCGGTGCGTGAGTCATGCCGCGCAGCTCGAGGCCGCGCTCCAGGGCTGCGATGCGGTTCTTTTCGAAGGTGCGCGACACGCGTTCGCGGCGCACGCGATCCATCAAGCCGCCGATCACTGCACCCAGACCACCCCCGACCACCGCGCCAATCGTCGTCGCGATCCAGCTTCCGCTGAACGCAACAGAGCCTCCACTGGCAATCGCACCCGCGACGGCAGTCACAGGCAAGCGGGTGGCGGAGCTCGGTGTCTCCCAGCGCAGGTGGTAGGTGCACGTCGCGTCGCCATCTGCGAGGCAAGACGTCGAGTTCACCACCGCGTCCGGTAATCCCCAGAGGCGCGGAACCGCGGCAAGCTCTGCTTGGCGCGCGACGCACAACAAGCGGTCGTTCTGAGGAGACTCAGCCTCGGGGCGCGGTGAGTAGACGACTTCAGCTTTGCCAGCGCCGGTCTCATTCAGTGCGTAGGTCCCGACACGCGTCGTCTCCGCGGCGTGGGCGGTCAGGTAACGGTAGGCGTCGATGGGCTGCGAAGACACGCGCAGCAAGTTGACGTAGGTACCGAGCGTCTCCGGGTGGGTCATCCACTCGCCACGGTTCCGCACGGCATCGTCCCCTAGCGCGGTGCTCAACGCGCGGAGCGCTCGGCGGGCAGCGGCCACGCTGATCCACTCGGTCTCGTCATCGAGCACCATCGGCGAGAGGCCCACAGTGGAGAGCAGCGCGCGGGCAGTCTTTTCTCCCCGCTGATCTCGCAGGCGTAGCAGGTACGGCTTGAGGATTGCCGCGCGCAGCTCTTCCTTGCCGCCCCCGGTGTAGGGCATGCTCGGCATGCGATGCCGCGAAGAGCTCGGCGCGTTGCTGCTCATGAGCCTCTCAGCATACAAGGCGGAAGGCCCTGACACAGCAGCCTTGATTTTGACGCTGTAACGCGAGAACCAGCTGGCCTCGATTTGCAGCGCGCAAGCCACGGCTGGAGCCGTTTTAGGCTATCGAATCGCTTCCAGTTGTACCCAAAGCGGCAGATCGCAGCCTCGGGGTGGTTCCTCGGCGCATCTCCCGAGCGGCGGAGTGTCCAGGGAGGCCGCTGCTCCCTCCGCGGTTGCCGAAGCAGCGCCGTTCGGTGGATCGGGGGGTGAGGTGCGCTCATTTGCGTCGCCCGGCGCCTGAGGCGCTCCGTTCTCGCCGGGTGCGCCGCTTCCACTTTCGGCTGCCGTCTTGGTCGCTCTGAGGCGTGCGAGCGCGCTCTCGGCGCAAGCCGTGTTTGTTTCCGTGGGGCATCTTTCGAAGTCGCCAACACTCGCGACCCGCGAAGGATCTTGCACCGCCCACTTCGTCTCGAGAGGCGACTCGGTGCGCTCTCTACGTAGGTCCCCGGCGCCCACACTCAGCGCTCGCATCCAGTGCGTTGCGTCGCCGCACTCACCGCTCAGGTCCCCACGCGACAAGGTCTCGACGGAGGCCTTCCACACGCCACTCTGGACCCAGCGCAGGCTGATGCGGTTGACGACATCGATGGCGGCTCCGGGGTGCCTTGCTCCCAGCCGATCTGCAAACATCCCGAAATCACGCCAGAGCTCGCTGCTGCTCGTCCACTCGCGGGCGGCGATCTCGGTGCTCGGGACGAAGACATAGGCGCCTTTGCGAAAGTGACCGAAGCAATGTCCGAGGGGACGCCACCCCCGTTCGTCCAGCTGCACCGTCACCAAGCCTTCGCGTTCGTGCAAGCTGAACAAGAGGTCGGCGGTGTGCTCGGCGGTCAGTTGGAGGGCCGGCACCCTGGCCTGCGCTGGTGCCTCGGAGGGAGGCGGAGCGGGCCGTGGTTCCGGGGTCGGACGCGGACCCGGGCAGCTCGCTGAGACGAAGCTCGCCGCCAGGCAGAGCGTTGCCGTCCGTGACAATCCATGGCCGTGTGAGAGCATCCGACAAGCCCACATCAGCCCGGTTCGCCGCCAGATCATTCGATGAGAGTACTCAACCATTTGGATTGCCGACACGCGGACAGTCAACCCGAGCCGCCCGAACTGAGCCGCCCCGAACTGAGGCCAGGCGCCTGCGAGCGCCGTGTCGACCGAAGCGCGCGTTACCACTTGTAAAAGGGCGGTGCTGCGAGCTGCGGTGCTGCGAGCTGCGGTGCTGCGGTGCTGCCCCCTCACCCCCAGAAGTCTCGCCTCTTGCGACCCTGAAACAGCTATGGCATCCGGAAACATCCATGACGCGTGCTGAAGAGCCTTCAGCTCCTGACGACCATCCGACGCTGACTCAAGCGACGGAGGTGCCGTTGGAGCCTGAGCCACCGCTGCCGCCGGAGAAGCAGCACGTCGCTCCCACGCGCCCCCCAGAGGAGTCGAAATACAAGACGCTCGAGCTGCGCAGCTTCGAGGTCGATGAGGTCGATGATCGGCGCGCCCCCACGCGCAAGATCGAGCGTAACCAAGTTCAGGCGCTGCTCGACCAGTACGGCATTGGCGGACAGCTGCCTCCGAACAGTCCGCTCCCGAAGATGAAGGGAACGCCGCTCCCGGGCACGCCTGTTCCAGGCACGCCCGTGCCTCAGTCTCAGGGGCCTCAGTCACGCCCGCCCCAGTCGCAGCATCCGCGCGGAAGAGCGCCGGCCCCCGGTACCTATGCCTGGCTATGGGTTGCCGTGCTACTCGGCGCAGCTGTCGTCGGTGTGCTCGTGGGGCTCGTGCTGCTCAAGCTGCGCTAGCTCAGCTAGAGGTCTGCCTTGAGTCCCACTTGCACCCAGCGTGGCGCGTTGGGGCGAGCGCCGTACGGACGATGTCCGACGATGAAGTGGGCGTTCGTGAGGTTGCGCACATTCGTGTAGAGCTTGATCCCAGGGGTGAGATGGATGAACGCCGCCGCGTCGAGCCAGGCTTGGGGATCCGTCGCCAAGCTGTCGTTCAGTGGCTCGGAGCCAGCGACTTCTCGGGTGGCGGCCACGTAGTTGAAGGCCAGGCTCCCGCCAGCTCTCGAGTGTTCGAGTCCGGCCTCGAGGTGCAGCTGATGCCGAGGCACGTAAGGGACTTCGTCGCCCTGGGTGACGCTGCCGAAGATCGGATCGTCGGATTCGAAGCTCGACTCGAACTCGCTGAAGGTCAACGTGTAGGCGGCGGCAAGGGGCGCCTTGAACGATCCCGGAAGCTGCAGCTCGTGCTGGGCAGTACTCTCGAGCCCGAAGATGCGGGCCTCCCCAGCGTCGAACTGGCGATCGAGATCGTCGTTCAAGCAGCCGCTCGAGAAAGTGCACACGTCGGTGAGGTTCGAGTAGTCGTTGTAGAACCCGACCGCCTCGAGCAACGTGCGTCCCTTGGCGTAACGCGCGCCAGCTTCGTAGTTGATGCTGAGTTCCGGGTCGACGTACTCCGCGCTGCCTGGTGCGGGTGGGCTGAAGCCGCGATAGGCCCCCGCCAGCACTCCGAAGTGATCGGTCAGCGACCAGAAGGCGCCCAAGCTGGGTAACACGACGACGAGGGAGTTGCCCTGCTCTTCCCCCGACAGGTTATCCACGAACCTGCCAGCGATGCTCTCGGTGCGCACGCCGGGGGTGACGATGAAACGACCGATGCTCATGGCATCAGAGAGGTGCAGCGCTGCAGCATACGAAGATGCTTCGTTGAGGGCGGTGACGACTGTCGGTGTTCCATCAGGAAGTAGCTCGCCTCCAGCGACCAAGAAGCCATCCTCGCTGTGGCGGCGCTCGATGCGATCGTAGTGGGCCGTGACACCATATTCGAGGCGGTGGGCAAGGCCGCCAGTGGACGTGTCCCAGCCAACCCGCACGTCGACTCCCTGCGAGACGAATCGGCGCTGGTTGGGGCCGATCAACAGCGTCTCGCCGGGTGAGGTGGTCTCGGCTTTGCCCTGCAGAATTGCGTAAAAGATCGCGTTCTGAGGGCTATCTGGGGTCTCGAGTATACTGGCTATGCTTGCCCCGCGGAACCGATTGACCTTGCGCCAGACGCGGGAGAAATCGTGCCTGTAGACCTGGGTGGTAACCTTCAGGTTGGGGAGCGGCGAAATCTCGTGGGTCAGCGCAGCGGAGGTTCGGTGCCACTCCATGCGGTCGAGTTGGCTCGCTGAGTAGCGCATTAGGGGCGTGCGCCCGAAGTCGTCATCGCTGAGTCCGAGGTAGGTCTCGTTCGAGATCTCGTCGGCGTAGGAGAGCTTGAGCCCGAAGGAATGCGGTGCCCGCGCGGTCGGGTTCGGGACGTAGCTCGCCTTGGCCATCCACTCGTTCTTGACGAAGCCCGTGTCCGCGCCGCTTGGGAGTTCCTTGAAGCCATCGTTGCCGAGGTGAACGCCTTCGATCAGGAATCCGGTCGTGCCGTCACTCGACCCGAAGTAGCCGTGGGCTTTGCGGTAGCCATACTCTCCCAAGCTGATGTCTGCTGCGCCCTTAGTTTCCGTAGGGATAGGTCTGGTGATCAGGTCGATGGCGCCACCGATGGACTGGGGGCCGTACGCGATGGCCGCGGGACCTTTGAGCACGCGGACATAGGTCATGCGGGTCATCAGCGGGAAGAAGTAGGCTGCGGGAGCGGAGTAGGGCGCAGGTCCGAAGGGGATCCCGTCTTCCAGCAGCGTGAGCTTCTTCGACCGGTCGGGGTTCACACCTCGCATGCCGATGTTGGGTCGCAGCCCGAGGCCGTCCTCGCCTCGGGAGTACACCCCCGGCACCCTGGTGAGCACTGCGTGTGGATCGTCGTACTCGTAGCGCTCGAGGTCCCGCTCGCGGATCACGTGAGCAGAGCCAGCGGTCTTTCCGATCGGTGTCGCTAGCACCAAGACTTCTTGTTCCGGCTCGACGTCTCTTGACGCCGTCGCTGCTTGGTGGGGCGAAGGCTCTGCAGGTTCGGGTGTTTGGGGGGAGGGGGACGGTGCTTCGCTCCTGGCCAGCGGAGAATAGGCCGCGCAGGTGAGGGCGCATGCGAGCGCGCGCGAGAAGGGTGTCATGAGGCTCTCTTCAGAAGCGTTGGCGTCAATGGGCAGCGATGCGCTGCGGCTTGGTGGGCAGGAGTTGGAGCGGGGGCGTCGCTGGCGCGGCGAACACCCAGTTCGCTGGTCCGAAACCGTCACGCACTTGTGTGAGATCCACTCGTGGGTCAACCAGGCGCGCCATGGGGCGACCGTTCATCGAGGCCCAGGCGTCTGCATACACGCGAACGCCCGGAATCCCTCGCTGCTCAAAGTCGGCGGCGATGTGCTGCGCCAACTGCAGGATGAGGTCTGGTTGAGTCGCCAGCTCCCTTTGCTGAGTTCGCGTCAGATAATTCCTCGGGGAAACGTGCTGGGTCAAGCCGTCGGGGGTGCGGACGACATAGGTGACGCTGCCGTTCTTCTCGCGGGCCATGACGCGCCAAGAGAAGCGCATGCCTTGCTCGTGCCAGAGTACGTTGCCTCCGTAGGCCCAGTGTCGCAACGGAAACGCCAGCTGCAGGACGCAGAAAGCGCCAAGAACCCACGCCAACGGGCGAGGCACCCGCTCGACGGGAGGCGACTCGCTTGGAGGCTGCCGAAGACGTTCGCGAGCCCAGTAGCCTGCTCGAGCGAAAGCGCCGGGAGGAAAGAACACCAGCGCTGCGGTGAGCATGATGAAAGGGAACATTCCGATCGGGAACAACGCCCGAGTCAGCAGGTGGAAGGCGACCGCCATGACGTATGCCGGTATGCGGGTGCGTCGGCAGAGCAGCAGCCACACCACGCTTAGGTCGAACAGAAAGCCGCACCAGCTCATCACGAGAGCGACCCAGGGAAGAGCGAACAGGTCGCCCAGCACCGGGAGGTGGGTGCGAGAGCCGAGCCAGATCCCCAGCGGTTGGCCGTGGATCAGCCAGTCGGTGTTTGCCTTCGCGAGTGCGGCGAAGGTGTAGACGATAGCGACCTGAAGCCTGAACAGCCACAGCCAGAAACGTGGATGCTGAGGTCGGGGGGAAACACGTCCAAGCCACACGTCGATCGAGGCGAGCTTCCCCGCCGGCGACACGCTGAGCAGGAGCGTGAGAATGCAAACCAAATAGTAGTGGTTCAGGTAGTTGGCGACGTCGACCAGCTGCAAGTAGCTGAAGCAAAGGAACAGCGCGACGCAGCTGACGCGGAAGAGCAACCCGAGGCTGACTAGAACACCCAGCAGCGCGGTCAACCAGAACAGACCGTGCATCGCCGTGGAGCCAACTACCGGCAACCAATCGAAGCCCCAATAGCGGAAGTGGAAGGTCGGTTCCGTGAAGAACTGGTCGACCCATCCATACGCGATGAAGCGAAGCGCGCTCACGGTTACGAGCATCCCGAGCGCGAAGCGCAGTGCGACGAGCCACTCGCCTGGCACAGGTTCGACCAGCGCCGCCTCCAAGCCGAAGCGTCGCCGCGTGTCAGTCATTGTCGCCCTCGGCGCTCTTTGGCAGTTCGAGGTTGAGCACGGTGACGAACTCGGTCTTCAGGATGTCGGTCAGTTGCTTCACGGCGGCGTAGGCACGCTCCACGCTGGCCTTGTCGTTGACCACCGCTGTGTCCAGCGGACCCGCTACCTTCGATACTTCGAGCTGCGCCCCATCGAGCGCGGTCAACATGCGCTGACTGACGGACTCAGCTCCCACCGCAGTCAGCCAATCGTCGAAACCGAGACGCAGCGCCGAATCCGAGCAGCCTGTGAAGAGATCGCGGAAGCCCGCAAGGTTGTTCGCGATGTGCGCGAGGGAGCCCTTCGAGAATGGCAGTTCGACCGCTTCCGGACACACCTCGGAGAAGCAGTCCACGAACCCCACCGGCCTGCCGAGCTTCCAGTCCTTCAGCTCCTTATCCACGTAGAACAGTGCGTCGCTGACGGCGTTGAGCGCGGCCTGGTCGCTATCGAACACGCTGGACCCCATGCCGGCCGTCGCGAGGCTATTGCAGAAGTTTTTTCCGTTCGGAAAATTTGGTTGAGCGGGCACCCAATGCTCGACCAAGAGCGAGGCGTTCGTGAGCAAGAGCGACCCGATCGCACCGGCGTAGGCGGCCTTGCGGGCGCGGATCTCCTCAGCACCGAGTGCGCTCCACGTGCCGTTCGCGTTGATCGCGGAGAAACTCGAGCAGCCGTTATCCTCGCCAGCGTAGAAGAGCAAGTAGTCAAGGGCGGAGTGAGTACGCCCATTGATCAGCGACGAAGCGAACTCTGGCTTCATGTAGTCTTGGCCGACGAGCTGCTCGTCAACCTTGCAGCGACTCACCAGCGGCCAGCCGTAGATCTGGTCTCGGAGATCCTGCGCGCCGGGCTCACCGGTGCGCGCCGCCGGACCAAAGCGGAAGAGCTCTGCACGTTGCCAAGCGGAAATTGCTTGACGCCAAGCGTTCTGCGCCGAGAGCGCATTGACGTCCGAAGGATCTGTCGCGAAGGCTTGGGTGGTACGCTGAAGTTCCAGGGCTGACTGGCGGTGAGCTTCGTAGCGGGTCAGAGCGCACTGAGCGATCGACGCCAGTAGTGCCGACTTGCTGAAGGTCTCGGGCTCTGGTCCGAGTTGGCATGTCAGCGCTGTGTGCTCTCCAGCGTCAGCGCCCGCATCGAGTACGCCGCCAGTCCCGCCGAGTGTCCAGCTACCCCCGGTCCCTGGCGCCGCGCCGCTACCCGCGGCGGCGCCTCCCCCGGCACCCGATGGAGGCGCGATCTGTCCCGTGTAGACGTGCTCATCGGGTGGCGGCTTGCGACAGCCCGTCCACACACAGACGACTGCAATCAACCCCAGCGTTGCCTTGCGTAGTTGGCTCATCGGTATCCTCGAGGATATGAGCGCGCCGTGGGTTCCAACACGGCGCGCGCGCTGTCTGGTTCAGAGCGGCAGCAAGACGAGCGCCGCGTCGTCGTACGCGGCTTCCACCG
>JBFXBK010000101.1:0-25411 GCA_050183255.1 Polyangiaceae bacterium | reverse complement strand
GACGCGGTTTGCGGAAGATGACGTCTAATTTCCACGCGGTTTCTACATCGATTACGTTGAACTGACCGCGGCGTTTGAACTCGTCCAGCGCCGTGTCGGGGTCGAAGTAGGTGGTATCGCCCCCGAGCAGGCGCAGGAACTCTCTCAGTGAGTCTTGGTTGGGGTCGACGACGATGTCGATGTCCTGTGTCGCTCGCGGGGCGCCGTGATGAGAACTAGCGAATGATCCGGCGAGCATGTAGGGCACCCGGGCCCCGTCCAGCGCAGTCACGATGCGCTCAAGGAACGCTTGGGCGCCGCTCACGCAGCGGGCAACCTCTCGTTTGGCCAGACACGCTGCGCCGTCTCACGGCCGTAGAGCGCGCAGACTAGCGCACGTCGCACCTCCGCCTCGGTGTACCCCGGATATCGCTGGCGGATCCCAGCGGCCGCTATCTCCCGGATCTCGTCGCTCATCCTTAGAGCCAAAACGCTGCGTTGCTCTGCCGACATCTGTCGATAGAGGTGAAGCTGAACAGCGTGGGCAGTCGGGGCGGTATCGAGTGGACGCATTCGACGTTCAGAGCCTAGAACGAAACTCGTCAGAGTCCAATGGGGCGCACGTGCGGAACGCCGCCCGCTCCGCGGGTTGGTTCGCCGTACGTTAGCCCGCCTTGAAGTTGAGCACCGGGGTTAGCTTCTCTTCGATGCGCACCAGCTCCTTCTGGGCGCGCATCACCTGGCTGATGGGTTTGTAGGCACTGGGCGCTTCGCTCACCAGCTGTGCGGCGCGCTGCTCCTCGAAGTAGATGCCTTCCATCTGAGTGATGAGGTCCTGGGGGCTGATGCGGATTTCTGCTGCAGTGCGGCTGAGGGCGCGCCCGGCGCCATGAGAGCTCGAGCACAAGGAGCGCACGTCGCCGCGACCGCTCACCAGGTAGCTGTGGCTGCCCATCGAACCCGGGATGATCCCCGGCTCTAGTTGCCTTGCGGAACTAGCTCCCTTGCGATGAACCCACAGCGGCTCGCCGAGATGCTCCTCGCGGCGAACCTGGTTGTGCACCATGTCGCGAGCGGTGTCCGCCTCGGGTCGCCAACCGAGTGGCTCCTCGAGCGCTCGCATCGCGGCTTCGCGGATCCGCTCACGGTTCTTCTGCGCGTAGAGCACGCACAGCGCCGCGTCGTGGAGGTAGGCGCGCCCGCGCTCGGAGTCCGCGTCCAGAGCGCACAGCCGGGAGCCCAGCGGTGTAGAGCAGTAGTAGTCGCGCACCGCCTTGCCTAACCCCCGCGAGCCCGAGTGCACGAGGAGCCAAGGGCGGCGCCGTTCGTCACCGCACAGCTCGACGAAGTGGTTCCCGCGTCCCAGCGTTCCGAGTTGCACGGCGCCGTCCCGCTCCAGCACTCGCTGCAGCTCCGGCTGCCTGAAGGCGCATCCGTGCAATGCTTCGAGTGGCTGGCGGATCGGCCATTTGATGGCGGGTACCGTTTCCGCGAGGCGCTGCAAGATGCGCTGCGCGGCTGGCGCATCGAGGTCATCCACGCTGCCATGCAGCCGCGTCGCGCTCACGCCGCAGCCGATGTCGCCTCCGACGGCCTGGGGGTAGACGTGGCTCCTCGAGGCGATGACCGCGCCCACGCAAACGTGGTCCGCCAGGTGCACGTCAGGCATCAGCGCAATACGCGCGACGTCAGCGCGCCGCGCGATGCGCCCGATGTTTTGCTTGCACTCTGGGCTCAGCGGCTCGGGCAAGAAGGCATGTACCTTCTCCCATCCCGAGCCGCTGCCCTTGATTGTCCTGTGGGTCATTCGTCTGCGTCCTCCCCGCTCATTAGCCGTGTGGCGGCGTCGTCGGGCCAGTCCGCGAGGACCTCGAAGCGCAGCTCTGGCACCCGCTTGCGTGTGATTTCCTCAGCGACTTCTCGGCGAAGCCAGCTCGTTGCGTGTTCCAGCTGATGCAGCACGTGGTCTGCACCGTGAGTTGCACTCACGACGCGGACGTAGAGCTTGCCATTGGTGTGCATCACCGAGTGCAGGTCGAGGCTGTGCAAGACGGGGTTGCGACTCCCCGCCAGACAGAGCTCCAACACGCGCTCCACCTGGCTAGCGAGCTGCCAGTCGGCGCGCTGAGGCGAGGTTGATTGTCGTTTGGTCTGGGTTCGCCGCTTGCCGCGGCGTAGGTCACGAGACCTGGAGCCTCGCGAGTCTTCAGTGTACTTCAAAATGTTCGTCCTATATTGCCGTGGGGCAATAGAGAGCCTGCGAGCGATCTCGAACGGTTCGCTCGGACTCGAAGCGCGGAGCGCCTTGGGCAAAGCTCCGCTGGGCCGCGAGCTCATCGCGGCTACGATTCAAGGCTTTTCAGCGCTTGTTTGGCTAGATCACGCGCGAGGCGGCTGCCTTGGCGCGCAGCGAGAACAGGGCGCGCGATCGCAAGTCCGCCGTTGAACCAGCAGCCTGCGCGCGAGCGCACGTGCACGGGATCTCAGGGTAGGAGCCGATCCGGCGCTACCTTGAAGTCCCCTTACGCCGCAATTCCGAGTGGGAAGCGGCGGAGCAGCGTGTCGTGTGAGCAGCGCATGACGTCCTCCGAAGACGGACTCTCTAGCACTACGTCTGGCATTGTTCAACTGCCGAGCGATGGTCAGCGCGTGACAGTCATCAGGATGATGAAGACGAACATCAGCGCGACGAAGCCGAGCACGACGCCGATGATGATCAAGTTGACCTTCATCGCGTGACCGTCTTTCCGCGGGGGAGGGAGCGGCGCGCCGGTCTGCATCGAATGCACGTGTTGCTCGATGCGTTCCTGGAACAGCTTGCACACGTTGGGCAGGAAGCTGAACGGATCCGCCAGGGCCAAGATGCTCGCGTTGAGCTGGATTTGCGAAGCCCCCTCACCGCTGGCCATCACGCCCGCGTTGATATCCACCGGGTTCGTCCAGCCGAAGCCGCGACTGAACATCATGGTGTACCCCTGAGGGTCCTCCCGAATCAGCCTGAACCCTGGGATTTCGCTGCCGGCGTTGCGAAGCACCATGTAGGCCTGATTCGCGGGGATGCTGAGCTGGATGTTCTGAATGTAGCTGGCCACGTCGTGAGTCTGTCCTGGCTTCGGTTCAGCCCGCAAGCGGGGGATACGCCTCCTACGCCCCGCAGTGGGTGAATGTTCCCGTCGGTAAACGCGCTAGTTTCGTGGCCATTCGTCTTGGGTGTTTCGTGGGTCGCTGCTAAACCCGGCGCATGACTCGGTGGTGGTGGGCTTGGGTCGCGATGGGTTGCTCTACGCTTGGCTGCGGAAGTTCCGATGGCGGAACTTCCGGTGCGGGGGGCAGCGCCCAGGCAGACGCGGGGCTGGATGCTGAGAGCGGAGGTTCTGGCGGCGGCGGAGACGGCGGTGTTGGAGGTGCTTCCGCAGGGCAAGGCGGCCAGGCCACAGGCGGGCTAGGCGGCGTTGCAGGAGCCGGCGGCGTTGCAGGAGCTGGAGGCGTTTCGAGCGGCGGTATGTCGAGCGGCGGTGCGTCGGGCGGCGGAAGCGCTGGCGTTGGCGGAGCTGCTGGGGACGGAGGCAGCGCCGGAAGCGCTGGCAGGCGGGGGCGGGCGGCTCGAGCGGGGCGCCGACCTGTGGAGACGGGAGCAAGAACCAGAGCTGGGAGCAATGCGACGGCGCCGACTTCGGTAGCGCGAGCTGCGCGTCTCAGGTCGGCTCGAACTACTCGGGCAGCTTGACTTGCACGGGCAACTGCCAGATCTCCACTGCCAGCTGCCAGTGCAACCCGAACTGCCAGTGCAACCCGAACTGCAGCGGGGGACGCAACTGCGGGAGCAACGGCTGTGGTGGCGTGTGCGGCACCTGCTCGGGTAACGCGACGTGCAGCGGCGGGCACTGCACGTGTACCCCGAATTGCGCAGGCAAGCAGTGCGGGGACAACGGCTGCGGCGGCGACTGCGGGCCGTGCAGCGGCGGGACGAGTTGTCAGAACTTCCAGTGCATGCTGCCTGGTGGCTGCGCGCCAGCCACTAGTTGCCCCGCGGAGACTCCCAAGGGCTCTGACGCTCAGTACTGTTTGGGCTTCGACACGTACACTCAATGCGTGCAGTGCCCGGCGAACTGCGGCCTGCCTCACTACGGCTACAACTGCACGGCGAGCGGTGGGCCGCCTGGAGTTGGCGGTTGCACGAAGGTCGGAAGCAGCGGAAGCACTTGGTGTTGCCCCACGGCAGCATGCATGCGAGCAACGCCCTGGGACGGCAACTGCACCAACGCGGGGCTGCCTCCGGTGTCGTACACGTGTCACCCCGAAGCCACGGTGCCAGTGGGCTGCGTGCAGCGCACGGGTCAGTACTACTGCTGTCCGAGCTAAGCTGTTCGAGCTAGGCTGTTCGCGCTAGGCCTTGCGTGCGCGCCTGGGCGTCGCGCTGCTTGCTTTGGCCTTGGCAGTCCTCTTCGCTGGCGCCTTGGTCTTGGCGGCTTTCGGCTCCATCTTGGGAGCCTTGGCTGGCAGCGCACCGGCGAAATCCGCGCCTAGCTTGACCCACTTGAGCAGACTCGCAGCGCTGCGAAAGCCCGCCGGGTCGACGTAGATCATTCCCTTCATGGGCTTGCCCGTGAAGTCCATCGGCCGGGCGCTGGGCAAGCTCACAGCCTTTTCGTAGGCGTCCGCGCCAACCCGCAGCATCAGCGTGTCCTTCACGATCCCGCAGCACATGTGGCCATTCAACGTGAAGCACAAGCCGCCGAACATCTTGCGCTCGGCGATCCTTGGATCGCCTTCAAATGCCGCGCGGATACGCGTCGCGAGCTTCTCGTCGTAGACCATGCAGAGCGTCCTTGGTTCCTGCTTGTTTTCTCTTCTTGGGGGGAGGAGCCGCTTCAAGCGTCTTTGAGGTCGTGGCGCTGGAGCAGTCGATGAAGGTACATCCGATCGAGCTGCGCTTTCCGCGCGGCTTTGCTCACGTTGCCCTCGGCCCAGGTCATCAGCTCCTTCAGGTACGCCTTCTCGTACTCTGCTGTCAGCTGCTCCTTGCCGCTCTTGAAGGGTACTTCGATGTTGGCCAGCGTGCCCTGGACCAGCTGCTGGGCGGTCATGTCTGGCGGCAGCGTCGACTGGCGTCGTTGGCTGGCGGGCCCAGCGACGTCCATCACGATCGCGCGCTCGACGTAGTTGCGGAGCTCGCGCACATTGCCTGGCCAGTCGTGCTTGGCCATTTCCGCGCGCACGCTCTCGTTGAACAGGTGTTCGGCTTCGTGGGCATTCAGCGTCTGGAGCAGCGCGCGGATCAGGATGTCCAGGTCCTCGATGCGTTTGCGCAGCGGGGGGATGCGGATGGCTACGACCGAGAGCCGGAAGTAGAGATCTTCACGGAAGCGCCCGCGATTGACTTCGCGCTCGAGGTTCCGATTGGTGGCGGCGATCACGCGCACGTTGATGCGTCGCGCTTCGTTCTCGCCGACACGGCGGATCTCTTTGGCTTCCAGGGCGCGCAGCAGCTTGGGCTGCATGTCGAGAGGCATCTCACCGATTTCGTCGAGGAAGATGGTGCCGCCTGTCGCGGCCTCGAAGGCGCCGACGCGTTGCCTGTCTGCCCCGGTGAAGGCGCCCTTGGCGTGGCCGAAGAGCTCACTCTCGATCACGCTGGGCGAAATCGAGCTGCAGTCCACCACCAGGAACGGCGCATGAGCGCGGGGACCACGATGGTAGAGTTCCGTCGCGGCCAGCTCCTTACCGGTTCCGCTCTCGCCCTCGAGCAACACCGTCGCGTCGCTGTTCGCCGCGCGCTCGAGCATGCCGAACACCTGGCGCATGATCGCTGACTCGCCGTACAGCTCTCCAAAGCTAGGCGTCTCAGGGATCTGCTCGACACCGCTGTCGGCTGATTCACGAACTCGCACGATCGAGTCGCCGAGGTGCAGCTCGCAGCCGATACGTGGCAGGTCCACTTCGCGGATCCGCAAGCCCGAGACGTACGTGCCGTTGAGCGAGCCGCTGTCGCTGATGGTCCATGCGGACTCGCTGCGCGCGAAGGAACAGTGAAAGCGTGAGACGGCGTGATCGACGAGCACCAGCTCGTTCGAGAGGTGAGAGCCGACGCGGATCCGTTCGCCCTCCAAGGTCACGCGGCGGTCACACGGGCTACCAGCCTCACGTACGACATGGAACTCGAGACGCGGGACAGCGACGGCGGTCGCCATCCGGCGCACGGTGGGGAGGTGGAAGCCGCCGATATTCGTCGGGCGATCGAAGTCGCTCACTCCCCGAGTGTAGGTCAGCTGCCCTCAGACCTGCTGCCTGAAGGCAGCAATCGAGCCTTTCAGGCAGCAGCCAGCGAGCAGCACCTACATCGGATGTGGATCTGAACCTGCACAATTTCCGCCATTTACGGCCGATCCCAGGCTGGTACGCGACTTGTATTGGGCCTAGGCATGAACAACATCCTGTCGGCTCTGGTGATGAGTGTGGTGCTGCTCGGAGGCAGCGAACAGGCTCAACCGAGCGAACTCCCCCTACAGGACACCACCCCCGTCGCTCCGTCGCCCACGGTTTTGCCCCCCGTGTCCGTCGAAGCCGCCCCGCAGCTGCCTTGGCTGAATCAGGCGACTGAGCCTGGCGTGCTGGCGAACGCGAACGAGGCCCGCGAAGGGCGCAAGCTGTACCTGCTCCCCCAGGACTGCAGCGAGCGCAACACGGTGGATGTCGTGATTCACTTTCATGGCAGCCCCGCCACGATGACCAAGGCTTTCAAGAGTTCGCACCTGGACGCCGTGGCAGTGATCGTCAACCTTGGCGCCTTGAGCGGCCCTTACGAGCACTACTTCGAGCAGAAGGGCGCGTTCGTTAATTTCCTTGCGGGAATTGACAAGGACCTCGCGAAGCATTGCCCCGGAGCCAAGCGCCGTCGTCTGGCCATCTCCTCCTGGAGTGGCGGCTACGGCGCGGCGTACCGAATCTTGGTGGAGGAGGGCAACAGCGATCTGGTCGACGCCATCCTGCTCTCCGACGGTCTGCACTCCGCCATGGCGAACAAGTTCACTCGTGAGATCAAGCCGGTCGGTCTGGCTCCCTTCGAGCGCTTCGCCGAGCGCGCCGCAAAGGGGGAGAAGATGCTCGCGATCGCTCACTCGAGCATCGTTCCTCCCGGATACTCCAGCACCACCGAGACGGCGACGTACCTGCTCGAATCCCAGGGCGGGCAGCGCACCGCGCTCGATGCGCAAGGGCCCCGCGAGTCCATGCACCTGATCTCGAAGGGCTCCGTGGGCAGCCTGAGCGTCCTCGGCTTCGCCGGCAACGACACCCACGCGCACTGCGACCACCTCTACGCCATCAACGACACGCTGTTCACGCAGCTCGAGCGTCGCTGGGCCAACTGAGAATCGAAGTCACAAGCGCGCTGCGACAACACCCCCAAAGCCCCGCGTGAGGATCCCCCTCCTCGCGCGGGGCTCTTTCATGCGTCAGACCGGAGACCCGATGACCAGCGACATGGGGCCGGCGGTGGCTTCGATGGTGTCCAAGCGGAAATCGGCGCTGCCAAACAGCGCGGCGTACTCGTCCACGGTGCGTTCACGCCCGCCGCCGTGCACGATCATCTCGAGATCCAGCAGCTTCGCGAAATGGGGCTTGCCCGCCGCGGGGACCACGGTTTCGCAGAGCATCAGCTTGGCCGGCTTCGAGCCCATTGCCTTGCGGATACATTTCAGGATCTGGCGCGCTTGTTCATCCTGCCAGTCGTGAATCACCGACTTCGAGATGTACAAGTCAGCGCCCCCTGGGACATCCTCGAAGAAGGAACCGCCCACTGCTTCGACGCGGCTCCTCACCCCCAAACCCTCGAGGAGCTCCAGGGCCCCAGCTACGACTTGGGGCAGATCGAGCAGCGTACCTCGGGATTTCGGGGCCGACTTCAACAGCTCTCCCAGCAGGCGTCCGTGACCGCCTCCGACGTCCGTGATGTGCGGATACTGGGAGAAGTCGTGGGCCGCCGCGATCGCTTCACAGGCGAGGTTGCTCACCGCGGTCATCGCGCGGTTGAATGACTCCATGACTTCGGGCTCCCCCGTCAACCAATCGAACGGCTGCACCCCGTGGAGGAGTTCGATCGCGGTCTTTCCCGTGCGGATACACTCGGCGAGCAGCGGCCAGTTCGGCGTGCCGTGGCGGCCCATGAAGATGATGAAATCTACGAACGAAGCCTCCGGGGACTTGCACATGGCTTGTCCCAGAGACGTCAACGTGAAGCGCTTCTGCGGATGCTCGGTCACCACGCCGAGCTGAGACGCTGCGCGCAGCGTGCGGTACAACATGTCCGGACTAAGTGACAGCTGCTCGGCTAGCTTGTCGCTCGCGATCGGTTCAGGGCCGGCGTCGCGGATCGCGTCGCACACCGCGAGCTCCGCTAGGGCGAAGGCGACGTGAAAGCCCCACAGGTCTCCGACGAAGTCGAGCAGGGCGATGCCTGGTGGCACCATCTTGCGCTTGAGCGTAGACAGTCCCGAGCGGGCGCGCTCGGACAACGCGACGAGTTGGGGCGGCGGCATCGGACTCATGTCTGGTTTCCTCCCTGGAGCGCCAGAAGTGGCGCTCAGAACCGAGCAGCATACCGAAGCGCGCCAGTTGAGCGCAAACGGGCGCGGGAAGCGCCGGGAATCGCACCTTGATGCCACTTCCACCGCCACTCGACCGGTCCAGTACGTCGTCGTGTCGCCAGAGCCGGGAGCGAGGGGATGCTCTGGGCTCGCTGATGCTGCTCGGATTTCGGGGGGAGGAGCAGTGATCTGCTGGCGCTGAGGCGATTTCTGGGCGCTGAGGCGATTTCTCGGCGGCATGCAACCCGACTGTCGCCCTGGTAGCGGGCCTGGAGTACGCTGGAAAGGGTTGTCGTTGGCGCCGACGTGAGTCGTCTACTCGGTGGGTCACCCGCTACAGCGTCAGCGAATTCGAGCGAAGCACCGTGCCGTCCAAGAGCCCTTCAGACAAGACCTCCGGCGAGAAGCCGACCGTCGTGGACGGCGTCTCCAGTAAGCCGAATGCGTCGGACGGGCCGCTACCTCTATCGTCGCCGCTGTCGTCACCGCAGTCTTCGAACCGAGGCAGCTTCGAGCCCGCCAGCGCGAGACCTGCGCCGGGGTATCAGAACTTCGATTCGTACGATAGCAGCGAGGAAGTCGAGATGCTCGACGAGCTGCTCGGCGCAACCCTCCACGATACTTATCGCTTGGTCGGGCTGCTCGGCGAAGGCGGCATGAGTCGCGTCTACGAGGGGCAGCACACACGCATCGAGGGCAAGCGTTACGCGATCAAGGTACTTCGCTCGGACATGGTGAGCCACGGTGAGGTCGCGAGACGTTTCCGTAGAGAAGCGAAGGCCGTCGCCGCCGTCAGCCACCCCAATGTGCTCGACATCTACGACATCGGCGAGACACCCGACGGTCGACCCTATTTGGTGACGGAGTTCCTGACTGGGGAGAGCCTAGGTGACCGCCTGGACCGAGAGCGAGTGCTAACGGTGTCGATGGCGGCCCACGTAGTACGTAGCGTGTGCGCGGGCGTCGCCGCGGCTCATGAGGTCGGCGTGATTCACCGCGACCTGAAGCCCGACAATGTGTTCTTGGTAGGGGATCCGAACAATCCTCAGGTCAAGGTCCTGGACTTCGGGTTGGCCCGGTTGCGCGACACGGATGACAGCAACCTCACGCGCACGGGTGTCGTGATGGGGACCCCGGGCTACATGTCCCCCGAGCAGGCTCGAGGTGAGAGGGTTGACTTCCGTACGGATATTTATGGTGTCGGCGCCATCCTGTATGCTTCGCTGACGGGGCGCGCGCCGTACGAACGCGAGACTTTCCAGATGACCGTGCTCGCGGTGATGAACGGCGACCCGCTGCGTCCTCGCGCCATCGACGCGAGCATCCCCGCGACCCTGGAGGTCATGATTCAGAAGGCGATGGCCCGGGATCCGAACGAGCGCTACGCGAACCTCGAAGAGTTCAGCATGGCCCTCGAGCGCTTCGACGAGACGGCGTTCAACACAGCGATGACCGCCCTCGCGCCCGCGCGGGCTCCGCAGATCTCCGAGCTAGCGTTGGCCGAAGAGTCCACCGAGGCGGAGTCGGCGCGCGTACAGCTGACGTTGCTCTCGCTGCTGGGCCTGGTGCTCGTGAACGCGACGTTGGTCACCGCGGTGATCAGTGCCCTCGAGCTGTTTGTCTTCAAGCGCTCCGCGACCGGTGTCGAGCTGGGCCTGGTGATCGGAGCCATCGTGGGCACGACGTTCACGCCCGCCGTGCTCGCGTACGCGCGGGTGCGGAAGAACGTCTGGAACAACAGCGCCCGTGTGCTCGAGCTGCTGGGTACGATCCGCGCGGTACTGGTGGCCGGCGGTGCTGCCTACGGTCTCGCGGCGATCATCGTGCGCATTCACGATGGCCTGATATCGATTGGTCAGCCTGCGCTTGGCCGCGCCGTGGCGACAGGTTGGGCTGGCTGGAGCACCGTGTTCTTCGTTGTCGCAGCGCTGGCTGGCGCTGGGGCGCTGCTGCGGCGCTTGTTGCTGCGCTCGAAGGCTGGCCGGGTGCGTAAGTTCTTGGTGGGCCCGCTGCTGGTGCTGGCGACGTTGGTGGGGATGGGAGCGGCGCTCAGGCTCGGGTTCAGGAGCGGGAGCTACGCCTCGCAGCAGATGCTCGCCGAGCTCCGCGCACCCAGTGCCGCGCCTGGACCAGCCGTCAGCGCCGAGGTGCCGTCGCCCCTCGGCAGCGTTGCGGAGGCGACCGACGCAGGCGCGGTCAGTGTACCTCCAACTTCGAAGACCGCCTCAGCTTCGGAGCTCGGCGCGGCAAAGGCCAAGGGACTCGCGGGCCTGTTGCCTCTGCGTCAACGTTACCCCGAGGATCCAGACGTACTGCGACCCCTGGCCGTAGCCTTCGGTGAGGACCCGCGGACCTACAATGACGCCATCGGAGCGCTCAAGCAGCTCTTCAAGCTGGTGCCCAAGGACGCCACGGATCGCCAGCTCCGCTCGCTCGTGATCAAGATCGCGGCGTCGGGTAAGAGCGCGACAGAGCCCGCCCTCGAGCTCATGAGCAAGGGCATGGGCAGCGCTGGGCCAGACATCCTCTACGACCTGTACCTGACGAGCAATCAGCTGCGCCCGCGTATCCAACGTATCCTCGAGGATAAAGATGTCCGCACCGTGGCGTCCCCCGCGATGCTCATCGCCTACGATTTGCGCAGCACCGAGTCGTGCGCGGCCAAGGTACCGCTACTCGACCGCGCGAAGAAGGACGGCGACGAGCGCAGCATCGCGACCTTGCAGATGCTCAGCTCGCGCACCAAGCGAGGCTGCGGCTACAAGAAAAAGAAGCCGTGCCCCGCGCCCTGCGGTGCCCAGGTGAAGCAGTTCGTGCAGACCGTTGGCGACATCCAGAAGCGCCTGGAGGCCGAGCAGAAGGCCGTCGAGAGCGGCGGCGATGCGGGCAGTGAGTGAAGCGCACCTCGCGGGTTGGTACGTGGCTCGGCTAGGGCATGCCCTCGCAGGCGTCGAGTTCTGAGCGCTCGACGAGGAAGTACAGCGGGTCTTCCCCCGCGGAGGCGATCCAACTCTGCCAGACGTCGACCAGCGCGAATCGCTCGTCGTCGGGCTGCTCGTCCAAGACCTCGAATCGGGTCTCGGCGCGGATGATTCCCACCGGCCTTGCTGATCCTTGTGCGTCGCGCAGGAACAGGCGGACTTCCTCTTTGCAGCGGGTGAAGTCGACTCGATCCGGAACTCGACCATAGCCGCGGCCTCCGCCACCGAGGCCGGTCAGACTGAAGCCTCCCGGCGCTTCTTCGTCCCGCACCACCGAGGTGGGGACCCAGCCGGAGAGCAACGCGGCTCCGTGATCGTCGATCTCGATCAGGGCGAAACCGCGCTCCCGCTTCACCTCGCGGCAGCCGAGCGGATCAGTTCCTTGAGGTAATACGAGCGTGGGCAGAGCGCCTGGCGCGGGGCTCACCGGCACCTTCCCGACCAGCTGCTTTGCGGTGCCGACCTCGCTTTCGTCGAGCTCATATGGGGTGAGGTTCAGCCCGAGGTCCGCGCAAGCGACGTCTTCCTCCACGAAGACCTCGTTCAGCGCGGATCCCGCGCGGTAGCCCACCCGCTGCCCGGCAGAGCCGGAGGCCAACCACTCTATGGGCGCATGGTAAGCCGGAGTGAGCACCTGGGCGAAGGCGAGCGCGCGGCGCAGGTGGAGCGGATGCGCTTCGTCGTCGTAAGGCGTCCAGAGCGCCACTCCGCCCAGCTCGAGCTCCAAGCGCGGGGTGCCCGCCTGGAGCTCGACGCGGGCAGTGGGTTCGATCAACGTCGCCAGCGTCGGCCCTTTGAGCTCGAGCCTCAGCGCGACCTCCGCGTCGAGCACGTCCTCGTGCGCCACGCATCGCGACCGCGTCCCAGCGAGCTGCGGCGTCCGGCCTTCCGGTGGGGCCCCAACGTCGGAGATCACCAGCGGGGCCCGGTGCTTGGGAGATGGCGAGGCCGCGCAAGCGCCGAGCAGCACCAGCAAGGGCAGGGGACCGAAGGCTCGCAGCACGAGTCGCACGTTGCCAGGCTGGCGCACCAGAGCGCAACCGGAGAGCGTGAGAATGTGTTGCCCTCGTCCGTCACCTGAACGGGCTTGCACGAACGTTCACCTTGAATCCTCGGCGGGACCCAGAGACCCTCGAGTGTTTCCGAGGGGATTATGAGCGAAGGAGCCGAGGCACTCGACGACGAGGACGAGCTACCGCTGGTCCCGGCACGCATGGTGAACGAGGTGCTCTACTGCGAGCGGCTGATGTACCTCGAGTGGGTGCAGGGAGAGTGGGCCGACAACCAGTTCACCGTTGATGGCACCTGGGTGCATCGGCGTGTGGATCGCCCCAAGGTGCTCAAGGCGAAGGGGAAAGTGGACGAGGTGCCGGAGCGGCCGTACCAGGCGCGTTCAGTAGCGCTCTCCTCCGCCGAGCTGGGGGTCACCGCCAAGATCGATCTGGTCGACGTTGACGGCGATCGGGTGATGCCCATCGAGTACAAGCGTGGGCGGGCTCCTTCAGTGCCCGAAGGCGCATATCTCCCCGAGCGGGCGCAGCTCTGTGTGCACGTGTTGTTGCTGCGCGAACACGGCTACCAGTGTGAGGCTGCGGCGATCTTCTTCGCGGCTGAGCAACGCCGCGTGCCCATCACCATCGACGCGGAGCTCGAGCGTGTGACTCGAGACGCGATTGCGCGAGCCAGCGAGTTGTATCGCCAGACGGAGCTTCCTCCCCCCCTGATCAACAGCCCAAAGTGTCGAGGCTGTTCACTCGTCGGGATCTGCCTGCCGGATGAGGTGAACCAACTCAAGTCAGAGGAGTCCGTCACCGAAGAGCCGGATCTGGAGCAACCACGCGCGAAGCACCTGACCGAACCGACCACGGCGCTCCGCCGGCTTCACGCTTCCCGAGACGAGAAGGAGCCGCTGATCGTGCAAGAGCACGGTGCGCGCGTCGGCTTGGACGCGAAGCAGCTCAAGATCACCTCCAAGGACGGACAGGTATCGACGGCGCGGCTCGCTCACACGTCGCACGTGGTGCTCTACGGAAACGCGCAGATCTCGACCCAGGCGACGGTGGAGCTGCTGCGACGGGGAATACCCGTTTGCTACTTCTCCACCGGCGGCTACTTCCTTGGGCGCACGGTCGCGAACGACGCCAAGAACGTCGCACTTCGAGTTGCCCAGTATCAGCGCCTGAGTGATCCGGGCCTGAAGCTCAAGCTCGCGAGCGGCATCGTTCGCAGCAAGCTGCTCAACAGCCGCACGCTCCTGCGCCGCAACGGGGAAGACGTCGGCGTGGCGCTCAAGGAGTTGAAGCGCCTTTCGCGAAAGGCGGAGCTGGCAGAGAGCGTGGAGTCGCTGCTCGGCATCGAGGGAACCGGGGCGCGCACCTATTTCGAGGCGTTCCCAAACGTGTTGAGACCTCAACAGGGGCAGACCGTGGAGTTCGATTGGAACGGTCGGAATCGGCGGCCCCCAACCGACCCAGTGAACGCGATGCTGTCGCTTTGTTACTCCTTGCTCACCAAAGACATGGCGCTCGCGGTGACCGTCGCCGGGCTCGATTCGATGTTCGGCTTCTATCATCAGCCCCGCCACGGCAAGCCAGCGCTCGCGCTGGATTTGATGGAGGAGTTCCGCTCCCTGATTGCCGACTCCGTCGTCATCACCGTGGTCAACACCGGTGAGGTACAAGCCAACGACTTCATTCGAGCGGCCGGGAGCTGTGCCCTCAGCGCTGCCGGGCGGCGTCGGTTGATTGGCGCGTACGAGCGCAGAATGGGCCAGGAGATCACCCATCCGGTCTTCGGGTATCGCATCACCTATCGGCGCGTCCTCGAAGTGCAGGCCCGCCTGTTCGCGCGCCTCATCCAAGGGGAAATCACCGAATACCCAGAGTTCAGGACACGCTGATGCGCACTCAATACGTCGTGACCTACGATATCTGCGATCCCAAACGGCTGCGTGCGGTCTTCTTGATCATGAAGGGCTTCGGGGATCATATGCAGTTATCGGTGTTTCGCTGTGACCTCACGGCGAGCGAGGTCATCGATCTGAAAGCGCAGCTGGCTGACGCGATACATCACGGCGCCGATCAGGTGCTGTTTTTCAACCTCGGGCCGAGCGACGGTCGCGCCAAGGACTGTATTTCAGCCGTGGGGAGGCCGCCGCTGCCGGTTGTGCGCGGACCGGTCGTGGTTTGAAAGCTACGGAACATCGATGCCGGGAGAACGCGTGTTTCCACGGGGTTGCGCAGCAACGCACAGCCGGAGTAGGCTCCGGGGTTCCGTTGAACGTGAGGGGTGATGTCGCGACGTAACGTGGGGGCCAAGGTCAAGGCGGTGCAGTCTGCGCCGCGAGCGAAACCGCTGCGTGGCGACAGGCGTGGGAAGGCGCTCGATCGCGGACGCCAGATGATCCGGCAATGGAAGGCGTTGGCGGCACTAAGGGCCGCATCGCGCGGGCTCACGATCAAGGAGTTGAAAGAAGCGGTCGACGAACCCTGCTCGGAGCGGACGCTGTACCGCGACGTCGAGCAGCTCCAGGCTTCGGGGTTTGGGGTGAGGCGCGACGGAGAGCGCTGGTTCTGTGATCGCGGCGCTGAACAGCTTCCCTTTCAGCCCGATGATGTGGCCGCGCTGTCTCAGGTGCTCAAGGCTTACCGCCACACGGGCACCGTCTGGGAGCAGCTCAGTTCCCTGCGGGAACGCTTGTATGCCGCGCTGTCCCCCGAAGGAAGAGCGTTCTGCACGGACCTCGAAGCGCACCAGCTCATCACGCTGCCAGCGAGCTTGCCCGCGCCGCTCGCCCACCTGGCAGCGATTGAAGAAGCCGTCAGCAAAGATCACCTGTTGCGAATCGCCTATCAGCCCGCGCGCGGCAAGCCCGCGAGCGAACGCATCGTCGCTCCGTACGGCACCTGGCACGCCTCCGGACAGACGTATCTCGTCGCGGATTGCCGCAAGGCAAAGGCGTTTCGAACCTTTCACGTCGCCCGCGTGCAGCGAGCGGAGGTGCTCGAGGAGGAGTTCGACCGCGACTCAGCCTTCGACATCGAGGGCTACCGCGAACGCGCCTTTCGCGTGATGAGCGGTGCAGTCGAGCGCGTCGTGCTCGAGCTATCCAGCGAAGTGGAACACCTCGCGAAGGAGCGAGTGATTCATCCGTCTCAGCGGGTGGAAGTCCGCGATGGGCGCACCTGCCTCATTCTGGAGACGGGGGGCATGCCTGAATTGGCTGCTTGGATTGCTGGCTCTGGCGGGGAGATCCGTGTGTTGGAGCCAGCTGTTTTGGCTGAGTTGGTGCGGGGGATTCACCTGAGGGGGCTTTCACCTACCAGGTAGCCGTTGCCTGGTTTACCTATTAGGAAGGCGAAGTCTTCTTGCTACTCCTTGACATTAACCCCGTCGGATCCAAACTCCCCCAACGCCCGAGCGGGCGAGAAAGGACGGGGCCGTGCCCAAATCCGAAGTACTCACAAGCATTCTTGAACTTTCCCTCTCCACCCCTCGGTGGTCCTTCCTCCTTCGTTGGGGGCGGCGAGCCGAGAGTGCCAAGAGGGCTTGGCCCAGAGTGCTCGCCGCGGTGAAGGAGGACGTCCTCCACTGACGTCGGAGACGTCCCGGCGCGGCCCCATTGAAGCACCTAATCGGTCGGCGTCGTCTTCTTGAACGACGCTCATTTCCGCGCTGTAACAGGCGCGGCCCCAACCTGTGCAGTTTTCTTCCGCGCCACACGGGCGGCTTTCGACCCTTATCCCCCAGAGCGTCGACAAGTGCCCCTCCGAAACGGCCGAATTCCAACGACTCACCGCATGTCTTCAAACTGATTCTATGAACCCGCGACCCCAAAAGCATGAGACCCACCTGGTCGAGTGGAAGGAATCGTGGCGGGACGAGTACCTGAAATGGCTCTGTGGCTTTGCGAACGCCGATGGTGGGACGCTCGTCATTGGCGTGAACGATGATGGCGTTGCGGTCGGCGTTGCTGACGCCCAGCGCCTCCTCGTAGACCTCCCGAATAAGATCCGTGACCTGCTCGGGCTTGTCGTACCCGTCCGCGCCCTTACCAGAAAGGGAGAGACGCTCATTGAGGTCGTGGTCGAGCCGTCCGCCTCCCCGATCAGCTACAAGGGTGAGTACCATTTTCGCTCGGGATCCACGAAGCAGCAGCTCACAGGCAACGCGCTGTCTGCCTTCCTGTTGAGGAAGCTTGGGCGCCACTGGGATGGCGCGCCGGTTCCGGCTGTGACGGCCAAAGGCTTGAGCGCAGACGCGTTCAAGCGCTTCAAGACTCACGCCCGCGGAGGAAAACGGCTGCCAGCAGGCGCTCTCTCAGGGAAGCGGGCGGATCTCGTCGAAAGGCTCAGGCTCACCGAGGGCATGTTTCTCAAGCGCGCGGCGCTTCTGCTCTTTCACGAAGACCCGGAACGGTGGGTGACGGGTGCTTACGTAAAGATCGGTATGTTCCGAAGCGAGAGTGATCTCGCGTTCCATGATGAGGTTCACGGCGACCTCTTCGCTCAGATGGATAAGACGGTAGAGCTGCTTCTTACGAAGTATTCGGTCGCGTGGATTAGCTATCGTGGACTCACGCGCCTCGAAACGTTTCCTGTGCCTGAAGACGCGTTGCGCGAGGCGGTGCTGAACGCGCTCATCCACAAGGACTATAGCTCCGGCACGCCCATCCAGATCCGCGTGTACAGAGACCGCTTGCGGATCTGGAATCCAGGTGAACTGCCACCTTCATGGACGGCGGACAAACTGCTCGGTCCCCACGAGTCGCGACCACCGAACCCGGACATCGCCAACGCCTTCTTTCGTGCGGGACTGATTGAAGCGTGGGGTCGCGGCTATGAGAAGATCCGTGATGCATGCAGAGACGCTGGCGTGCCTGAACCGAACGTAGAGGTCGACGGCGGGCTGCGTCTGTCGTGGAAGTGGCAAGTGGCTCAGGGCGTAGCGCCTCGCTCAACTACCGCGGAAGTCACCACGGAAGTCACCACGGAAGTCACCACGGAAGTCACCCGGCTACTTGGGGCACTCAAGGGTGAGATGACCCGCCGCGAACTACAAGTCGCGCTGGGGCTGAAGAGCAGTGAGCATTTCCGCAAGGCCTACCTCGTTCCAGCGATCGAGACAGGTCTCGTGGAGATGACCTTGCCAAACAAGCCGAACAGCCGCCTGCAGCGATATCGCCGCGCCCAGCCAGCGGCAAGGACCAGCCGTTGACCGCGGCGGCGGTGCTCCGACCTCCATTGTCAACGCCACCCGTTAGCCTCTCAGAGCAACCGTGAAGTACACGAAATTCTTCGAGCAGATTGCCGGTTTCCCGCCCTATCCGTACCAAGCGCGCTTGGGCGAAGGCGCGTGGCCCGACATCTTGGATATCCCAACGGGACTCGGGAAGACCGCCTCCGTCGTGATCGCGTGGATGTGGCGTGTGCTGAACGATGACGCCAACACCGGGCGTCGCCTGGTCTACTGCCTGCCGATGCGCACGCTGGTCGAGCAAACGACGAACGCCGCTTCCGCGTGGTGTGAGCGAGCGCAGGGACAGTTCGCTGACAAGCAGAGACCCACCCCGCTGGTCCACGCGATGCTTGGCGGCTCTGTCGACGAAGCGTGGGAGCTGCATCCCGAGCTGCCAGCGATCTTGGTCGGCACGCAGGACATGTTGCTCTCTCGGGCCCTGAATCGCGGGTACGGCATGAGCCGCTTCAAGTGGCCGGTGCACTTCGGGCTATTGAACAACGACGCGATCTGGATCTTCGACGAGACGCAGCTGATGGGCGTCGGGGTGGAGACCAGCGCGCAGCTTGCAGCGTTTCGAGAGAAGTTAGGGAACTTCGGCGGGACACGCAGCGTGTGGATGAGCGCGACCCTGGGGCAAGGCCAGCTCGCGACGGTGGATCATCCGTCCCCCAAAGAAGGTTGGCGACTCGCACGCTTGGATGACGCAGACGCCCAGTTCCCCGCGGTGACTCAGCGAACGGGCGCCAAGAAGCGCATCGAGCGCCTGTCGGACCTGGTACTGAACAAGTCGACCAAGGACCGCCTGAACAAATCCCTCGCGGAAACGACCTTGACCTTGCACGCGCAGCGCGGTGGGCTGACGCTGGTCATCGTCAATCGCGTCGAGCGAGCTCAGGCGCTGTACCGCGCGGTGGCCGCCGCGGCTTCGGTTCCGGTACACCTCGTGCACTCGCGCTTTCGTCCGGCTGAGCGCGCCAGGCTCAACCAAGCCATCACCACCGAAAACGATCGAATCGTGATCGCGACCCAAGCGCTCGAGGCGGGTGTAGACATTTCCGCGCGGACGCTTATCTCTGAGCTGGCTCCGTGGCCGTCGATGGTGCAACGCTTCGGCCGCTGCAATCGCTACGGCGAGCAGAAGGACGCACGCATCCTCTGGCTAGATATCGAGCCGGAGAACGCCAAGGACGACGTTCGGCTGCCCTACGAACTCGAGGACTTGGACATGGCTCGGCGGTTGCTCGAGCAGCTCGGAGGCCAGGGGGACGGAGGCCAAGGGGACGCAGGGCCGTCGTCGCTCAGGAGCCTGGACTACGAGCCGCCAGACGTGATCCGCCCGGTGCTTCGCAGAAAGGATCTGCTCGATCTCTTCGACACCACTCCCGACGTTCTTGGCAACGACCTCGACGTGTCGCGCTACGTGCGCGACGGGGAGGACTTGGACGTCCTGATCTACTGGCGAGCATTCGATGACAAGCCTGACGCCCCGGAGATGCGTCCCAGGCGCGACGAGCTGTGCCGGGTGTCGCTGTCGCAAGCCAAGCGCTTCGTCGAGGGGCTAAAGAAGCAGCGACAAGCACTCAAGAAGCCAAAACCACAGGGAAAAACTAAGAAGACCAAGGCGAAGCCGAACACGCTGACCCAACAGCAGCTCACCCCGTGGTGCTTCGACACGAGGTTGGGCGACTGGGAGGAGTGCACGAGCGTACGTCCTGGCCAGACTCTCCTCCTTCATTCCGCGGCTGGCGGCTACTCGGTGGAGCTGGGATGGACAGGTGAGCCAGGAGCGACGCCTCCGCTTGAGCCCGCCGAAGCAGTTCGCTCGGAAGAAGCGCTGGACGCAGACGATCGAAGCCGCATCGGCATCTGGGTGACGCTCCGTCGCCACCTCGGTCACGTGCGCTCAGAGGCTGAGCTGTTCTCGACATCCCTCCCGCTTCCGCAGGATATTAGGGCTGCCGTAGTCACGGCTGCCGAGTGGCACGACGTCGGTAAGGCCCACAAGACGTTCCAAGAGATTCTGGGGGTGAGCGAAGATCCGGACGCGACTGACCCGCCCTACGCGAAGTCCAAGCGTGACCGTCGCGACAGGTCGGTTGTTCGGGATAACGAGCGCCCATACTTCCGCCACGAGCTGGCGTCGGCGCTCGCTTGGCTGCAGTCGACTGATGAGGCCACGGATTGTCGGGATCTCATCGCGTTCTTGGTCGCTGCCCACCACGGAAAGGTGCGGCTCAGCATCCGTTCGGTACCGGGGGAGAAGGTTCCGAATACGGAGTCGCTGTTCGCGCGCGGCGTGTGGGACGGGGACGAGTTGCCGTCCGTGGACCTGCCGGTCTCCGGTCAAGTGAGTCAGCTGCGGCTCGATCTCACCCCCATCCTCTTAGGAAAGGGCAGCTGGGTCGATCGCGTCTCGAGGTTGCGCGACAGTGAAGCTCTCGGGCCTTTCCGCATGGCTTATCTCGAGGCCATCGTGCGGGTCGCGGACTGGACTGCCAGCTCCAAGGAACAGCTGGGGGAGTACAATGACTGAAATCCGACTGCCGGGGTGTCGACCCATTCCTCTGGCGCACTACCTCAAGGCCCTCGGAGTCCTGCGCCTCGTCGGAGAGCAAGCCGATCCCGACGTGTTGGGCCATTGGCGTGGCGAGGAGTTCCACCTAGTCTCGAGCCTTGACGAGCGTCAGCTCGTGGAGTTTTTCCTACAGCGCTACTCGCCCTCACCGCTGGTAGCGCCTTGGAACGGAGGTAGTGGCTTCTTCTCCGGGGACAACAGGAAGGCGAGGGAAAAGATCGAAGGGGCGGAGTCGGCGCGCTACCTCTCGTACCGCGAGACCTTGAGGGCGGCGGACGCGGTGCTGGAGCGACTGAAGATCGCTGAGAAGCCGACTCCCGAGCAGAAGCAGAGGCTCCTCGAGGCGTGCCGCGCGTGGCTCCCAGATGTCGCTCTGCGTTGGCTCGACTCGGCCTTCGTGATTACGAGCGACGGCGCCAAGTATCCCCCGCTGCTCGGGACCGGTGGGAACGACGGTCGCCTGGAGTTCAGCAACAATTTCATGCAGCGCCTTGTAGGGCTGATCGAACCGAAGACAGGTCAACCAACGAAGACGTCCGAGGAACTGCTCCGCAGCGCGCTCTTCGGCGAGACCACCTCGGCGCTGGAGGCGACGGCCGTTGGTCAATTTCTTCCTGGAAATGCTGGGGGCGTGAACTCGACTACGGGGTACTCGGGCGGTGCGACGGTGAACTCGTGGGATTTCGTCTTGATGCTCGAAGGCGCGCTGCTCTTCGCGGCGGCCTCTGTGCGTCGGTTGGACGACGTGAGCGATGGGTCGTTCGCGTATCCCTTCACGGTGCGGGGATCGGGGGTCGGCTATGGATCCGCCTCTAGCGCCGACGAAGGCGCTGCTAGGGGAGAGCTCTGGGCGCCGCTCTGGGAGTCTCCAGCTTCGCTAGGCGAACTCCGGTCGCTGTTCTCCGAGGGCAAAGCGCGGGTGAGGGGGCGTACAGCGCGCAACGGCTTGGACTTTGCCGAGGCTATCGCGACACTGGGCGTGGACCGCGGTATCGCAGCCTTTCAGCGCTACGGATTCCAACAGCGGAACGGCCTCTCCTATTTCGCCACGCCGCTCAACCGCTGCGTGGTCGAGCGCCGGCCCCATGTCGATCTGCTCGCTCCGCTGGAGGCGTGGCTCGAGCGGGTGCGTCGGAGCGCGCGTGGAGACAACGCGCCAGCTCGAGTCTCGAGGACGGTTCGTCGCCTGGACTCGGCGATCTTCGATCTCTGTCTACGTGACGATGCTGTCCGGGTCACCCGGGTGTTTCGAGCGCTTGGAACTGTGGAGCGCGCGCTGTCCGAGAGCCTGAAGTGGACGACCGAGCAGCGGATCCGTCCGATGCCTTGGCTGAAGGAGCCTCGGGCCTGGCTGGAGGCGATGGGGCCGCAGAGCCCCGAGCAGAGGCTGGCGCTGTCGCTCGCGTCTACTCAGTTTTGGCTTCCAGAGGGCGCCGTCCCTCTGCGCGCGCACCTCGAGCCAGTTGCCGTGAGGAAAAAGTCGGTCACGTGGAGCGACGGAGCGACCCCCGATGTGGTCTGGCACCCTGGCTCGCTGGAACGACTCCTGCTGGCGATCTTCCACCGGCGACTATTGCTAGCGCAGCGAGCTCGTGCACAAGGGGAACACTACTCAGATGGCGCGACGCGCTTCGCGAAGCTGAGCGATGTGAACGCGTTCATCAGCGGCACGCTGGATCACCTCGAGCTGACCGAGTTCTTGTGGGCATATTCGCTCTTTGAGCCCGCCGAAGTAGGACGTGGGCAACCGACGCCCGACGAAGCGTTCCCAGGCGCGTTCTATGCGCTCCTGAAGTGTTGCTTTCCAGGCGTCGCTTCGGTCCCCAGAGCGCAGCTACCGCCGCTTACACCCGCGATCCTAGTGAGGGCAGCAGCAGGGGATTCGCTTCGCGCGAGCAAGCTCGCGTCGGGTCGATTGCTAGCGAGCGGGGCTAGGGTCGGTTTCCGTGAGGTGCTGGAGACACCGGCGCGCTCGCGTCGAACCGCGGCCGCTACCATCTTTCCGGTGGCGGCTCACGCCATCGCCGAACTGCGCCGTCGAATCCTCCGGGAAGACGCAGACGATACTGAACAGGAGCAAGCATCACCATGAACCTCGAAGCGCTGAAGCAGGCACCACGACTCCTATTGGAAGCAACCCTCGCACCGATGCAGGGCTCTCGCTTCCAGCCCACCGGTTTTCCGGACCTCGGCGCCGCCGAGTACGAGGCAAACGGGACCGCAATGCTGTTGGTGGAGTCCGCCCAGAGCATGGCCAACCGGCTGGAGGCGGTCTGCTGGGACGAGGCGATGAACGACTGGGTTACGGCACTTGCTGGGCTACCGTACGTTCGCGTGGTTGATGGCGACGGAAACCTGCTCACCACGTCCGTACTCGAAGCGCATCGTTTGAATAGTCCCTATATCCTCGAGGCAAAGGACAAGGCCTTCTTGACGAGGCTGAAGGAGGAGCTAGGGGGGCTGGACAAGGGTCGCGTGGATCTGCATCGCCTGGCGGAGGTGCTGTTCAAGTATGACGTGAACTCGTTGATTCACGGCGTGTTCCTGGCCAAGAGCGATCTGGCTGGGGGGAGGTTGCGCCTGCCCCGCATGCTCTCGTCGTTCATCGAGGCGTCGGACGTGCGGATCGCGGCCGCCGGTGGAGTGAAGCGTGACGATGTCGATCCCGCTGGTGACGCGAAGAAGGGCTTCGGTCACGTGCCCTTTCATCGCGATGAGTACACGGGCACGTTGACAGCGTACTTCAACGTGGACCTCGCGCAGGCGCGAGGCTTTCGGCTTGGCGATGCCGCAGAAGCGCTCTTGGTCGCCCTCAGCTTGTTCAAGATCCAGAGCTTCTTGACTAACGGGATGCGACTGCGTACCGCGTGTGATCTCAAGCTGGTTGGTACTCCGAGAGTGACCGCCCCGGAAGGTTTCGACCTCCCGCCGCTGTCGGAGCTGGAGAGCGCACTGCCCGGCCTCATTTCAGCGGCTCGAGGCGCCTTCGCGGACCCCGCAATCACAGAAACCACCTACACCAAGTGACCATGCCGTTCGCTGTCGAGCTGACGTTCCCCGCTGGTCGCTATCACGCGACTCCTTGGGGCGCACACGTCAACGAGGGACTCATCGAGTGGCCGCCCTCGCCCTGGCGGGTTCTCCGGGCGCTGGTGGCGTGTTGGCATCGCAAGGCGCAGGGCGAAGTGAGGCGCGAGGTGATGGCGGAGATCGCTGATTGCCTCGCGGATTCGCTCCCCCAATACGATCTGCCAGCAGGCTGGCGCTCGCACACACGCCACTACATGCCCGACTACGCGAGCACGAACAAGATTTACGACGGCTTCCTCCACGTGCAACGCGGCGGCGCTCTGCGCATCGGGTGGCCCGACGTTGCCCTGAGTCCGGAGGCCCTGCGCGGGCTGGAGATCTTGTTCGACCGACTCGGCTATCTTGGCCGCGCCGAGTCTTGGGTCGTGGCCAAGGTCCTGCCCACCGTTCCAACCATGAACGTTCGCCCCGTTGGAGGCGCATCACTCGGCTCGCATGACGCGCGAGATACAGTTCGACTCCTCGCGCCCGTGCCCCCAGGCGAGCTCGATCGTCAGGAGACTCAGGTGCCCAAGCGCAAATCGAAGAAGGGGAAGGCCCCCGTACCGGCGCCCGTGGGCGTGTTGGACGTCTTGGAAGTCGACACCGCGGACGTTCAGAAGGGGCACTGGGACCGCCCGCCCGGGACGAGGTGGGTCGAGTACGAGCTCCCTGAGGAGGTATGGATGGAACCAGCGCCGCCCCGACGGACCCGAAAGCTGCAGACCAACGGCGAGTGGAGCGTCGCTCGCTATGCGGTGACGGGCAAGGTGGTCCCGCGTCTGACGGAGGCTCTTCGATTGGGGGAGAGGGTGCACCAGCGTCTCGTCACGCTGACGAAGGACCTCGCACAACAGCAGCTGTTCACGGGACAGGACTCCGATGGAAACCCCCTCACGGGCAACCAGCACGTGTACGTGTATTGTGAATCCGCGGGGAAATCACAGGGGCGAATCACCCACGTGAACGTCTGCAGTCGTACAGCGTTCGATGATGCAAGCGAAGAAGCACTACGCAGGCTGACACGCGTGTGGGGAGTCGGAGAGAACCCCCTTCAATTGATCCTGCTGGGGGTTGGAGTCGCCTCGGACTTCGGCGGATCCCGAGTGAAGGCGGGGCAGAGCCTGACGCTGGCCACCGCGACGTCCTGGGCCAGTTCCACACCATTCGTTGCGACTCGCCACCCAAAAGCGAGGCGCGACGGGACCCCGAAACTGGACGAACAGGGAGTGCAGATCGGGTCACCCGAGCACGACCTGAGACGGTTGCTCAGAGAGTTCGGACTCCCCGAACCCCTGACGGTCGCGCCGCTGGAATACACCAGGATCGGAGGACGACCCACACGCTGGCTCACATTCAGAACCACGCGTCGCTCCGGGGCCGGAGGGAAGCGCGGTCCGAGCTGGGGCTGCGGGTTCGCGGTGACGTTTCCCGAACCCGTCTCCGGTCCGATCACCGTGGGCTATGGTGCGCACTTCGGCCTGGGACTGTTCGAGCCCGCGATCGCTCACGAGTCTGACAAGTGAGCTGAACCCGTCCTCGGACTCAGATATCATGGAATACCAAGCACACGTCGTCGATCGGTCCGGTGCCGCGAGCGGCCTAGCCTCGCTCCAGGCGCCGGCCCCGCTCGCACGCGCCCGCTCCTTGAAATCTACCAACAACACCTCAAGAGCCGCGTGCCCACAGGCGAACGAACTCGCAATCGTCCGCCATTCTTGGGCACGCTCGCAATGCGACCCCAAGGCCCTCGACATCATTATGGATGCTGTAGGGCAGCTTCCGCGCTGTAACAGGCGCGGCCCCATTGAAGCAACCCCGAACCGCTGCCCGTCCTGGACACACAGCCCGGGCAACCGCGCTGTAACAGGCGCGGCCCCATAGAAGCCCAACCGTGGCCAGTGACGACGCTCGCCGTGAGATAGGCTTCCGCGCTGTTACAGGCGCGGCCCCATTGAAGCTTCTTCGCCCGCTGCAGCGCC
>JBFXBK010000100.1:0-25508 GCA_050183255.1 Polyangiaceae bacterium | reverse complement strand
AGCGAGCCCCAAATGACCAGCGACGCGCGGGCTCTTGTCGGTTTGATAGGCCTTCTGCAGGAGTTCGCGGGCGGCAGATTCGTTGCGCCGTTTCCTTAGGGTAATGGCGCGCTCGACGAGATCGACCTCGGGCTTTTCTGTGGTCGGCGGTGGAGCGTCGGGCGCGTCAATCGGCTCAGCGTCTGCTGAGGGCGCCTCACCCCCTGCGTCTGGGGATGCGTCGGCGTCTCCGGCCTGGGCGAAGGCGGAGCTTGCCAGCAAGCTGACGCAGAGCAGTGCGGCCGCGCTAGTCCGGGATCGGGAAGCCGTCATCATCTGTGGCACGGGAAGCGGGGCGCGCTGAGCGGGCGCTGGGCTTGGCTCCCGCTGCTTGATGGTCTTCGGGGGCCGCCTGCGCGGAGCTTGGTGGCGGGGTCTTGGGGGCTGATGCCGGAGCGAAAGCCTGGCCTCTTGTTGCGACCTTGGTGTTCGACGTCGAGTCGTGGGCCGCGCTCTTGGGGGTTTGGGGGGAAGGTGCTTCGTCCTTCGCGGTGTCAGTCGGCGGGGCCGCCGCTGCGCCCGTCTTGGCTGCGACTGGCGCCGTTGGCTCACTGGCTGGTGCTGCCTGAGTTGTTTCCTCGGGGGAACTCGCAGGGGTGCTCGAGACTGGGGCGGTGTTCGAGCCTCCCAGGCGGCCGATCGCGGCTCCTGCTGCCAGCAGCCCGACCGCCAGGAGCGCCGGGATCCAGTACCGAGACTTGCGCTTTGGGCGCAACGGTGTGTCGATGGTCTGAGAGGTGGGGTGGTTGAGCGTTGCGCTGGCGCCTTCGAGCTCGGTGGCCTCGAGGCCTGAGACCGGGCCGTCGGCATCCAGCGTGGCTTCTGGTTGCAGCTTGGGCTGCCACGCACGCGCTGATTCGGGGGAAGCCAGGGCGTACAGCGCGCTGATGCGCTCGGCGCTGAGGCGCCCTCGCTTGGTGGCGAAGGGACTCAGCTCCGCTGCGAGCGCCGGTACTGACGGAGTGCGCTCCTCGGGACGCTTGGCGAGGCAGCGACTCAGCACCTCTTCCAGTCCTTCGGGCAGCTCCAGATCCTCGGGGAAAGGCCGCGGTGGATCTGCCACGATGCTCGCACACACGCCGTGGACTCCCTCGCCGTCGAATGGCGCTTCGCCGGCTAGGCAAGTGTAGAGCGTTACGCCAAGCGCCCAGACGTCCGCTCGCGCGTCGATGGTCTTTGCGCTTCGGATCTGCTCTGGGCTCATGTAGAGCGGCGAGCCCAGCATGGCGACCGAGCCGGTCAGGCTCTTCTCGCCGTCTTCGTCATCGTCGAGTACCTTGCTGATGCCGAAGTCTACGACCTTGACTAGCGGGGTGCCGTTCTTGCGCCGGGTCAGGATCAGGTTCGATGGCTTGATGTCCCGATGCACGATGCCTGCCGCGTGCGCCTCGGCCAGCGCTTCGCAGGCGCCGAGGATGTAGTCGACAGAAGTTTCCGGGGGGAACCGATGGTTGCTGCGGAGCAGCTGCGCCAGATCTTGCCCTTCCAGGTACTCCATGACCAGGTAGGGCGTGCCGTTCTCTAGCACCCCAAGGTCGTAGACGCGCACGACGTGCTCGTCTTGGAGTGACTGGGTCACCCGCGCCTCGCGCACGAAGCGGTCCACGGCGTTGGGGTTAGCGGAGAAACCGAGCACGAACTTGATCGCGACGTTGCGCTGCATCAGCAAGTGCTCGGCGGACATCACGCAGCCCATCGCTCCCCGGCCCAGCACATCGCCGAGACGATACTTCTCCGCCACGACGTCGCCGGGCGCTGGCAAGCCGCGCGCACGCAGCTTGGCTTGCGCCTGGCTTTCGGAGGGGAAGGAAGCGGGCCTGGATTCGCTCACGCCTATTCGTTCTAGCGCGGGAGGCTAGCCGAACCAAAGTGGCACGAACGCTGTACTGTCGGTGTACGTTTCCATGCTGAACGCACTTCGAGGCGTTCCCGGACTCGAGGTGCGAGCGGTTTGTGGTGGCGTGAGCCGAATCGAGGGTAAAACGCGCGTTTCTGGAGACGCCACCGATGACGGGAGAAGACGAGCTAGACGCCAGCTGGGAAGAAGAAGCTGGGGACACGAACGCGGCACGAGGTTCCGACGACTTGGACTCCGGCTGGGACGACGACGAGGACGAGGATTCCCTCGACGGTGGCTGGGACGCTGACGACTCGGGACATGGCGCAAACTCGGGCTCGGCGACGGTCGGTTCCGACGCTGAGCCAGCGCCAAACTCACTCCTCGCCGAGCCCGAAGCAGGACTCGACGACGCCTGGGATGACGCTGACGAGCAGGTGGAAGATGACGGGTCGCCGGAAGGTGGCCCGCGTTGGCAGCCTTATCGCAAGAAGCGCCGCACGAAGAAGCGCGGGCGAACGTCCCGCGTTGGCGACGGCGACATCCCGGTGGCCGCTCCGAAGCCCGCTTCGGCCGGAGTGAAGTCGCTACGGAAGGCCCAGCGGGGTGAGCGGGGCAAGCGAGACGGGCGTGACGGGCAGTCGAAGCGCACCGCCAAAGAAGCCGAGCGGCGCCGCGCCCGCGAAGCGGCTCAGGCCCGCGCGTCGCAGAAGCCAAAGCAGAAGCGAGGGAAGGTGCGAGCTGTCAAGACTCAAGCCGAGCCCACCGCCGAAGCTTCGGCGCAGCCGAAGCAGCGCCGCTCGGCGAAGCCGGCAACGAACGTCAGGCCTAAAGCCGCACGGAAACGCGCGGAGCCCAAGGCTGAGGCGCACGAGCGCAGCACTTCGGTGCCCGTCGAGCAGCCTCAAGACCGCACGCGGAACCTAATCATCCTGGTGGGCGCGCTGGCGCTGGTGGCGCTGCTCGCTTGGCTCTTGATGGGGTCGAAGTAGTCGCCTCGAGTGGCTACTACTTCACCTGCACCAGTCGAAGCTCCAGCTCGCGCACGGCCTGCCCGTGTTGCACGCGGAGCTTGACCTGCGCGCCTTCCTCGAAGCCGTCGAGGGCGTTGTACAGGTCGTCATAGTCTTCGACTTGCTTGCCAGCCACGCCGACGATCACGTCACCGATCGCGAGGCCACTGCGCGTGCGCTCCACGCCCTTCAGTCCAGCCTTCTCGGCAGGCGAACCCTTGGTGGTTTCAAGCACGATCACGCCCTTGAGTCCTGCGCGCCGTTCCAGCCGGCCCTGCGGGTCGATCTGCACGCCGATGCCGACCTGCTTGACCGCGCCGCGCTCAATCAGCTGCGGCACGACCCGAGCGATCGTGGAAGCAGGCACTGCAAAGCCAATCCCTGCGGAACTGCCACTCTTGCTGAAGATCATCGTGTTCATGCCGATCAAGCTGCCGCTCGAGTCCAACAACGGGCCGCCTGAGTTGCCAGGATTGATCGCGGCGTCGGTCTGGATCATGTCGCGTATCGTCACGCCGCCCACGCCGTCTACTTCGCGTCCAAGGGCGCTCACGATGCCAGTGGTCAGCGTGTGATCCAATCCAAACGGATTGCCGATTGCGACAGCCTTCTGACCCACCTCAAGGTGGGTCATCTGCTTGGCGGAGGGTGCAACGGAGATAGGCTTGAGCGCCGACTTCGGCGCGCCGATCAGCGCCAGCACCGCGATGTCCTTGCGAGGTTCCGCGCCGACGACTTTCGCCTCGTAGGTCTTCTGGTCGTACAGCGTGACGCTCAAGCTCTGGGCCCCGGCGATCACGTGAAAGTTCGTTACGACGTGTCCCGCGTCGTCCCAGATGAAGCCCGAGCCACTGCCCGCGGGGACCTCCGTGGCGCGCATGGCGTAGCGGTCCATCACCATGCGCTTCTGCGTGACGAAGACGACCGAGGGCGCTACCTCGCGGAAAATGTCGATGCTGTTCTTCTCGTCTTCAATTCGCGCGCCGGGCGAGAGCGGCGTGACGTCGTTCGCTGCGCTTGCGCTGGCGGGCGCCATGCTCACGGCGGGGACCGTTGCTGCGCGGTCTTGATCCTGCGTGTGGTGATGACAACCCACCAGCGCGAGGGACACGACCGTTGCTCCGAGACTGAGCCGCAACCGTCGCGTGCGCGCTGCTTTCAGGTTGATCGGGTGCTCGTGGATGGCGGAAGCAAGTGAATCTCTGGCCACGGCGCCTGCAACCCGCGAGGCGCCGTGGTTGTTCCCTGAGCTGCGACGGTCAGAACGAGTACTCGACCGTATTCAGGCTCGGTACCTTGTCTTTCCACTCCAGCGCGCGGATGCGCTCATCGACGCAAGCGACGAACTTGTCGTTCTTCGGCTTGGCCTCGATGTCGACCCCCACGGCCTTGCCTTGCCAAATCGCGACGCGCACCGTCCACTTTTGCTTCGCGCTGGGCTTACACGGTTCGTACAGCGCGAACTCGCTGAGCGGCTTCGAAAGCGTCGCCGGATCCACGTTCATCCGCTCCGTACCGGTGGGCACGGCGTTTACCGCGTCGTTGACGCTCATCCCTGGCTTGAACTCGGGCTCCGGCGCCCCAGGCTTCTCGGGCTCAGCGCTGGCTTCTGAGTCTTCCGGCTCCGCCTCCGGTGTTGGCGCCGGCGCCGGCGCCGGTTCATCAACGACCGGCTCCGGATCGGGAGTGACAGGTTCAGGGGGACTCCCGCAAGCGCCGAGTCCCACCATGCACGCCAGAACCAGGAGTCGATTGAACATGCGGGGAGGATACACCCTCCGTTGACCTTGAACAGGCGAGGTCGGCTTCCGTGCGACAATGGCGTGCGGTGCCATGAAGGCGGTGGCGAGCGGTGTTTCAGCTGTCGAGTCGACGCAGCGCAGCAACCGGATCGGCACTCTAGTGCTGCTGCTTGCATGACCAGCGAAGCGCCGACCGCTGCCCGCACTGTCCGGCCGTACACCGCGGTGTACGGACATGTACGGCGCTGCTCTCGGCCCGTACGCCATGGATTTTGCTGGGTTCGACGCTTCTTCCCTGCAGAAATTGAGTGTCCGCCCGTGGAACGAGGCCTCACGCCACGAACGCAAGAAAACCATCGCACGATGGCGCGCGCGGGTTGTGGACACCCAGGGACAAGGCTGACAATCAACGCGCGGCGCGGGGCTGACCGTCGCTTCGCGCCCATAGCGCCGCAGAGCTAGCTTAGCGGGAGAGTGGCAATGACGACCGACGACATGAGTAGCAACGTGCGGGGATGGCTCCTCCGGGGCGGACTGATTGGAGCGGGATTCCTGATCACTCTCGCCTGTTCAGCTGGTGGAGATGGCGGCTCCGGGATCGATTCCGGTGGTAACGGGAGCGGTGCTAACGGCGGTTCCTCGGGGAATAGCGCGAGCGGCGGTAGCGGCGCTGACAGCTTTGGCGGCAGCCTGATCGGCGGCACGAGCTCGAATGGGGGCAACGGAGGGAGCCTCGAGGACGGCGGGGAGTGCTTTGCCGAGACCAAGACGGCGGACAACACCGTGCGCCCGGTCGACATCATTTGGGCCCTGGATAACTCCTGCAGCATGACCCAAGAGGCGAAGGAGGTTCAGGACAACATGAACCTATTCGCTGGCGCGATCCTCAACCAGGGCATCGACGTGCATGTCGTGATTATCTCCGAGAGCGGACCGCCAGCGTTCTTCCCCCCAAGCAACGGTGTGTGCATCCCCGCGCCATTGGGGAGCGGTATGTGCCCCGCAGACAGTCGCTTGCCTGAGTACGCGCGCATTGACGATTCCGTGGGGAGCAGCGACAGCCTGAACAAGCTGCTCGAGCACTATCCGACCTACAAGTCCGTCTTGCGCCAGAACTCCAGCAAGTACTTCGCGGTCGTCACTGACGATAACTCGGGGATGCCAGCCCAAACGTTTATCGACAGCGTCGACATGCTCGACCCGGGCTGGTTCGACAGCTGGCGCTTCTTTGGAGTGTTTTGTACCGGTGGATGCAGCGTGGGCAGCGCGTGCGCCAGCACCGGCACCGTGTACCAGGAGCTCACGAACTACTCCGGCACCCAGCCGGGCGATCTTTGCCTCGGCCAGTCGAATTTTGCTGGCGTGTTCACCGCCTTGGCCCAGGCAGTCGTTTCTGGCACTCAGCTGGACTGTCAGTGGGCGATCCCCGAGGCTCCTCCGGGTCAGGAGTTCGACCCCAAGAAGGTCAACGTCAAATACACCCCGAGCGGCGGCGGCGGGACCCAAGAGATCTACTACGTGCCCTCAGCGGCTGACTGTGGTCCCGAAGGCGGTTGGTACTACGATAACCCCCAGAACCCGACCAAGATCCTCGTCTGCCCCAATACCTGTGATCAGCTGAGCAGCGATCTGCAGGGCAAGGTGGACATCGCCTTCGGCTGCGCCCGCGTCGACGTGCCCCGCTAGTCTGCGAGCGCCTGCTCCCGGGGAGATTGTTCGCGGCCGCGCCGAGCGCGATTGGCCGCAAATTGAGCTGTCTTCTGCTGCTCGGGCGCAAGTGTGCCATGTGGTGTTGACAGCGCGCGGGTCGAACACAGGTTGTGTCGCACTCGAGGCAACGCCCGGAACCCGCAGCTGTCAGAGGGCCTCTGACGGCCGCTACGGAACCCGTGGAGTTCCCGAGTGAGCGAACAGCAAGCAAGTCGTCGAGCACCCCCGCGGTGAACGTGCGTCTGTGCCTTGCCGTGAGGATTCAAACACTGATTCACCCAAGCCGCGTCACCAGTGCGCCGCACGGAACAGCATTTCTAGAGATTTTCGAGGAGGACCCAATGAACGAGATCAGCCTTTTCCGCCGTGACCCCTTCGCCTTCAGCTTCGACGCTCAACTCCCGCGCCTGATGCGCGAGCTGATGCGGACCGAAGACGAGCCCCGTAACACCCGCTTCGTCCCCAGCTTCGATGTGAAGGAGACCCCTGAGGCGTTCGAGCTGTTTGCCGACCTACCTGGCGTGAAGGCCGAGGACGTCGACGTTCGGGTCAACGGGAACCAACTCTCGATCACCGGCAAGCGCGTCGCCGAGGCCAAGAAGGACGGCGAGAACTTCCACTACGTCGAGCGCAGCTACGGCACCTTCAGCCGCGTCTTTACGCTCCCCGACAATGCGAGCCATGAGGTGGACGCAAACCTCAAAGATGGCGTGCTGAAGGTCTCGATCCCGAAGCGCCCGGAGAGCAAGCCGCGCCAGATCTCCGTCAAGGCGGGCTGACAGTTGGGTAGAGCTGAGTAGCCAAAGCCCCGAACCTGCTGGTTCGGGGCTTTTCGGCGTGTGTCTTCCTGAGCAGCCGCGCACACTTGGTGCATGTCCGCCGCCGATCGTCGAGCCATCCTCGCGCGGCGCGCGCTGTTCGTCGCATCCGCGTTGACCTCGGTGAGTGGTGTCGCCCGAGCCGCCGAGATCGCGCGCGCTTCTCACAGCTCAGGCGATCCCCAGTACGAACTGCCCGTCCTGAGCTGCCCAGTGGTCGACGCCGAGCTCGACAAGGCGGTGCTCGGTGTGCTGCTGCAGCGCATCGAGGAGAGCAAGCAAGGCGAAGACTGGGAGCGCGCGCTGAGCGCGGCGGAACTGGCTTTTGAGGAGAGCCACCACCCGCTGTTCCTGTTCGAGCAGGCTAAGCTCGAGCGCGAGCTGGGGCGCTTCGACGTGTCGCTCCAGCATTTTCGTGCCCTAGAGAGTTGCGGGGAAGGGCCTGTCGATAAGTTCCGCGAGGAAGTAAAGGCTGCCATCGATTTCCTGGTCAAGCAGCCTGTGATCATTGTGCGGAGCGACGACGCGGTCCAGGTATCCCTCGACGGCACGTCTAACACGCGGAGCATGGCAGTTGAGTGGACGCTGCGCGTCGCTCCGGGCAAGCATGTGGTGCTCGTCACACGGCAGTTCGACGAGCAGTCCCTCGAGGTGCTGGCAGAAGAAGGCGACGTGGTGAGCATCGAGGCTCACTTCCCGCCGCCTCAGCCGTGCCTCAGCCCAATGGTCTGCCTCGAACCACCTCCGCCTCCACCGCCGGTCGAGGAAGGCACTCTGCGACCGCGGCTCGAGCTTGGCGTGCTCCCGTTGGTGCCGCTCGGAAGAGATGCGCTGAAGGAGATGGCGCCGATTGGTGCCGGGGCGAGACTCGGCGTGGACTATGGGATCTCCGAAGGGGCGAGCATTTCTTTCGGTCTTGCCCCGTGGGTGCTCGACGGCGTTGATGGCCTCTTGGTTCCGCTCGGAGGCTTCTTCGACTTCAACCTCCACCTGGGGTCAGCTTGGATCGGCCTCGGCGCCACCTCCGGCTACGAGCTCGGCGCCGAAGGGCGTATCCCCGGGGCAAAGACACCGGAGAACGGCTTCTTCCTCAGCCCAGAACTCACGTTCTTTGGCATTCAGGTGTCGGAGAGCGTCTCCGTGGCGACGCGGGTGCAGGCGCTGCTCGGAAACCGGGCGAGCGACAGCGGAAGCGACTTCGGCCTCACGCACATCGGCGTCGGGGTCTGGGTTGGCTACAGGTTTGGGGGGGGAGAGTCAGACGATTACGAGATGGCGCGAGCCAGCACGTCGACGTTTTGACCTCACCCCCTCCCGATCAAGGGCCGCGGAGAAGCGCGGCGACGGCGCGTTACCAGCCAGGCGAGCCCCAGGGCGCCCAAGAGCAATCCACCTCGATGCGACGGAGCGGAGCCTGGAACGCTGCACCCACAGCCCCCGTCGTCGGAGCTGCCGCTCGCGTTGCCGCCGCCGGACGCGTTGCTGCTGCCGGCTGCGCTTGAACCACCGTTCGCCCCGCTGCCGTTGCCCGAGCCTCCGCCGCTGCCGCCGTTGGCTGAGCCGCCGCTGCCACCAAACCCCGCGCCGCCACCGACGCCGCCATCCACCGGCCCCGGATCATCGGCGTACTCATAGGCCCCCACGCTGGGGGGTTCCGTGCGGTCTCGGCCGTCCAGGTCCTTGGTGACTTGCGCGATGGTGGTGCCGGCGCCACGGGCTGGAGAGTCTGCCGCCAGGTGGTAGTCACCGGTTGCGTAGAACTTGGCGTCTGCGACGCTCGCGATCTCGAGGTTCGTTGCTTGATCTACGTCGACGTCACCGCCCGCGCCGATGCTGCCGTTTGCCCCGACGGAGAAGTTGTTCTTGATCTCGTTGGCGACCAAGTCCGGACCGAACAGCTTGATGCCGCCATCCCCGCTCTCGACGATGGTGTTGTACCAAATGCGGTAGCCGTGACCGGAGCCGAAGTCCTGCTGGTTGGCGTAGATGCCGGTGCCCTGGAAGTTGATGACTAGATTATTGAACACCGACGTGTCGTAGGCGCCGAGGACAAAGATGCCGTTAGTTGGTCCGTCTTCCAGCAGGTTTCCGTAAATTTGACATGCGGAAAATGCGCCGATCTGCAGGCCTTGTTGTTGATACTGGACGCCTTCGAGGCCGACGTTGCGAATCACGTTGCCATAGACCTCGCAACCCTGGCGTGCCATGCCGATTTGGGCACCATCCCACTGCGTGTTCTCGATGATGTTGTGGTGAAACTTGATGCCCTCCAGGAAGTGGGGCTGATGCACCTCCTGGTTGCCATTGCAGGTGATGGTCTGGCCCTTGGCCTGGGTGCTCCCGATGTAGAAGCCCTCTCCGCCGGTCTCGTGGACGTAGAAGTGGTGCAGGTCGACGTCCTTCTGGATGAACTTGTCTTGATCGGCGCTGCCGTCGCAGATCGGATCCGTCTTGGCGGAGATCCCCGCGAAGCCCGTGTTGAAGATCTCCATGTGGTCGGCCTCGTAGTTGGTGCTCTTGCCGAGCAGCCAGAGACCGATGCCGGGATATGGATCCTTTGCCGGTGCGCTGATCTTGAACCCGTACTCGATGCTCGGGTCGCCGGTCCCGGATACGTGGAAGTAGTGAGACTCGTCCTCGAACACCAAGGCGTAAGCCCGGGTGTCGTTGTGGATCTCGACCAAGCCGCCGCAGTTGATGATCTCTATCCGTGCGGATGCAGTGCCTTGAATGCGCTGGAAGCGCAGGAACTCCCGCTGGCCAGCCATCACGCACACGCGGTCGCCGGGCTGGACGCCGTTGTCGACGCCGTCGAACGACGTGGTGGACGGCTCGATCTTGTGATCGCAGCCGCAGTCCTGCGCCGCTGCGGTTTGGTGCCAGAGCGCTACTCCGAAGAGCAGCGCGGCGCTGAAGCGAAATTTTTGGGCCACGGACCCGAGGTTAACTGGTCATAGCCGCGCGGGGATCGGACTTCAGACAGGCGGCCGAGTGCGCGTGTGTGCGAGGCGGGGCTGATAGGCGTGACGCAAACGGGAAACACATGGGTCAGCTTCAGCTGCGCTGCGTCGCAGCCGCGCGGTAACCTTCGGTTTTTCTAAGTGGGAATGGTGATTTCAGCGCATCCAGCGGATGACGGAAGAGCGGAGCGCACATTGGAGTCGGAGGCGCAGGTGGGTATCGCACGCCGTCCGATTTTTCGCTTCAGTCGGCGGCGTGTTTGCGGGCGGCTGCTAGCTTTCCCGACGTGGCTGTGGTGTTCGGTGTCGGTCCGGTTGCGTTGAGTGCGAGCCAGGCCAGCGCCTTGGTCGAGTTCGAACGGATGTTTGGTCGGCTGCTGAACCAGGAGGTGAGGGTTCAACAGCTGTCCTGCTACGACGAACTGCTCGACGCGATGGCGCAGGACCAAGTGGACTTTGGGTGGCTGCCGCCAGCCGTGTACGTCGAGTCCAGCAAGCGCTGTGATCTGACGCTCATCGCGAGCGGTGTGCGTGCCCGGGATGCGGGTTTCCGTGGGGCACTCTTCGTGCGAGCCGAGAGCACGTACCACACCTTGGATGATTTGCGCGGCAGCCGCGTCGGCTGGGTCGACCCGATGTCTGCAGCTGGCTACCTCTTCCCGTTGCTCGAGCTGCGTCAGCGCGGGTTCTCCGTCGAGGAGTTCACGGAGCAACGTTTCTGCGGTGACCACAAGACGGTCGCTGAGCTGGTCAGTCGCCGCGAGCTGGATGTAGGGGCGACGTTCGTCACTGCGGCTTCGCAGTCCGTGGGTAGTGAGCTGTCGCGCGCCGGCTGGACTCTCGCTGGACCTCAGGAGGCGATGCGGCCGTTGCTCATCACCCCACTGATCCCGGCGGATACGATTTGCGCGGCTCCACATGTGCCGCGTCCGCTGCGTGATGCCGTGTCCGAAGCGCTGACGGACATGCATCGCCAGGAGCGTGGCAGCGATGTGCTGATGAATTTCTTCTGGGTGGAGCAGTTCGAGCCGACGCTCCCGCGGCGCTACGACTCGATTCGCGCTGCCCTCGACAAGGCCGGCTGAGGCCCACTCAGTCGCAGTCGAGGCAAGCAAACTCGACGACGCCCTCACCAGAGCCAAATCGGGACATGGTGTAGCTCTCGAGGTCGATCAGATAGCCCGACTGTGGGTGGGCGTTTCGTGTGCAACAGCCACTGCAGTCGCTGTCGGCGCACTCGTCGTAGACGACGACGTCAATCTCGCGACCGTCCTGGCGTAGGCGTAACGTGTGAAGCTTGTACGTGTCGAAGTCCCTGGAGTGCACCGCAGCGATGTTGTGCGCGGCGACCCAAGCCTCGGTTTGCTTGCCTTCGACACCTGCGAAGTAGCCGGCCCACGTACACCCGTTGTAGTTGACGCACTCGTCGCTCCCCGGATCTGGGTACGACGTGAACCAGGTCAGGTTTGCGACCTTCCAATCCAGCGTGCCGCCGCCAGCGGAACCGCCGCCGCCAGCGGAACCGCCGCCGCCACCGCCACCAGAACCACCGCTACCGCCGGCGCCAGCGTTGCCTGAGCCGCCGTCGCCTCCGGCACCACTGCCGCTGATCACGCAGGGGGGGAGGGAGTCATCGCAAGACTGCGCGTTGTTCAAGATGCGTCCCGTGCAGCAAGCGTCGCGACCCCCATCGCGCTGACTGCATCCGCTACCGCCGCATGTGCCGCATGAAGCGGAGCAGCAGGCGTTGCCATCGCGTATCCCCGTGGAACAATCGGGATCCGCGGTTGGCGTCCCGCCCGAGCCCCCAGCGGTAGCTGAGCCGTCGCCGCCGCTTCCTGCGGCGCCGTCGCCGCCGTTTCCTGCGCTGCCGCTGCTGCCACTACTGCCGCTGCTGTCGCCCGAGCCGCCGAGGCTCGAACTGCCGCCGACGCCCGAACTGCCGCCGACTCCGTGGTTGCCAACGCCTCCGTGGCCGCCAACGCTCGCGCTCCCACCGACGCTACTACTGCTGCCAACGCTGCCGCTGCCTCCGGAAAACGGCATCTCGTTTCCCGCGACGCCAGCGGGTTCCGCGGGCGCGCAGGCCGCGGGGAGGAGCGTGAAGAGAGTGAGAGCAGTCAAAGGCATGGGACGCATCGGGACCTCCGGGCAGCTGCCGGCTCGGTACCGGCAACCACACAGGGACACGCCCGCGTCGCCCTCGCATGCGCGTTTTGTCTCCAGCTCCTGGCGTGTTTCCCCGGTGATACGCTGCTCGCCGAACGCCGACTCGAAGATCGCCCGTTTGGCGCATCTCAGTGTGCGTTTCGGCTCGCGTGGCTACCAGCGTCCCTCGGCCGCTGAAACATTCATCCCAGAGCGCAAGCGAGAGCTTGACGATTCGCGGCCTCGCTAATCGTCATCGGCTGCGGACGCTGGAGCGTCCAGTAAGATCCCGCGCTCCTTGGCCCAGTCTCGGGCATGGGTCAGGCTGCGATCGAAGAGGTCGCGCTCACGTTCGTCGTCGTCGTCCTCGTCAGCGTCAAGACCCTGATGGGGTGGGACGCCCAGGGCGATCTCTCGGGACAGCGCGGAGTCCTGTGGGAGCTCACCTTTGCGGTACCATGTCAGTACGTCGCCGAGGAATGGATTGCGGTCAGGGCCGCTGAAGTCCATGGCGAGGGACCAGTCGGCGCCCGGTAGGCCTTGAGGATTGGTTCCGCTGGGAATCGTGCGGGGGCGCACCTCGAACGGAGTGCTGTCCTTCTGCATGGTGAAAGCATCGAAGAGCGGCGTCGCCAGCGCATCGTAGCGGTTCATCGGAGGCAGCCCCAGCATCAGCTCGAAGCTGCGAAAAAGCGAGGGGAACGACACATGCACCCTGCTGGTGTAAGCGTGCTTCGCCCATGGACTGACCACGAGCAACACTGAGCGGTGGTAGTCGACGTGGTCGCTTCCCGTCTGCGTGTCGTCTTCCACGATGAAGATGGCCGTCTCGTCCCAAAACTTCGAGTGGCTGATGGCGTCGACGACGAGCCCGGTCGCGTAGTCATTGTCACTGATCATCGACTCCGGCGTCTCGACACCGGGCTTCGTGCCCTTGGTGTGATCCCGGGGCAGCAGTAGGTACACGAACTCTGGGAAGTCCTCCTCTTCGACCAAGCGCTGGACGACATGGCGCGCCTTGTCTTCGTCTGCCACGTTTAGGTTGTAGAACGCACCGGGGAAGGTGAGGTCAGTGTGCGCCAACACCGACTCGCCGTTGTAGCTGCCGAGTGTGCCAACCACTTCGCCGAAATCGATGAACGATTTCCCGTACTTCATCAGGTGGGTGAAGAAGGTCCCGAAGTCCGGCTGACCTTGCTCCAACGCTCCGTCGTTTGCGAAGCCCGGGTTGTCGTGAGAGTTTTCGAACCAGTTGCGCTCGATGTAGTCGTTCACGAACGATGACGTCAGCCAGAGGTGACCCTGGATGCTCGACTCGCCGTCGGTATAGAAGTTGTCGTGGTTGGCGAACTGGCGCGCCATGGCGTTCAGGTTAGGTGTGACGTCGTTGCCGAACATCACGAGTGACGGATCACCGTCCGCCGTTTCCAGCTCGCCGAGCAGCGTGTCGTATGTCTTGTTCTCCCGCACGATCAGCACGATGTGCTTGATCGGTGTCTCCCTGCCCATTTCCGTGGGGACAGGAAAGACGCTCTCGCAGTCGAAGGGATACACCTCACTCGGGCGGCGTGTGTTCGCTTCCACCTGAGCCGTGGCTTGCGCTAGATCGATGGCCTCGAGGTCGATGAGCGACAGCGTGCCGGACATCGACTCCTTGCCGTTCAGGTCGTTGGGGTCGTCGTCATCGTGGACCAGGGGGCCAATGTTGCCTCCCTTGCCGTTCAGTACCACGAGCTGCTTGCTGGCGTTGGCGAGCGCGACTGCCGTGGGATACCACGCGACGGGTAGCGCGCCGAGCTGATTGAGCGAGCTGCTGTCGAATACGCTCACCGCGTTGTCCGCGGAGCGCGCCACGTAAAGGCGCCCCGTCTGAGCGTCCAGGCTGAGGCCCGTCGGACTGCTCCCCGGTAGCGCATTGCCTCCGGGATCCAACAAGCCGGGCTCGCTCACGGCGACGGAGCCTGCGAGCTCGCGGGTCGCGGTGTCGATGCACACCAGCACGTCGCCATCGGCCACCGAGGCATAGACCTGGCTGCCATCCGGTTTCACCGCCAGCCCCACGGGGTTACCGCCAACTTCGAGGTTGGCGACAACATTGCCCGCGGTGACATCCACGACCATCACGCTCGAGTTGCCGAAACCTGTGATGTAGAGTTCATTTCTTTGCGGAACTTCAGCGATCGCGTAGGCGCGCGCTGGGAGGTCGATGGTGGTTGCGATCTGCAACGTCTGTGCGTCCAACTGCACGAGCTGTTGGTCCAGGAAGCGTCCGACCCAGATCGACGTTCCATCAGCGGAAAGCACGACCCCTGCCAGGTGTCCTCCGATATCGATCTGCTGAGCGGCGCTCAGTAGGCCGTCGTCGCCTACGTCGTAGCTCTCCAGCAGCGCCGAAGCACCGCCGCTTGCCAAAAGCTTTTTGCCGTCCGGATACAGGGCGAGACCGAAGAAAGCCTCCGCGCGCTCGACCTCTTGGAGGATGTGACCATCCGTCGTAGAGACCACTTGAACTGCGCGCTTGCGGAACCCCGTGTTCGCGACATACGCGATGGGCAGGGTCGGGTGCACCCGGAGGTCGATTGGGAACCCGCCCAGCTCCGCCTGCTTGCCGGTTGGAGCGAGGATGCGACCGCCGGGCAGGATGGTCAGGCCATCCTGCGTTCCAACCTTGCGGGTTGCCTCGGGCGGCGGAGCCGGCGCGCTGCACGTGGTCTCAACGGGCTCCGAGGAGCTGTCCTCCTCGCTGCCACAGCCCAACGCCGTGAACAGCGCGGCGCCGATCAGCACCGGGCGAGCAAGCCAATACATTGCTCGAGAATACGCGCTTGCCGTGCTCACTCCAGTGCCGAACGCGCCAGCCGGTTTCGGGTTCCCTGCGTATCTGGCAGTCGCTCGTGCGGGCTCTGCACCCTGCCCGCATGCCGACGGGATGGATCCCAAGCCACGGTGCGTGCACCCCGAAGCTCACGGTGTGTGCACCCCAGGCCCAAGGGTACGTCCCTGTGCGTGTTTGGGGGGAGAAAGCGCTTCGACCTCGTGCCGACCCGCGTTTACGTCCCGCTCACCATGAGTGGCAGGCAATATGCAACGTTGGTCGCCATGCTGCTTCGGCTCGACTCGACAGAAGGTGCTTATGCCTGGTGGAAATGAATCTGCTCTCCTCGCGCTGTGGGGGCGCGACCTGCTCCGAGCGTCGATGGGTTGCTTCGTGGGTTGCGTCACCCTGGTGGCGTGCATCCCCCTTGTCGCGTGCCATTCGGAGTCGAGCGCCAGCGAAGGCTCGGGCGCTTCCGGCGGCTCGGGCGCTTCCGGCGGCTCGGGCGCTTCTGGCGGTTCCGCTGCTTCTGGCGGTGCCGTGGACATCACCAATGCAACCTTCACCCGTCGCAGCGCTGACTGCGCGGACTACGCCCAGAGCTACTCATCCGCAGTGGTCGACGTTCAGCGGCAGCTGGGCTTCGAGGGGTTCGTGGACATCGTCGCGGGCTCCGATTCGTGCACGCTCACTTCCAACGCGATCCCGAATCACGATTTCGACGACCAGGGAGCGGCTTTTGCCACGCCGACTGCGGTGCTCGAGACCAGCTTCGTGATCAAGCGGAACCCAACTGCGGCGAGCAATCCAACGGCGCTCGAGCTCCAGAGCTACGACGCGGTGATGCTGAACGGCGTCGTCGTCGACTTGCTCGCAGCGGGTTGTTACGGCGTGGGCGACGGAAAGATCGGCTGCCACGACCTGAACTCGCCCTGGCGCTACGACCCGATGTCTCCAACCGCAAACTTTGGGACCGATGGCCACAACGCCCACACTCAGCCCGACGGCCGCTACCATTACCACGGGGATCCACTTGCGATGTACGGCGAACCCAGCCAGGTATCGCCGGTCATTGGCTTTGCGGCGGATGGCTTCCCGATCTACGGGCCCTATTTCGATGACGCCGGAACGATTCGTGAGGCCCAGTCGGGTTACAGCCTGAAGAGCGGCACGCGTTCGGGCAGCGGCAGCCCCGGCGGAAGCTACGACGGCACCTTCGTCGACGACTACGAGTACACCGGCGCTGGCGATCTGGATGAGTGCAACGGCATGAGCGTGGGCGGCCAATACGGCTACTACGTCACCCGCAAGTATCCGTGGGTGCTCGGCTGCTTGCGCGGCACGCCGGATGCTTCGTTCAGTAAGCACCCCTGACTCGTTCGAGATAGCACGCGCCTCCTACGGCGCTATTCCGAGAGGAAATATGACTAGATACGCAGGTGGGGTCTGGCCGTGGCTGTTGTGCGCCCTCTGCGGCGCCTGCGGAGAGGATTCAACGTCCGTTGACTCCAGCGCTGACGGCGGCCAAGGCGGTTCGGCAGGTTCAGGCAACGGTGCGGGCGATTCGGGAAGCGATGCCGGCCCTGACGCGAGCGTGCCCGAGCCCTGTGACGCCTTTGAAGTGAACCGCACCGTGGGCACCACGCGCTGCAGTGCGGGAGCCCAGCCCGGCTACACCTTGTTTTCACCGATCGGGAGCCCCACGACGTACCTCATCGACTTGGACGGTCGCGTGGTTCACAGCTGGGAGCACAGCCGGCCTCCGGGGCAGGTCGTCTACTTGTTGGAAGACGGCCGCTTGCTGCGCACGACGGACCCCGGGCAAGGGAGCATCTCTGGTGGTGGACAAGGTGGCGGGGTTGAGCTCGTAGCCTGGGATGGCAGCGTGGAGTGGAGCTTCGAGTACTTCAGCGACACCGTGCGCGCGCATCACGACGTCGAGATGTTGCCAGGTGGAAATATTGTGATGATCGCATGGGAAAGGCTGAGTGTAGCGGATGCTCGAACAGCCGGCCGTCGCGCGACGCTTGGGGCTGGGGAAATTTGGCCTGATCACTTGATCGAGGTGCGTCCGGAGGCCAACGGCGGTGCGAGCATCGTTTGGCAGTGGCACGCTTGGGACCACGTCGTCCAAGCGAACGACTCGAGTCTGCCTTCATACGGCCAGCCCGCTGAGTATCCCCAGCGCATGGACATCGACTTTGGCGCCGATCGCGCTGCGGACTGGCTGCACATCAACGCCGTTGACTACGACGCGGCGCACGACCAGCTGATCCTGAGCGTGCACAACACCAGCGAGGTGTGGTTCATCGACCACGGGACCACCACGGAGGAGGCCGCAGGAGGCGCGGGCGACATCCTCTATCGCTGGGGCAATCCATCGGCGTGGGGAGGAGGGGCCGCGCAAGATCGGGTCTTCTACTCCCAGCACGACACGCATCTGATCCCCTCGGGACTCCCCGGGGCGGGCGAGCTGTTGCTCTTCAACAACGGGGACATGCGCAATCGCGCCTACTCCAGCGTCGACCAACTTCTAATTCCGCGCGGAGTTGACGGGTCCTTTGTGCCGCTAGCTGGTGCCTTTAGCGCCAGCACCGCTTCTTGGTCCTACTCGGATGGGAGAGACTTCTTCTCGGATCACGTAGGCGGTGCGCAACGCTTGAGCACTGGGAACACGCTGGTTTGTGAGGGCGCACTGGGGCGCCTGTTCGAGGTCACCGCTAGTGGTGAGCGCGTTTGGCAGTACCAGGTGCCGGTTGGGCGCGCTGGCGTCTTGACCCAAGGGCAGCAGGCCGAGAGCAGCGGCGTGTTTCGGGCGTATCGTTACGACGCGAGCTACCCAGGGCTCTCAGGGCGCGATTTGACTCCGGGCGCCGTGATTGAGCTGCCTCAGTGACGCGCGGTGCTCTCTCGCCCCTAAAAGTCAGGCATCAAGGGCGCGAGGCTACGCCTGAAGCAACTTGAGGCTCGCCAAGTACGTTTCCTCGAGGAAACACATGGGCATGTCGCTTTGAGGATTCGATGCTGGCAAGACCGCTGCCACGAAACCTGCGGTGTGCCAGTGACCCACGCTGAGAGCCGGGAGCTGACCGGTCGGCCGAGGCCATGGTGTGACGTACCAGTATGGCTCGGGGTACGCGCCATCTCCCGGCGAGAGACCGACGTTGATACTCCGCGCGGGTTCAGATCGCCCAGGATCTAGCTCCACGAGCGTGGCGATGTCGAAGTGATGGGGCCAGAGCCGCACCTCGCTCCCGCCGTGCGCCGCCGCTAGCTGACCCAGCGCTGCTTGGGCAGCAACGAACCACGCCTGAAGCTGACTCTCCGCTCCGCATAGCCTGAAGGGCGCGTCGCGAGGGCGTTCCGGCAGGTCGTGTTCGAGCAGGCTGAGGTCATGGCCGAGCTCCGCGCTCAGCCAAGCCAACCCGTGACTCAGGGTGTGCCCTGCAAGCTCGAGTGAAGCTTGTCCCAGGGTCAGCGTGAGGCTCTTCGGGATCAAGCCGGCACGCCTTCCGTCGGGAAGCGGACGACCTTGGAGGCACTCGCCTTCGACCAGCAAATTCGTGTGGCTGTAGTCTGCACAGGGCGTCAGCAAACGACTGGCCGCGGCGGCCAGCTGAGCGGCCCAGTGCACCTCGAGCAGGCTCGCCCCGTAGTTCGACTCAATCGGCAGCAGGCTCATGCACCAGGTGTCTCAGGTCTCGCCCCGCGCCGCCAGCGCGCTTTGATTAGCGCGGGTGACATGCGGTTTGCTTCGACGCAGTCGATGAACTCGGCGATCCAGTCGGCGATGGTCTGCGGGTGGCTCAGGACCACCCAGTGCGTTGCGTCGATCTCGCGGCGGTAGAGTTTGGGGACGTAGTTCGGGAGGTCTTCCAGGAGCTGAGGGCGCACGAAGCGGTCGCGCAAAGGAACGATCAACTGAACGGGGCAACTCGCCTGGCGCGGCTCCGCGCCTCTCAGCTTGGCTCGGAAGTTCGCGCGGTAGAGCTCTACGCCTTGTACGCCGTCCTGGATCTGGGTGCGACTTGGAGGGTGCTCCGTGACGCCCTCCTGGCGCTCCAAGTAGCGCGACCAACCTCGGCCTATGACGAGGCGCCAAGCGGCTGCTGGCAGAAACGGCACGTGAAAGAACGCGATGTAGAGGGAGCTCGCGAGCTGGCGCGCCAGGCTCAACTTGGACCGTGCGGAATCAGATGAGGCGCGCGCCTTGGCCCAGAGCACGGCGTGGTCCAGCGAGGGTCCCGAGATAGTGGTGAACGAAGCAATGCGCGCGCTGGGTGGTGTGCGGGTCACCGACTCCCAGCTCTGGATGGAGCCCCAGTCGTGTCCCACCAGGTGGAATCGCGCGTCCGCTGGCAGTACGGCGTCGACCACGGCGCGAAGGTCACGGACCAGCAGTTCCAGCGCGTACTCTGCGGTGTGTCGTGGGGCATCGGACTCGCCAGCGCCGCGTACGTCATAGCGCACGACGAAGTGCTGCTCGGCGAGTCGCGTCGCGACGCCCTCCCACACACGGTGGTTGTCCGGATAGCCGTGCACCAGCACCACCGGCACCCGGGATGGATCTCCCAAGGTGACTACGTGAAGGTTCACTCCGTCCGAAGTGACCCGCAGCGCCCGTCTCGTGGTCATGCATCTAGCCGACACGAAGCGTCGGGAGATTGCACGGGGATCCGACCTGGCTGGGTCGAAAAGGCGCGCTCGGCTGCACGAACCGAGCGCTTGCTCGGGGCTCATCCCCTGCGGCGACGCACGAAGAACAGGGCAAGGAGACCCGCGCTGAGCCACGCCCTGGGATCAGTTCGTTGGCTTGCCGTGCGGCAAGAGCAGCCGCCTGGGTCGCGCTGGAATGGGTTGTCTCCGGCGTCGGAGCCGGCGTCGGCGGAGTTTCCGCCGTTCCCCCCGCTGCCGCCGCTCGCGTTGCTGCCTCCGCTCGTCGCTCCTGTGCCACCAGTGTTGCCGCTACCCCCAGTGGCGCTGGTGCCGCCGCTGCCCACGGCGCCGCTTCCCCCGGTCGCGCTGCCGCCGGTTGCCATGCCGCCAGTCGCACCGTTGCCTCCCGTCGCATTGCCGCCGGCGCCCGCGTCGCCTCCGGTGCCCCCGGCAGCCCCGCCATCGGGGAGATCTTGTACGCACGTCCCACCTTGGCAGGATCCGCCGATGCACGGCGTGTCGTCAGCAACAGCGGTGCCAGCGGTGCAGGCTCCGCTGCTGGAGTCACAGCTGCCCGGGTGGTGACACTCGTCGGCTGCGGCACAGCTCACGGGTGTGCCGACGCAGGTGGTGCCAGTGCATGCGTCATCCGTCGTGCAGGGGTCCCCGTCGCTGCACTGGGCAGTGGCGTCCGGCGTGTGCGTACACCCAGTGCTCGGGTTGCAGCCGTCGATGGTGCACGGATTGTTGTCGTCGCAATTCCGTGGGGTACCGGAGCAGCCAGAGGTGCCGCAGCTGTCGTCTTGGGTGCACAGGTTCCCGTCGTCGCACGGGATCCCCGACTGTGGAGTATGGGTACAAGCGCCACCCGAGCAGCCGTCTTGGGTACAGACGTCGTTGTCGTTGCAGTTGAGGCCCGTGGTGGCGACGCACTGACCGTTGGTGCAAGCGCTAGCGGAGGAACAAGGATTGCCGTCGTCACACGTGGTGTTGTTCACCTTGTTCGTGTACTTGCAGCCGGTCGTCGCGTCGCAGGAGTCGGTCGTGCAGGGGTTGCTGTCGTTGCAGGTGATCGCCGTCCCTGCGCAGCTCCCGCCGCTGCACTTGTCGCTCGTCGTGCAGGCGTTGCCGTCGTTGCAGCTCGCGGTGTTGTTGACGTAGCTGCACCCCGTGCTTGGGTTGCACGAGTCGTTGGTGCAGGGGTTATTGTCGTTGCAGTCGAGCGTGGTCCCGCTGACGCAGCTGCCATTCTGGCAAGTTTCGGCGCCGTTGCAGAGGTCGTTGTCGGTGCACGAGGTGTCGTCAGGCAAGCTCGGGTGTCCGCAGACGCCGGCGGTGCAGACGTCTTGAGTGCACGGGTTGGTGTCCGCGCAGCTCGCGCAGCTCCCGCCGCCGCTGCCGCACGCGCTGGCTGACGTTCCGGCGACGCAGCTGCTGCCGTTCCAGCAGCCGGTGCAGCACGCGCCAGCGTGGCAGCTGCCTCCCGGGCAGCTCCCGGAGTTCAATGGGGTATGGGTGCAGGTTCCGTTGCTGCAGCTGTCGGTGGTACACGGATTGCCGTCGTCGCAACTGGTACAGCTATTCCCCGAGGAACCGCACGCCGCCAGCGACGTGCCGGCTTGGCAACTCGCGCCGTCCCAGCAGCCGGCACAGCAGGTGCCCCCATGGCAAGTGCCGCCGCTGCCGCAGGTCCCGTTTTCGTTGGTCGCGGTGTGAGTACAGCCGGAAGCGGTGCACTGGTCGGTGGTGCACGGATTGCCGTCATCACAGTTGACGCAGGCCGCGCCAGCGCTGCCGCATGCCGTGACGCTGGTGCCCGCGTTGCAGGTTGAACCGCTCAGGCAGCCGGTGCAGCAACTGCCGCCGGAACACTTTCCGCCCGTGCAGCTGTTGGTGTTGTTGGTGTGCGTGCAACCGCCGTTGGTGCAAGCATCCGTGGTGCAGGCGTTTCCGTCATCGCAGCTCACGCAGATTGCGCCTGCTGTGCCACAAGCCGTGACGCTCGTACCAGCGCTGCAAGCTGACCCCGAACTCGAACGACAACCCGTGCAGCAGCTGCCGCTGGCGCACCTTCCATTCGTGCACGTGTTGCCGTTCGATTTGTTCGTTGTGGTGCATCCGCACCCGCTGTTGCAGGTCGACGTCTTACACTCTCCAGGATCCGGGCAATTGCTGGAGTCGGGCTGGCAGGTATTCAGGCACTCGCAACAACCGTTGCAGGTGGTGCAGAGCGCTTCGGCCTGGGTGCCCAGGATCTCTCCGTTGCCGAGGTCGATGGACGTGGGTTCACCGGAGGAGCAGCCCGACAAGAGCAGTGCGACCAATGAGAGTAGCAGGACGACGCGGGAGTGGAGAGCTGACATGGTGATAATATCCGTAAGGAAAAAATGGCTAGAAGCGGCCGAACAAACCCGCGCCGCCAGGGCCGACCCACGGGGTGACACGGGCGCGGGCCTGACGCTCGGGCTTCGGATCCATCAGGAACAGCGTGACCGCGCCTGCGATCCCTAGCCCGCCGACGACGAAGCCGATGGTGCCGATGGTCTGTGAGGAGCGGGCCTGATCATCGAGGTCAGCGATCTGCGCCGAGCGGGGGTCCGTCGCCTGACAATCCGACCCGCAGGCGTCGAACAGATCGTCGGCTTCCGAGCGCTTGGAGCTCGAGCGCAGCACGAAGAAGCCGCCGAGACCCACGCCGACTAGTCCAACCCCAAGTGAAATGTAGGGCCACGGCATGAGCGTCGAATCGTGCGACTCCACACTGGCATCTGCGCTGGGCCCCGGCGAGTCGTTCGCTGTCGCTGTGCCCTGAGTGGACGCTTCCACCTGGAGCTTCGGTAAGGAGAACGCAGCTTCCTCCTTGTTCGAGACATTAATTTCTTTGCGGAAATATTGGTGCCCTGGGGCGCTTGCCTCGATTACATGCTTGCCAGGGTCGACTGCCACCGCGTTGCCGTACAGGGTTTCGGACACTTCGGCGCCATCGCGTTTGACCACGAGGCCAGGCAGCTTCGAGCTATCGGGAACGTCGATGGAGAGCTTGGCGAGCGCTCCCGCGAGCGCCTCCGCACGTTCGCGCGCCGCCTTCTCGGCGTCTGCGCGCCCCTTGGATTTCGCTGCCGCAGCCACCTCGAGGTAGAGGGCCCAGGCGCTGGCCGTTCGCCCAAGCTTTTCGTAGCACGCCGCCAGATGGAACTGCGTGCCAGGGGCAGGATCGAGGCGCTGGCTGGCCTGGAGCTTTTGACAGGCGGACTCCGTCTTGCCTTGAGCAAGCAACGCCTTGCCTTCGTCGAACAAGCTCTGAGCTGCCGCGGCGTCTGCGGCGCCGTCCGCGTGGGAAGTTTGAGCGATCGCGCTGCTCGCTAGGCCGGCGCTCAGAGCTAAAACTATGCGGAAATTTCGGGTCACCATTTGCGGTCCTCGAAGGCGCCAGTTGGCTGGGTGGTAGCGGTGGGTTTGGTCTGCGGTGGCGCTCTCGGTGGCTCCGCCGCGGGTGGGTTCTGGGGGCCAAGCTTCGTCGCGGGCGGCTTCTTCGCCTGAGGCGCGCCAGCGGTGCTGCCCGGTGCGCTTGCAGAAGGCGCAGGCGGCCTTGCGCTCTGACTCTCGGCAGGTGTTTCTGGCTGGGTGCTGTCGGAGCTCGGTAGCGGCACCTTTGGTGATGGGGCTTCGGGTGAGGGAGCCTCGGTTGCGGCAGGCGCCGCGGCAGGCGTCCCCTCGCTCTGCGCTTCCGTGGAGTGCTGAGAGCGCATCAGCGTCACCGCGCCGCCGCCAACCAAGACCAGCGCGGCGAGTCCACCAGCGGCGAGCCACAAGCCAGGGCGGGACCTCGCCGGGGAACCGCCCGTGGCTGCGCCCGGCAGGGCGGCGGCTGCATGTCCGTTGGTCGTCAGCGCGAGCTGATTCTCGCCGCTCTGCTGGAAGCCTGAATTGAGACCCGGAGGAAACGGCGTCGCTCCCCAGGGCTGGGGAGCGCTGCTGCCGATACCCAACGCTTCGTTGTACGAAACTCCGAGCACCACCTTGAGCGCGTCTGCGAATTCCCGCGCAGACTGGAAGCGCTCTTGGGGGTCACGGGTGGCGGCGCGAGCGAACCACTGGTCAAATCCCGGAGGCACCTGCGCGAGGGTCGAGGGTACCGGGATTGGATGCACGCAGATGCGCAGGATTAGATCGCCGAGGCCGTCGCTTTGAAAGGGCAGCTTGCCGGTGACGCACTCGAAGACGATGATGGCGAGCGCCCAGAGATCCGCGCGGTAATCAACGGCGCGGTTACCTTGCGCCTGCTCCGGGCTCATGTAGTAGGGCGTGCCCAAGATCGTGCCCGTTCGGGTGGCACTGCTGATGCCGTCAACAACCCCCTCTGCCACCTTGGCGATGCCGAAGTCGAGCACCTTGGCGATCTCCTGGTCGTCCTCGTTCACCAGGAAGATGTTGTCTGGCTTCAGGTCGCGGTGGACGATGCCTGCTTCATGCGCCTTGGACATTGCGCGGCAGACCTGCGTCATGATTTCCGCGAGCTGGCGCGGTGAGAGCCGCGTGTGGTCCATGCGATCGCGCAGGCTCTCGCCGACCAAGAGCTCCATCGCGATGTAGGGCACCCCGCGGTCGATGCCGTAGTCGAAGATCTGAACGACGTGGGTGCTACGCAGCGCTGCTGCAGACTGGGCCTCGCGTATGAAGCGAGCGGTGGCCTCCTCGTTCTGCGAGATGCTGGTCTCGATGAACTTGAGCGCGACCGGCGACTTGAGCGTCGTGTGCTCCGCACGCCAGACGGAGCCCATGCCGCCTTCGCCGAGTTTGGATAGCAAGCGATAGCGATCGGCGATCACCTCACCCGCGCTGAAGGAAGCTGACATTGCGCTGCGCCATCAGCAAGCCGAGTGCCAGGCGCAAATGTCAGCAAAGACGCGAGTTCGAGCGACTACTTCACGGTCACCAAGCAGGCCGCAACGGATAGCGTGAGTTGCGCTACCGTTGCATGCAACGCGCAGTCGCTGGGCCGATGAGCGGGCTACTTCGCGGGTAAATGCACGCGGAGACGCGTGCCCACGCCGCGGCGACTATCAACGGTCACGAAGCCGCCGGCGTCATCCACGATGTCGTGTACGACGGCGAGCCCGAGACCAGTTCCGCTCGCGCCCTTGGTCGTGAAGAACGGTTCGAACAGCCGAGCCGCGGTGTGTTCGTCCATCCCCGAGCCCTCGTCACGCACCGTGATCCGCACGTACTCCCCCGACGGGCCGTGACCAACCACGGTCACGCGCTCAGCGACAATTTCAATAACGCCGCCGTTTGGTTGAGCGTCGCGGGCGTTCAACGCGAGGTTCCAGATCACGCGCTCCAGATCCAGTGAGTCAAGCCGCACGTGCGCTACCGGATCACGCACGTCGAGCGAGACCACCATGCGGTCAGCAAACACATCCCTGAGCACGGCTGTGATCCGCTCGAGCTCCTGGCGAACGTCGACTCGAGGATTCATCCCAACCGACGTTCGCGCTAGCTGGTGGATCCGCGAGGTAAAGAGGGACGTGCGCATGGCGGTCTGCTTGATGTCTTCGATCAGGCGGGCGTTGTCCTCCGTGTTCTCGGGGGTGAGCGCGCTACACAGTAACGTCAGGGCTCCGACGACGGTGTTCAGGTCGTGAGCCAAGCCAGCGGCGATGGTACCCGCGCTCGCGAGGGCCTGCAGGCGCTTCACTCGCTCGCCGAGCGCGACGCTCTCGGTCACATCCTGACATGCCCCAGACCGGCGCACGACGGCGCGCTCCGC
>JBFXBK010000099.1:0-25861 GCA_050183255.1 Polyangiaceae bacterium | reverse complement strand
CAAGCCGCCGAGCGCCTCGGGGCCCATGCCGAAACCGATGGCGACCGGGGTCACCACGGCGAGCAGGCCGGGAGCCACCATGCGCTTGATCGCGGCGCTGGTGCTGATGTCAACGCAGCGTGCGGTGTCTGGCTTGGCCTTGCCTTCGAGCAGACCCGGGATCTCCCGGAACTGACGCCGCACCTCCTCGATCATCTCCATCGCCGCTTCACCCACGGCGGCCATCGCCATCGAGGAGAAGAGGTACGGCAGCATGCCGCCGAGGAAGATGCCCGCCATGACGGTGGGCTTCGAGATGTCGATGGTTGAGATGTTTGCCTGCTGCGCGAACGCCGCGAACAGCGCCAGCGCAGTCATGGCCGCGGAGCCGATGGCGAAGCCCTTGCCGATGGCGGCCGTGGTGTTCCCCACGGCATCGAGCTTGTCGGTGCGCTCGCGCACCTCAGGAGCCTGGTGGCTCATCTCCGCGATGCCGCCTGCGTTGTCCGCGATGGGGCCGTAGGCGTCGACCGCGAGCTGGATGCCGGTGGTGGAGAGCATGCCGAGAGCCGCGATGGCCACGCCGTAGAGGCCCGCCACGTAGGCGCTGCCCATGATGCCAGCGGCAATCAGGATGATCGGAATCGCCGTGGACTGCATGCCGAGGCCGAGGCCAGCGATGATGTTGGTCGCGGTGCCGGTCTTGGACTGGTTTGCCACGCCGTCGACGGGGCCCTTGCCCATCGAGCAGTAGTAGCTCGTGATCATGCCGACGCCGACGCCAGTCGCGAGCCCGATGACCGTGGCGCCGCCAACGTGGAGCCAGGTGACCACGTGGGCTACACCGCCAACCGTGGTGCCCGCTTCGGGCCAGAGGAACTTGGAGATGCCGAAGGTCGCTGCAGCCATCACGCCGGCCGCGCCGAACGAACCGACGTCGAGGGCGATCTGCGGGTTGCCACCTTCCTTGGTGCGAACCACCAAGGTGCCGAGGATCGAGGCGATGATGCCACCAGCGGCGACGATTAGCGGGAGCAGGATGGGACCCATGCTGCTGCCGTCTGCCACTGCGCCAGCGCCCAGGCCGAGGACCATCGCGCCGACGATCGCGCCGACGTAGCTCTCGAACAAGTCAGCGCCCATGCCTGCGACGTCACCGACGTTGTCGCCCACGTTGTCCGCAATTACCGCGGGGTTACGCGGGTCATCTTCCGGCAGCCCCGACTCGACCTTGCCCACCAAGTCGGCACCGACGTCGGCTGCCTTGGTGTAGATACCGCCACCGACGCGCGCGAACAGCGCGATCGACGAGGCGCCCATCGAGAACCCGGTGATGACGTTCAGGGTGACGTTGAGCTGTCCCTTGAACACCACCGTCGTGAACAGGATGAACAGTCCACCCAGGCCTAGGAGGGCCAAGCCCACCACGCTCATGCCCATCACCGCGCCACCGCTGAACGCGACCTGGAGCGCCTCGGGCAGTGACTTACGGGCCGCCGCCGTGGTGCGGACGTTGGCCTTGGTCGCCACACGCATACCGAAGTAACCAGCCAGACCCGAGCAGACCGCGCCGAGCACGAACGCCCCGGCGATGATCGGGCTGTGATCCTTGCTGCCCATGTTCGCGACGGCCAGCAGGCCAGCGACCACGACCACGAACATCGCGAGCACCTTGTACTCACGACCCAAGAAGGCCATCGCACCCTTCGCGATTTCCGCGGCGATGTCCTTCATCGTTTGATCGCCTGCGTCCTGTTTGTTGATCCAGGACGCCTTCATGTAGGCGAAGAGAAGCGCCAGTACCCCTGCGACGGGTGCGGCGTAGATCAGGTTTTCCATCTGGGAGTCTTCCTTCCAGGAGCCCAGGTTGCCGAGGTAGTGCTTGGGGTCACGCCGCCTCGGGCGCGGTTCTCATCCCGACCATTGGTTTGGTGGTCAGGAGCTACCGCGTGAGCGGTAGGCAGTGAGTGAAGGGCCTCTCGACACCTGTGGGTCCAACGAGCGCGCCCGCTATAGACCAAACCCCTCGCGATGCAAAGCCAAGGGGGTGCAAAGCCAGGGCCAGACTGTCGAATTGCCTTCCGGCCGCAGGTTTGAGCACTTTAGGCGCCAGATCGTGAGTCGAGCGGTGACCTCGAAAGCGCGCTCCAATCACTGAACTTCTGGTCAAGCGACGCCGTTGGACCACTGCCCAGATTCCGCTCCTAATGGAATTCGGCCCAACGTCGATTGCCCCGCGGTAACTGGATCCGCTCCTTTTGGGGGGGAGGAGCGCCGTCCGTCGCTCGAGCGCACCTGCGTGTTACCGGGAGGATACAACGCGCCGAGGAGCTACTGGCGCTGGTACAGCCACCACTCGCCCTCGTGAGCCACCAGCTGGATGCTCGGGTCCGACTGGAAGACGATGCCGGGATCCACTCGATGGCGCACCAGGAAGGTGTCGAACCAGGCGCCGTGCTCGATGGTGCGAAACGACTCCGGATGCCACTCCAGCATGTAGGGCAAGCTGGGTGGAGTGTCTGCGCCGTCAGGCCGGTAGTGTATCGGGTACAGACCCCAACGCACGAAATGGAAGTACAGCGAGCCACCCGTTTCCGCCTGGATCCAGGCGGGGAGGTGTATGAATGGAGTCGTGGAGCGGTAAGTCCCGGAATGATCGAAGATCAGGTACAGGAGCTTCGGGTGGGGAGGCACCTTGGCCTGAATCGCGTAGAAGTCTTGATTCAAGCGCTCGAATCCCAGCCACTGACCGGCCACCAGGAACGCTTGCCGCCCGGCGGTCAGCGCCAGCACCCCGACGAGCGCCAGACGCGCTGGTGCGCCCTTGGGCATCGCCGGAAGCAGCGCGAGCAGCAGCAACAGCACGCTCAGCGCCTCACGCGGGTACACGAAGAACCAGCTCCCCCAGGTGAGGGGCAAGCTCAGATACAGGCCCAGAAGCCCCGTACAGATCAGCGCGACTACCCAGTGACATTCCCGACGGAAACGTTGCAGCCCGTCGCTCCGCAGGGCAGGCAGCGGACCAGAGTCAGCGTCCGGTTCAGGCTCCGCCGTCACACTCGGGTGCCACCGACGCCACAGCAGGCTCCCCAAGCCAAACGCGCCACATGCAGCGAGCCACAGCCAACCGTCCAGGCGTTCACGCTGGCCAACGCTGGCCGTGAAGCCTCCAAATAGATGAGCTGGAAGCTCCGTCATCCGCTCAGGTGCCCACTCCAAGAGGAGCTCCGCGCCGGTGACGTGGTCGCGGCGAAACCAGAACACCAGGAACAGCGAGAGTGATGGCAACAGTGCCAAGAGAAGGAGCCTGAACTCACGCAGCGCTCGCCCACTGCGCTTCGCAACGGCGGCGACGATCAACACGCCCACCAGCGCGAAGGCATAGCGATACACGTGGCTGAACAGCGTCAAGAGCAGCATGCCACCGAGCAACCATGCGCGCAGCTTGCATTGCCGCGCGGTTCCACCTTCGAACAGCAGCATCGCCGCGCCCAGGCTGCCCGCAAAGCAGCCCAGGGCGGCGATGTGGCTAATGAATCCCCAGTGAGTGAGCGTGGAGTAGGCAAGCCCTAACGCGATCAAGCCCATGAAGCTCGGCTTGCCAAGGCCACGAAACAAGAGCCCCAGCCCCAAGGGCAAGCAACCGAGCAGCAAAACGCACGTCACCTTGACGGCGACGTGCATCGGCAGGATGAAGCTCAGCCCCGCCCCGACCAGGTACTGCAACATGTAGGGAGCGCTGAGCGGATCGATGTAGAACTGATCGCGAAAGTGAAACGCCGGATCAGAATAGTGACGCAGGATCGAAGTATTTGCTGCGTGGAAAGGTAAGTCGGTGATCGGCGGATAGCGCACCAAACAAAAGGGATACACCAGCACGTACACGCAGAGCGCGAACGCGCCGACCAGCGCGAGCGCTTCGAGCTTCCCTTCGCTCGTGCTCAGCGTGGCTCGCAGCCTGGCCAGAAGAGGGGCCCTCTCAGTAGCCACTCGGTAGCTCCACGCTCTGGCCCACTTCGGGCAGCTTGAGCGTCAGGAACTGCCCGTTGTCGTCCTCCGGCTTGGGGGGCACCCAGCTCATGAAATGGTAGTTCCCGCGCTTGACCGGCCGCTGCAAGTTCACCTCGAGGCGAGTCGGCACACCTTCAGCGTTCACCGCGCGCACGATGATCAACATGCCAGCGAGCTGCAGACCCTCTCCGACTGTCATCGGGTACTGGTGGCCGCGGTACGTGCCGTCGAAAGGATCCGAATAGAAGCCGTTTGGCGCGTCGAGCACGAGCTGTTGCTCGGTCTGCCGCTTGAGCGTCACCGGGCCTTTTCCGGCGTGCAGCATGCGGATGTGGCGGGGGACGCGCAGGTTACGTGTCGCGCGCAGCCCCACCAGGCTGGCGACGTAGAAGTACGAGGGGCCGCCGATCAGCACCAGGTGCTCGTCGCTGTTTGGGTGACCCCACATCAAGCGCTCGGCGACGCGATCAAGCTCGTTCCCGAAGCGGTACATGATCAAGCTGCGCTGCGGAAACGTCATGGGGGCGACGACCCCATGCATCAAGAGCAGCGCGAACGCCACTAGCCTACCGAGGATGTGGCGCGGCGTCGCCGACTCTCGTGTCTGTTCAATCGCTTGCCGTACGGCAAGAGCCACGATCGCCATCCCGCCGAGGCCGCTGAAGAACAGCAGCCTATCTTGCGGCATCGCAGCGCATGCCGGCAGTGTCGCCATCAAGGCTCCTACAAGCCAGAAGCGCGCCTGCGAATCGCGTAGCGTCGGCCGCAGCCACCACAGGAACGCAGCGACGAACACACAGACCACGCCCGCCATCGCATACACGACGCTCGCAGGCAGGCGCCACCACGCCTCGCAGTCGATCCCGAACAGTTGGCCAGCGATCAGCGCCGGGAGTCGCCACAGGGCTTGGACGAAGAAGCGACCTGTGTCCGCGAGGGGGTCGAGGTGAAAGTCAGTGCCGTAGGTGCCGTGGCCGAACTTGCGGTAGAAGTAGAACCACAGCCCAAACGCAGCGAGACTCGGCATCAGCACCGCCGCCCGCTTCGCGATGTTCGTCAGTCGAGTGTTTCCGTGTGGCTCCAAGAACAGCGCGTGAGCAACGAGGTACCCCAGCGCCCCAACCGCGAACTCGCCACACAGCAGTCCGACGCCCAAGCTGAGTGGCGCGACGATCGCCGCTGCGGTCCGCGCCCCCCGAGAGGCCCCGCTCGGACGTCGCCAGACGTCGTGAGCCCAGATGGCGGTCACGCCGAAGAGCGTCGCCAGGATGGCGTTGCGGTTCGCCAGCCAGCCCACCGGGTGTGCGTGGGCGTCGTCGATGGCGTACAGCAGCGTCGCGAGCGCTGCCAGCCACGGCGCTGAGAGCAAGCGCCTGTAGAGGGCTGCTGCCGCGAGGATCAGAGCGCCGTACCAAAGCAAGCTCTGTACATGTGCGACCCAGGGCGCCGACGGGAAGTAGTGGTAGTCGATCCAGTGGGTGAACGACGTCAGCGGACGCCAGAAGCTCACCTTGTAATCCTTGAGGGTGAACCACGGCACGGTGCCGAAGTCCTTCAAGCCGTAGATCCCGGCGACGTTGCCGCTGATGTAGTTGAACAGGTTGATCCGCCATGGCGGATCCACCACGCCGTCACGAATCGCGCGGTAGTGATAGTGATCCTCGGTTTGCAGGCCGGTGAAGACGCTGGGCAAGGCGAGGAGCATCCCGATCAGCGCGGCCGCCCAGCCGACGCGCCGCTTGCCGAGCCAGCAGAGGAGGGCTTCCAGCTGAATCACCGAGCGCTCCACGTTGCACTGCGGAAACGGGAGCGCGAATGGGTGGACCCGCGCGTGACACCCACGAAACGAAATGGTGGACGAGGTGGTCGCGATCTGCGTCGCGGCGTGCGCAGCGCGAATTGGTCACACCACTTTCTGTGAACCGGGCTTCGCATGTTCGGCGCCTTCGGTCCCAGCAAGTACGCGAAACTACTCGGCGACGCGAGTTGGCACAGCATTCGCCTTACATTTGAGCGGTTCCGGCATCCGGCGCCAGCGGAAGGAGACATCTCGGTGACTCATGTAGCCCCGTCTGACCGCCCGTCGCGCCCCGTTCTGAGGCCCTCGGGTGTTCCCGTACAGGTGGAAAGCCCGGGGCGCTGGGCCCGCTTCTGGCTCCTCGTTCGCTCACTCAGCGTGGGCAGCCTGGCGACGCTCTTCGACCTCGGGACCCTCGCGCTCCTGGTGCACGCGCTCGGTTTGGACCCGCGCCTTGCGAGCCTACCGGCGCTGAGCATCGGGGTCGTGGCCCAGTTCTTCGGTAACAAGTTGTTCGCGTTTCAAGATTACCGCGCGGATTGGTTGCGCCAGGGTCTGCTGTTCCTCGCGGTAGAGGCGTTGGGCTTCGTCGCGAACCTGCTGCTCTTTCATCTTGCAGTGACGTTCACTCCTCTCCCCATCCTGCCGCTGCGCTTGGCGATCACTAGCTTGGTCTACTTTGGGCTGTGCTTGCCCCTGTGGTCTCGCATCTTTTCGGTTTCGAACTCGCGTGAGTTGAAGGAGCAGTCATGAGTCTGGTTGCCAACGTGCTCTTGGGTGTGTGCTCAGCGTGGACCCTCGCAGGTCTCGCAGCGACCTATCGCGTCAGCCGCAAGCGTCGCGTGTTACCGAGCGACCTGCCGGGTGTGAGCGTGCTGAAGCCGCTCTGCGGCGCGGACGCGGGCCTCGAGCGGAACCTCGAGACGTTCTTTCTGCAGGACCATCCAGACTTCGAGCTGGTGTTCGGCGTGGAAGACGCAGCCGACCCGGCGCTGACGGTGGTCGATACCCTGAGGAAACGCTATCCCAGCGTGAGTGTCCAGGTCATCGTTCACGGCCCTTCGGCGCTCAGCCTCGCTCAGGCGGGGATCAACCCCAAGGTGCGCAACCTGCGTGGAATGCTGCCGCACGCGACCCACGACCTGGTGCTGGTGAGCGACTCCAACGTGTCTGCTCCCCCCGACTACCTGCGTGATCTCGTGGCTACTCACGAGAGCGATCCACGGATTGGCCTGGTGACCAACCTGTTCGCAGGCGTCGCCGAAGATACGCTGGGCGCCGCGCTGGAAAACGTGCAGCTGAACGGCTTCTGCGCTGGTGGAACGGCGCTGCCGACGCTGCTTGGCGACTCATCGGTGGTTGGCAAGAGCATGTTGTTCCGGCGCTCACTGATTCAGGAGCTGGGTGGCTTGGAGCGCGTGAAGGATGTGCTCGCGGAGGACTACGTGCTGGGTAAGACCTTTCAGCATGCTGGTTACCGCGTGGCAATTGCATCGACGGTGCTCCACAACGTCACCTCGAAGATGACGCTGAAGTCGTTCCACGAGCGCCACTTGCGCTGGGGCATGTTGCGCTGGCGGCTGCGTCCAGTGGCCTATGCGGCCGAGCTTCTGGCATCGCCGCTCGTGCTCTTGCCGTTGGCCATGGCGACGCTCGGCCCTGCGCTCGGCCTTGCCTGGTGCGTCGCGGTTGCCTTGCTGCGTGACGTTGGAGGCTGGTTCCTGCTTCGGGGCTTCGACCGGCTGTGGTTACCGCTGTTGCTCTCGCCGGTGCGTGAAGTCAGCATCCTGTTCACCTGGGGTCGCGCGTTGTTCAAGCGCCACATTCAGTGGCGAAACAACCGCGTGCGCCTCGGCGCCGGCACCCTGTTGTTCGAGCCGAAGCCGAGCAAGGCACACTGAGGCCACCGGGCTACTCTTCGAGTAGTTCGAACTCCACTCGTCGGTTCCGTGCGGCACAATCTGCGGTGTGGTCCTGGCAGAGGGGCAGGTTCTCTCCGTCCGCCTGCACGACGATACGCGAGCCATCCACGCCGCAGCGCACCAGCCAGCGCGCCACGTTGCCTGCGCGCTCCGCGGAGAGCTCGTGGTTGTAGCCCGGTGAGCCTGCTTCGTCGGCGTGGCCGTGTACGCGCACTCGCACCCCGCTTCGCTTGCTGAGCTCGTCGCACACCGACTGGATGGCTGCTTCTTCCGAACCCAGGATGCGGTGGCTCCTGTAGTTGAAGTGCACGACCGCATCCATCGGCGTGCCTCGGGCGTCGCTCGCGTTGGGAGTCGGTGTCTCCGGCGGCTTCTCGGGTGGGGGGGGAGGTGCTTCGTCGGGGCAGCCGTCGTCATCCGTGTAGTCGTTGTGGGTCTCGGCAGCGTCGGGGCAGCGATCGCCCGCGTCGGGGATACCGTCCTTGTCGTTGTCGGGATCTGGACAGCCGTCGTCGTCCTCGAACCCGTCCACGTCTTCAGTTTCCGTGGGGCAACGATCGAGGCGACCCCGAAGCCCATCCCCGTCGCTGTCCGGCTCTTCGCTGACGGTGCGCTTCGGCAGGCCGAGGCTCAGCATGACACCGGCTCCCAAGAGCCGCGCGTCATCGGGCCCACTCTCGGAGTCCGGCTGAAAGACCTGGGTGTAGCGCACCACGGGTCCGAGCCCGACCGAGTCGCTCAGGGCGAACTGCCAGCCGAGCCCGATGCTCATCACCGGTCGCTGGAGGTCCCCGGTCAAGCCCAGGCCGGCGTTGGCGTCGATGAACAGGCCTTGAGGTCCCGGCCCTGACATCGGAGCAAAGCGAACGCCGCCTTCCGCGCTGATCAGCCGACCCACGTCGCCAGATTCCGCAGGGAACCACCAGCTGCCTGTCCCGAGCTGAACGTGCAGCGAGTCGACGAGTGGCAAGCTCAGGTGGCCTCGCAAGTGTCCCCCCGGGTTGAAGCGATCTGCCGGTGTGCCGCCCACAACGACGTCGCCGCCTGCTTCCAAGTGCAGCTGTAGCGACTCGAAGACGCTTTCATCCGTCGTCGCTTGGGCTTGGGCCGTTTGAGCCACGCCATGAGCAGCGGTCAGCTGAGCTACCAGCAGGGCTGAAGCGAAGATCGGAATGTGACGCAGACGCATGATCGAGGGACAGCTCAACGGGAGATGCGTAGTTGGAACTGCTCGCAGCCCGTGCCGGATGCAACGCGATAGACGCGGACGTAGAGCGTGGGCGGCCAGGCGACGCTCCGCGTGCTGCAGTTCGTGTTGGCGTTGGTGCATGAGTCGAAGAACTGCCAGTCGGTGCGATTGTTTGCGCTCCCGCCGTTGCCGCAGCTCAGTGTTCCTGTACACGAAGATCGAATATCCAGGCGGAATACTCCGCTATCGTTGGTGACGAACCGGATGCGGGGGGCGCCGCTGCCGTGGCGTCGGAAGTCGTCGTTCTCCGGGAAGGTGACCCGGTACCACGCTTCGTCGCTGACTCCAGGCAGGAGCTCTCGTGAAGTGTCAATGCTGCTGCCGGCGGCCATCGCACCAAGCACGAGCTCGCTCCCGCATGCGTTCGGCTGACCCGTGACGCACTGGCCGCCACACAGCGCACCGCCATTGGCGCAGCCGCAGCTCCCACTCAGGCACGTCTGACTCGCGGCGCACGTGGTGCCGCAGCTTCCGCAGTTGTTCGGGTCGTTTGCTAGGTCTTTGCAAGAGGTGCCACACGCGTTCAAGCCGGTGCCGCAGCTTGCTTGGCAAGTTCCGGTAGAGCAGACCTGCCCAGCGGCACAGGCGTTGCCGCAGCTTCCGCAGTTCAGCCTGTCGCCTTGTAGGTCGCGACAGATCCCGCTGCAGTTGGCAAGGCCGCTTCCGCACGAAACCTGGCACGTCCCGCCACTACAGACCTGCCCAGCGGCACAGGCGTTGCCGCAGGTGCCGCAGTTCAGGCGGTCAGTGATCAGATCGCGACAGACACCGCTGCAGTTGGTGAGCCCGCTGCCGCAGGAAACCTGGCACGTGCCGCCGCCGCAGAGCTGACCAGCAGCGCAACTCACGCCGCAGGCGCCGCAGTTTCCGTTGTCGGTGCCGAGATCGCGACACACGCCGCTACAGTTGCTGAGGCCACCTCCGCAGGAGACTTGGCAGCTGCCCGCGTTGCAAACTTGGCCAGCCCCGCACGCCGCTCCGCAGGCTCCGCAGTTGCTGCGATCACTCGCAAGATCCCTGCACGTTCCACTGCAGTTGGCGAGGCCGGCTCCGCAGGACACCTGACAGGTGCCGCCGCTGCAAATCTCACCAGCAGCGCAGCTGGCGCCACAACCACCGCAGTTGTTGCGATCCGTGGCGAGATCTCGACAGACGCCACCGCAGTTGTTGAGTCCGGCGCTGCAGGACACCTGGCAGGTGCCTCCGCTGCACACCTCACCAGCCGCACACGCGCTACCGCATCCGCCGCAGTTATTGCGATCGCCCGTGAGGTCGCGACAGACCCCGCTGCAATTGCTCAGTCCGCCGCCACAAGACACCTGGCAGGCGCCAGCGCTGCAAACTTCGCCAGCTGCGCAGGTGTTGCCGCAGGTGCCGCAGTTCAAGCGGTCGCTCGTGAGGTCCCGACACACGCCGCCACAGTTGACCTGTCCGTTTCCGCACGAAACCTGGCACGTGCCACCGCCGCAGACTTCACCCGACGCACAGCTGTTCCCGCAGCTTCCGCAGTTGGCGTTGTCCGTGGTGAGATCGCGGCACACGCCGCTGCACTGGGTGAGGCCACCGCCGCAGGAGACCTGACAGCTGCCGGCGTTGCACACCTCTCCCGCTCCGCAGGCGGTGCCGCAGGCTCCGCAGTGGTTGCGGTCTGTTGCTAGGTCTCGACAGCTTCCGCTGCAATTGGTGAAGCCAGCGCCGCACGAGACTTGGCAGGTGGCTCCACTGCACACCTCACCCCCTGCGCAAGGACTCGCACAGGAGCCACAGTTGGCGTTGTCGGTCGTGAGATCTCTGCAGATCCCTCCGCAGTCATTGAGCCCCGCGCCGCAAGACACTTGGCACGTGCCACCGGTGCAGACTTCTCCCGCGGCGCAAGCGGTCCCGCAGGCCCCACAGTTGTTCCGATCGTCTGTGAGGTCGCGACAGATCCCGCTGCAGTTGGTGAGTCCGGCGCCGCAGGAAACCAGGCATGCGCCACCGCTGCACACTTCCCCAGCTGCACAGGTGTTCCCGCATGTGCCGCAGTTCAAGCGATCGCTCGCGAGATCTCGACACACGCCGCTACAGTTCGTCTGACCGTTTCCGCACGACACCAGACAGGTGCCGCCGCTGCAGACTTCACCTGAGGCACACGCGTTCCCGCAACTTCCGCAGTTGGCGTTGTCCGTGGTCAGATCTCGGCACACCCCAGAGCAGTCGATGAGCCCACCGCCGCAGGACACCTGGCAGGACCCGGCGTTGCACACCTCGCCCGCCGCACACGCGATCCCGCAGGCGCCGCAGTGCAGGCGGTCGGTGGATAGATCTCGGCAGACGCCACCGCAGTTGCTGAGTCCGGAGCCGCAGGACACCTGGCAGCTGCTGCCGCTGCAGAGTTGACCAGCCGCGCACGGGGTGGTGCAGCTGCCGCAGTGGGCCGGGTCGGTGGTGAGATCGCGACACACACCCGAGCAGTCGGCGAGGCCGCCCTGGCAGGACAGTGTACACACTCCACCACTACAGACCTGGCCTGCAGCACAACTGGTGCCGCAGGCTCCGCAGTTCGTGTTGTCCGTCGCGAGGTCGCGGCAGTTGCCCGAACAGTCAGTGAGGCCGGGCCCGCAGCTCGTCTGACAAGTGCCGGCGACACAAGCCGTCCCCGACGGGCAGGTGGTCCCACAGCTTCCGCAGTTCAGGCGATCTGTTGTGAGATCGCGACACGTGCCGGAGCAGTCGGTGAGTCCCGAACCGCAAGACACGGTGCATACGCCCGCGCTGCACACATCTCCAGCCGCACACGCGGCTCCACAAGCCCCGCAGTTGGCGCGGTCCGTGGTCAAGTCTCGGCAGCTGCCGTGGCAGTCGGTGAGTCCGGAGCCGCAGTTCGTGGCACAGATCCCTGCGGAACAGATTTCGCCAGCTGCGCAGCCCGTCCCACAGGCCCCGCAGTTGGCGTTGTCCGAGGCTAGATCTCGGCAGCTGCCGCCGCAGTTCGTGAGGCCTGAGCCGCAAGATACGGTGCACGCACCCGCGCTACACACTTCGCCTGCGGCGCACGCAATCCCGCAAGCGCCGCAGTTGCCGCGGTCCGTGGTCAGGTCCCTACAACTGCCGCTGCAGTCCGTGAGTCCCGCGCCGCAGCTCGTGACGCACGCCCCGGCGCTACACACCTCGCCCGGGGCGCAAGCGGTCCCGCAAGCGCCGCAGTTGAGTCGGTCGCCTGTCAAATCCCGGCAGGTGCCGCCGCAGTCCGTGAGCCCTGCCCCGCAGCTGGTGAGGCAGGCTCCCGCGGAGCACACTTCGCCGGCCGCGCAAGCCGTCCCGCAAGTACCGCAGTTGAGCCGGTCCGTGGTCAGGTCTCTGCAGCTGCCATTGCAGTCGGTGAGCGCTGCCCCGCAAGAAAGGCTGCACGCACTGCCGCTGCACACTTCGCCGGGGGCGCACGTGGCCCCACAAGCTCCGCAGTTGGCGCGGTCCGTGGTCAGGTCTCTACAGCTGCCGCTGCAGTCTGTGAGTCCGGATCCGCAGTTCGTGGTGCAGATCCCTGCGGAACAGACTTGGCCTGCTGCACACGGGCTACCGCAGGCCCCGCAGTTGGCGTTGTCCGAGGCTAGATCTCTGCAGCTGCCGCTGCAGTTCGTGAGCCCTCCGCCGCACGACACCGTACACACGCCCGCGCTGCACACCTCGCCCGCGGCGCACGTCATGCCGCAAGCCCCGCAGTTGGCACGGTCCGTCGTCAGGTCTCGGCAGGAGCCCGAGCAGTCTGTGAGCCCCGCGCCGCAGCTCGTGACGCAAGCGCCCGCGGAGCACACCTCACCCGCCGCGCAGCTGGTGCCGCACGCGCCGCAGTTCAGGCGGTCGCTGGTCAGATCCCGGCAACTCCCGGCGCAGTCCGTGAGGCCGGTGCCACAACTGGTGAGACAGGCGCCCGCAGAGCAAACCTCTCCCCCCCCACAAGCCGAGCCACAGCTGCCGCAGTTGGCTCGATCGGTGGTCAAGTCGCGACAGCTGCCGCTGCAGTCCGTCAGCCCGTTGCCGCAAGTGACCGCACAGGCTCCCGCGCTGCAGCGCTCTCCGGGGCCACACAGTGCTCCGCAGGCTCCGCAGTTGTTGAAGTCGACCTGCAGGTCGCGACAGGTGCCGCTGCAATCAGTCAAGCCCCCGCCGCAGCTCGTCTGACAGGTTCCGCCGCTGCACACTTCCCCGGGGAGACAAGGCGAGCCGCAGGCTCCGCAGTTGAGATTGTCCGCGCTCAGATCCCGGCAGACGCCGTTGCAGTTCATGAGCCCGCTGCCGCAGCTGGTCTGGCACTGGCCAGCAACACACAGCGTGCCCGCGGGACAAGCCATGGCGCACGCCCCGCAGTTCGCTGGGTCGGTTTGCAGGTCCCTGCAAACGCCCGAGCAGTCGGTTTGAGCATTTCCGCAAGTCGTTTGGCAGGTGCCAACGCTGCAGACTTCGCCTGGAGCACACGCCGTTCCGCACCCACCGCAGTTACCGGGGTCGACGTTCAGATCGCGACAACTGCCAGCGCAGTCCGTCAGGCCTGGCGAACACTGCGTCACGCAGCCTCCCGCTTGGCAAGCCTCACCGTTCGCACACACCACGCCGCAGCTACCGCAGTTCGCTGGGTCGCTCTGCAGGTCGGCACAGCTGGCGTTGCACACCGTCTCCCCCGGCGGGCAGCTGTAGCTACAGTTGCCGTCCAAGCACTGCTGCCCGACACCGCACGCGTTCCCGCATCCGCCGCAGTTCTCTCTGTCGTTGCCGAGGTCCGCGCAATAGTCGCTCGCTCCGCCATCTCCGCTGGTTCCGCCGCCGGTGCTGCACGTGGCGAGGCCGTCACCACAGGTGAGGGCGCATTGGCCCTGGCTGCAGACGGTTCCAGAACCACACAGGTTGCCGCACCCGCCGCAGTTCTCGATGTCCGTGTTGGTGTCCACGCAAGCACCGCCGCACAGAGAAAATTCCGCGGGGCAATTTGTCGAGCAGCCACCGTCGACGCAGGCTTCGTCTACCGCGCATTGCACCGAACAGCTACCGCAGTGCGCTGGATCACGGGTTGGATCAACGCAGGTTTGGTTACATAGCAACGCACCAAGCGGGCACTGTGGGTTGGAGCCCGTCGCCGCGTCGCCTGCGTCCGCGTCTCCGCCGACCAACGGCTGTCCCGTGCAGGCGAGGGTGATCCAACAGGTGATCAGGAGGACCAGGGCCCGCCAGCCGAGTCGGCGCTGGCGCGCCGCGAGGGCGTGTCTCATAGCAGCCTCGAGCGTCGAAGAAAGGGTGTCCGCCGCGCTCCAGATGGTGGCAGCGGGGTCTAACCCGTCGCCTGAACGCGTACTGATAGGTGTTTGCGCGTTGAGGCGCGTGGATGTCAGCAGGTTCGCGGCTTGCTGACACGAATCGCACCGAGACGGGAAGGGAAGACCGCCTGCGGACAGTTGCGAGGTATGGATTTCCTATCTCAAATCCGCGCGGTATTTTCAAGGGCGTCAGGGGCGAAACGTCACAGGCTCAACATTCCTCTGGCTCTCGATGATGGCGATAAAGCCAAGTTTCAATACGCAAAATATCTGGCTGTAAGACATCCTCGCTCGGAGGCATTACCGCGGGGAAAGATTGCGCTGACTACCGCGCCCAGTGGGTTGGCTGCGATGGCGCTGGAGGGAGCGCTCCACAGACTCGGATCTCTTCTCGCTCGGCTGCCCTTGCGCGCTGCAGCGTTCCTATTCGTGTTGGGCGATTCCATGCGCAATTCCGTCTGGTGTGGCCTCACTCAGCGCGCCCAGCCGCTCGGACGGGGCCATTCCGCTTTTGGCGGCCGGTCGGCTGATGCATACTCCAAGGCTCCTACTTTGGAGGTGCATGTGCGGCAGCTACGGCGACAGATCTTGGGCGGTGGCCTGGTTTTAGGTGTGATCTGGGTCCACGGCTGCGGCGGCGATCCCGAGACGACCCAGGGCGGTGGCGCGCCGTTTGGCGGCAGCGGCGGCGCTGGCGCGACCGCTGGTGCTGCTGGCACAGCCAACGGGGGAACGCTGAACGTCGACGCCGGAGTTGGGGGCACCTCAACCAACGATTGCCCCGGAGGTTGCCCGGAAGGTCGCTTCTGTTCCAACGGGGTCTGCGTGCTGCAGACTCAATGCAGCGCCGACGATGACTGTCAGAACGATTCGCATTGCGAGCCGGGTACCGGATGTGTGCCGTGGGGAAACGGAGAGAAGGACGATACTTGTCAGCTGGCCATCCCGCCTGGCAACTTCGCTCCGTCGATCAAATGTGAATTTACACAGGCACCGTCGGGTGACGCGTTCCCGAACCACGTGGATGTTCAAGCCTCGCCGATGGTGGTGAACTTCAACGCGCAGTCAGGTGGCACGCCGAGCATCGTCGTTCCGTTCACGTACACGATTCCGAGCGGCTACGCGGAGGGGGAGGGCGTCGTCCGTGTGTTGCGCGGAAACGACTGCAGCCTCGAAGCGAACCTCGGCGGGGGCCAAGCTGGCTACGCGGGCTACATCGTGAGTTCGGCACCGGTTGCGGTTGCGGATCTCGATGGCGACAAGGTGGCTGAAGTCGTCGCTCGGGGCGCCGACGGACACTGGGTGGCGTTTACTCGAAAGTCGGGTTCATGGGGTGTGCTGTGGACCTCAGCGGACGCGATCTCAGCCGCTTGCAGCAGTTCGGGCGCAAACTCTCGCTGCGGTGAGGGCTGGGCCGGTCCCTCGATTCATGACCTCAATGACGACTCCACGCCTGAGGTGATCGTCGAGGGCTTCGTCCTCAACGGGCTGACCGGTGCAACGCTGAGCGGACTTCCAGCGGGCTACGCGACCTACGGAAGCGGGCTGAACCCCGTGCTCGCGAACTTGGATACGGATCCCAACATCGAGCTCACCAACGGAGCGCTCGTCTGGGAATGGAACTCCGGCGCCTGGGTGCAGGAGAGCTACTACGCTGGCCCAGCGGTGGGGTTCGTAGCCGTGGCCGACTTCGGACCCTACGGTGCCTCGCTGCCAGCGACAAACCCCGAGCTTGCGCTGGTCTCTGGCGGCACGCTGCGCGTGCTGGCGATGGATGGGAGCGTCGTGCTTGGTCCGGTAGCAGTGCCCGGCGGCGGTGGCGGCGCACCGACCATCTCGGACTACGATGGAGATGGCTTGCCCGAGGTGGGGGTTGCGGGGGAGGCCTTCCTTACGGTTTACGACATTGACTGCACGGCGTCGCCGCGCGCTGGTGGCACCTGCAGCGCCGGCAACGCGTGCGATGACTCCGCCGGGACTCCAGGGCCGTGCCCTGAGGGCATCCTCTGGTCCCGACGCACCCAAGACAACTCCAGCAACGTCACGGGGTCGTCGGTCTTCGACTTCGAGGCCGATGGTGTCGCGGAGGTCGTGTACGCCGACGAGTGCTTCGTGCGCGTATACGAGGGCACCAGCGGCGAGGTGCGGTTCAGTCAGTATCGTAGCTCCTGCACCTGGTATGAGAACCCGGTCGTCGCTGATACCGACGGAGATTTCCGGGCGGATTTGGTGGCTCCGTCCAATTTGGCCTGCTCCGATGGAGTGAACGGAATCCCTTGCGGCATGTTGGACGCTGGCGTGGACTCGCAGTTCGCCGGCCTGCGCTGCCAGGCCAATGCTGACTGTGCCTCGGGAGTGTGCGACTCGGGGTTGTGTCGCTGCACCGCTACTGCGGAGTGCTGCGTCGGGGGCACGGACGCTGACTGCCTGGAGGAGGGCTACGCCTGCGCAGCTGCTCCTGCTGGCACACCAGGAACGGGCAACACCTGCCGTGCGGCGCATCCTCACGGCGTGAGCGGCATCCGGGTGTATCAAGACGCTCACGACAGCTGGGTCCGCTCACGGACCATCTGGAGCCAGCACGCCTATGCGGTGACCCACATCAACGAGGATGGAACCGTTCCCCCTCGCAGCACTTGGCAGGACAACTGGCTGAACCCTGACCTGAACAACTTCAGGCAGAATGTCCCGGGTGTGGCCAATGGCTTGGCGACGCCTGATCTCACCGCGGGCGCGTCCACCTTTGCCTGCAGTGCCGCGGGTGCAGAACTGAAGGCTCCCATCTGCAATCGCGGGGCGGAGCCGATTGGCTCCGGAATCAGCGTCGGATTCTACGCTGACGGGAACCTGGCTTGTGCCGCGACCACCTCCAAGGCGCTCAACCCCGGGGAGTGTGAGACGGTGTCTTGTACCTGGACCGATGCGCCTACCAGCAGTGAGGTGGACGTCACCGTGATCGCCGACGACAAGTCGGACCGCAACGAGTGTCGTGAAGCAAACAATCAGGGCACCATCCCCGGCGTGCGCTGTGAACCGCCCGCGTGAACCGTTGCCTGCCCCTGATGGGGCAGGTAGCTTCCCAGTATGAAAATCGACACGGCGACGATCGCGCGGTTGCGCGACGCGTTGATTCAGAGCGGACGACGTCAGGCTGCGGTCATCTCCAGCGCCTACGAGACGCTCACTCGCCAGGGCCTGCTCTCCGAGGAAGAACAGGCCGCTGTCGCTCGCATCGAGCCGATGGTGGAGACCATGTTCATGGTGATGGCGGCGGATGGTCGAATTTCCGCCGGGGAAATGGATGCTATCCGCGGCGCGGTGCGCGGTCTGACCGAGGGGTTGCTGCAAGAGGGGACCATCAAGGTGATGCTCGAGGGCTGTGAGAAGCGCCTGGAGCAAGAGGGGCGCGCCGCGCGCCTGGATGCGCTCACCAGCCAGCTGCGTGAAGATCGCGAAGACGCTGAAGGTGCTTTCGCTCTGGCCGCTGCGATCGCTATGGCTGATCACGAGGTCGCGAGCGAAGAGAACACGCTCATCCTGGACCTGGGAGAGCGCCTGGGGATTGGCACAGGACGCGCGGAGGCGATCCTCGAGCAGCTCGAGGAGGAGCGCAGCGACGAAGGCGCGCCGGATACGGACCGCAATCCTTCCACCACCTAGTCCCCAGACTCTGCGGCCTACGTCAGGCGCGGCTCGGCACCAGCGTCTGCTCCTGGGCGCGCCGCCTGGAGCGCCACCACTCGAGTGCCCACCAGGAGATGGCTACCGCTCCCAAGCCGGTGAGGCTGAACGGCAAGTCGCCGATCACTCGCAGCGCGGTCCAGTAGCTTCCACCGCAGAAGAACAGCTCGAGCAGCAGCACCAGCATGCGCCCCAGGTAGGTGAGCACCAGGGCCGGTAGCAGCTGCCGCTGGACTGAAGCTTCCAAGCGGCCCACGAATGCGGTGACGACAAGTACTTCCGCGAGGATATACTTCCAGCTCAGCGCCGCGCCCACGACCCAGAGTGGGACGTGAGGATCGTTGAACGCGCCAGCAGCCAGATCCATGCCCCCAAAATCGAGTTGTCCCGTCAGCGCGATGCGTTGGACGAAGACCAAGCCGAAGACGAACGTGACAGCGAGCAGCAAGTCGAAATAGCCTGGCGCGTGGCGCCGCACTTCGTGGCGCGTGCCCACGGGCTCAGAATCCCGCGCTTCCTGCATTCGTGTGCGCCAGGCGTCGCCTGCTGCCTCAGCGAGGATCAGCGTGGGCACGAAGCCATACCACTCGCGGTCACGCGAGACCCACGCGAAACCCGCTAGCCCAAGCAGCGTCGCGAAGCGGCGGTGGCCGAGTAGACCGCACACCAGCGCAAGGACGGGAAACAGGATCACCGCCGCTCGGCCGACCTGATGAGGGACGTAGCGTCTCGCAACCAGGCAAGCGACGATCCCAAGCGCGCCTGCAATAAGCGTTCGAATACGCATCGCGCTCCTGCCGTGTGGATCCAGACGCGTTGACGCGGCGTAAAGGGCGATGCCTCCGATCGCTGCCAGCAGCTGGGTGCGCTCGGACGTGACGAGCCACGCGGGCAGTGAGTTCTCCGCGCGTACGCCGAGGGGCAGGAGCACGACGACGCACAGCGCGACGAGCGCGAGGCGGGGCCATTCCAATGCTGTGCGGTTGACGCGCAGGCGCTCCCAGCCGTCGGAGCGCCGTCCAGGACTGCCGATTGGCCCCAGTAGGCAGAACAAGACGGCGATCACGGCGACGGCGACGAAGCTCTCGGGCTGAGTGTTCGCTGGATAGCTCGCTACCAGTAGGCCGGGCAAGAGCGACGGCGCAAGCCAACGCATGCTCTCGAAGCGCCTCGCGGTCCGGAGCGGCTTGAGCAACGCGAACAACGCGATTGAGTTGCAGGCGACAAACAGCACGACCCGCGAGATGTTGGGCCAATGCCCTGGGAGCCGTTCGACGCTAAACACCAACCATGTCGCGACGGTTGCAAGGAAGAGCGCCGGGGGCAGACTCCATAGCAACTTTTTCCCTACGGCAAACCACGCGACAACGGCGCTGGCTACGATCGACAGCAATACCAGAACGAGAGCATTCTGGGAGGTCAGCCCCGTTCTCAGACCGATCTGCGTGTCCACGACAGCGGTGACTTTGCGTGCCGCGATCTCTCGCTCTCGGTAGCTGGTCTTTGCCGCGCAACGATCGAGGCTCTGCCTCGCTTCGGCCATCGCGCTGTCGCCCAGCTTCGCCTGGCCGTAAGTGAAAATGCGCTGTGCATCCTCACACAGCAGGCTGGCCCGCTTGGCTTCGGGGATGTCCAGCCACTCGGCGAGCACCTGGCCGCGGCTCTGTTTGGGAGGCGTAGTGCCCAGGAGCGCCGCGAGGGTGTTTGAGAGATCGACCTGGTCTAGGGGCAGCTTCGGATGGACGTTCTTGGCGACGCCAGGACCGTACGCGTACAGGGGCGAGCGGCGCTGCACGGGCACGTCCGCCCCGTGAGTCCCGGAATCAGCCGCGCCATGGTCGCTCGTCACCACGACCGTCCACTCCGTCGCAAGCTCTCCTAGCAGGTCCGAGAGTTGACGATCAAACTGGTGGATGTGCTTTTGATACCTCGCGGAATGAATACCGTAGGCGTGCCCTTGATGGTCTGGAGTGACGAAATGTGCGACCAGGAAGTCTGGTCGTTTCGCCAGAAGCTCACGCGTATCGCGGAACGTTTGCTCGTTGAAGTCGACGTCGATCGCGACGCCCTTTGGATCGAGTCGCGTTTCCGAGAAGCTCGGCCCGTACATCCGCTCCCAGGCAGGGTCACCTACGAGCATGAGCGTGCGGCCGTCACGCTTCGCGTTCTCGAGCCAAGAATTGAATGGAGGCGGGTCCGGCGTGAGATTGTTTACGACCTGCTCCAGCTGACCGCGCTGTCCAGTTCCGTAGCTGAGAATTGCGCTCGTGGTCATCGAGACGCGGCCCGCCCAGATTTCCGCACTGGAATTTCTCTGCATCGCCTCCGCGAAGCGGGGCATGAGTTGGTGGTTGGTGGCGACGTCGTATCGCAAGCCGTCGACGACGACGAACAGCAAGTGATCGGTTAGGCGTTCACTCTTTGGCCCAACCAGCTCCGTCGCTGGCGGGTTGTCGGGTCGCAGGACAACGCCCAGCACGCCATAGGCAACGCCAGCGATGAGCGCGCTGACGAGAATGAGCAGAATGAACGGGCGTGACACGTTTGGACAGCTGACGATCGCGGTTGCCGATGGGAGGCGCGCTTTGGCTCCGATCACGGCTCTGGTCAAGCTGGCTTGTAGTGCTGGAGCAGGACCACCTCAACCTGTGATCCGCCCACTTTTCAGCATGATCGCCAGACCAGAGCGACTCACGGCAGCATTTGCGCGGGGGTTCTTGCCGTTGGGAAACCAGGTTTGGCCCACTCCACTGGGAAGTGCGCGACACGGATGTCAGCGGATCGTTTGCGTTGCTTGTGTCCCGTGATCTGCCGCCCGGCCCGGCTCGTGCTGATTTTCCAATCATTTCGAATGATTGATGCCTCGCCACAGGAAGCTGTCTGGATGGCCTGCGCCTTGCACAACGCTGGCTATCCGCTTGGCGGGCTTACTTAACGCGCTGGCGCGTCCGGGGCGCCTTCGCGTTGCTTCTTTTGCGTTCGCTTAGACAATTCTTCCGCGGCCTAGGCCGCTGCTTACTTTGATTGCTTGCTTGGTCGCTCGGCGACCGACGGTCGGTTGGGGACACCCACGGATGGGCTGAACAAGCCCATCCGTGGGTGGCGTGTGGGGTATTGATGAAGTGGCGTGATCAGCAATTGCGCTTCGGGTGGCCTGCTTTCGTCGCAGGCTGCACGTTGTTGGCGCTGTGGCAGCTGAACTGTGGGGACAGCGGCAGCGACGATTCGGGCGGCTCCGGGGGCTTCGGGGGCACCCAGGTCACCGGCGGGACTGGCGGCGGGAACAGCGGGACGAATGGCGGCAGCGGTGGCAGCGGTGGCACTGGCGGTCAGGAGCCGCCGCCCGAGCAGGAGCTCGAGAGCAGCTTCAAAGCCCCGGTCGCAACAGGCCGCTACGTCTGGATGGCGAACCCGGATAGCGGACGGGTGGCGCTGATCGATGCGCTCTCGTTCGAGGTGCAGGTCGTAGAGGCAGGCTTTCAGCCGACCTACCTGGCTGCCGTCTCGAAGCCAGAGGATGATCGCGACGTCGCGATCGTGCTCAACACGGGGAGCCTCGACGCCACGTTGTTCAGCGTGCGTAAGGACGGCATCGATAGCTACTCAGCCAAGGTTCATCGCGGCGCGAATGCCTGGGCGCTCAGCCCTAGCGGACGCTGGGCGGTCGCCTGGTCTGATTACCGTGCGGTAACGAATCCGGATCCTACGGATGGCTTCCAAGACCTCACGGTGCTTGACCTGAGCACACCTACGCCTACGCCAACTCGGCTGTCCGTTGGGTTTCGTCCGACCCGGCTGTTCTTTGACGGCGACGAAACTCATGTGTTCGTCGTGACGGAGCCGGGGATTTCCACGCTCGAGCTCAACGATTCGCCCAGCGTGGGCTTGCTGGTTCCCCTCGATCAGGACCAGTTCGACACTCCCACGGGGCGCGACGTGACCGTGACTCCCGACGGGGGGCACGCGTTCGTTCGACGCGAAGGCAGCCCTGAAGTGGAGATCATCGACCTGAAGGACGGAAGTCGGAGTTCGTTGGTCCTCTCGGCAGCGGTCACGGACTTGGACCTGACCCCCGATGGCAGCCGGGGCGTCGCCGTTGTTCGAGCCAACTCTGAAGTAGTGCTGTTCGATGTGGCTGAGGTGCTGGCGGACAGCACGCAGTTTACCGTGGTCCCGATCACTGGTGCGACGGTCGGCAGCGTATCCCTGCCGAGCGACGCGCGGCGCGCGCTGCTTTACAGCAACGCTGTTGGCAGCGACCGCGTGGTGATCCTCAATCTGGAGCCGGGTGAGCACTTCCTGGAGCAGCGCGCGGTTGCGTTGAAGGCGCCGGTGCTCGCCGTTTTTCCCACCGAGGATGCCGCACACGCGGTCAGTTTGATGACTCGCCCCAGCGGCAGCAACAAGGCTGGAGCCTTTGGTGTGATCCCTGTGGATACGCCTCTCGCACCGAAGATCGTCGGAACCGACGCAGCCCCCCAACAGGTCGCGGTGTCTCCAGACGGGACGCGCGCAGTGGTGACGGTGCGGGATGACGCGACGAAGGTATTTGGCGCGTACCTCGCCCGGATGCCGTCGCTGCAGGTCGATTATCAGCCGCTCTCGAGTCCACCCTTGGCGGTGGGCGTCGTGCCGGCGGCGGACAGAGCGTTCATCGCGCAGAGTCACCCCGAGGGTCGCATCACCTTCATCGACTTCACGGATGGCAGCTCGCGCACACTTACTGGATTCGAGCTTGGTGCAAAGGTGGTGGACTAATGACTGGGAGCACGAAGCGGACTCGTGGCCTTCTTGCGCGCCTGGGTGTGGGGCTTGCCGGCGTACTGGCGGTAGGTCTCGGGGCACTCAGCGTAGGCTGTGGCGACGTTGTCTGCTGGGTAGGGTGCGGAGACCGGGAGGCGATGTGGGACAAGAACCTCGAACCGTCCGACTATCCTCCCCAGGCGGTTGGTTTGAAGGGCTCGGTTGCGGTCTATGATCGCCCGCTGAACCGCGTGGTGATGCTGACCAGCGGTAGCAACCTCGACCTTGGCGCCGACGCTATTACCGTGGGGAAAAATGTCGCCACGATGAAGCCCTCCGCGGCGCACGATAGGCTCTATGTGTTGAGTCGCGGCGTGCAGCCTCGCATCAACCCGGAAGACGAGCTGCCTAGCTTGAGCGTGATTGAGGGTGACGCGAGCCCCAAGCGCCTCGCTCGCTACGAGCTGACGGATCCGCTCAGCGGCTTGGCGGTCGATCCTGAGGGCGAGTGGGTGGTGGTGTACGACGCGGGCGGCGTCGTGGTGAACCCCAACGAGCTGATCCTGGTGAAGGTCGACGAACCCAATGTCGAGCCGATCACCAAGACGATTCGTAGCTTCGGCGCGCGGCCCCAGCGGCTCACCTTCACCAGCGAGCTGAAGCTGCCCAACGGCCCCGCACGGCGCCTCTTGATCGTCGAGACGGAGCAGGACGTCACCTTGGTCGATCTGCTGAACCCGCTGCGGGACGAAGTAACCATCGTGTTGCCGAAGACTCCCGCTGGCGTCTCGAGTCAACCAGCGCAGGTCGTGTTCGACGACGGGAACCCCGACGACGTGAACGACGCGCGGATCGCCATTCGCCTGGCGGGTGAGTCAGACGTGATGATCTTGGAGCTTGGGCCGACCGCCGAAGAGGGCAAGGACTTCAAGCCCACCGTCAACGTCGCTGACGTGGGAGGCGTCCCGAGCTCGATCGACTTCGTCGAGACCGATGGGGGGCTCCGCCTCGCGGCGCTCGTGCCATCCAACCGACAGGCGGCGCTCGTGGACCCGGCGACGACCGTGGTCGACACGGTGAGCTTGCCGGGAGGATACAGTCAGCTGGCGAGGGTCACGGACTCCGTCGCGGACAAGCCTGATTTCGGTGACGTGGCTTTGCTCTGGGGCGGCTCTCAGACCGACGGCATCGCGTTCTGGTCATTGGGTCGCACCACGGGCAAGCCCTATCGCAGTGTGGATCCCTACCAAATCGGGATCAGCGTCACTGAAGTTCAAGACGTACCTGGTGACGAGCTTGGACAGCGCAAGATCCTGGTCGGCCAGGGCGCGACCGAATTCTACGTGTTGGACCTCGACGCACGCACGAGCTTCCCGATGCTGACCAACCAAGGCGGCTTCGATCTGAGTGTCGCCCCCGACGGCGGGCGCGCCTGGGCGTTGCGCCGAGGCACACCGGAGTTTGCTCAGGTGAACCTCGATTCGCTGCATCCCACTTCGCTCGAGGTTCAGCGAGATGTCTCTGCGGTGTTCGACATCGAGCGTCGAGATGGCGGGCGCTCCCTGGTGGCGCTCCACGGTAGCGGCCTGCTCGGCGCCACGGTGCTCGATGCGCTTGACCCAGACAGCGCGGCGACGCGCTTTTACCCCGCGCTCTTGCTTGGAGATCTGTGATGGTTGCTGACTTTCAGCCGCGCAAGGCCGGCCGCGCCTGGCTTTCGAATCTTTGCCTCGCGGCAACGATCTGCAGCGTGCCGGCGACGGCATTCGCTCAAGAGGTGGCCAAGGACGAGGCACCGGCCGACGGGGAGTCGTCGAGTCTCGGCAAGCACCAGGAGCACACGCAAGTCTCATTGGGTGTGCGCACCAGTCTGGTGAAGGATGCGGGTTACGATCCGTATGCCGAAGACGACGTGCTCAACCAGGGCAGCGTCGGGGTCTCGCACACGCTGTTCGCCGATGGTGACTGGTCAGTGGCTGGCGCCTTCGCGTTCGACTTCGGTGGTGTCAGCTCGACGGTGCGCGGCGAACACAGCGAGCTCGATGCCTATCGCTTCACACTGGCACCCGAGGTGCGCTTCCACTTGCTGCCGCGCTTGTACTTCCTTGGGCGCCTCGGCCCGACGCTGACCTACGACCGCGTGAAGATCTCCGAAAGCGTCGCGGCGACGGACCTGTCGAGCGCTGGCTTGAGCTTTGGCTTCGACGGGGCGCTCGGTGCGGCCTACGAGGTGATCGGTCGCGCGAGCGGCACGCACCGCGGACCGCGGGGCTGGATTCAACTCGAGCTTGGCTACGGCTTCTCGTCGTCGCGAGACATCACCCTCGAAGCGCGAGGCTCTGATGCCGACGCAGCACCCGAGCGCATGAAGGGCGTCGCGATGCCCGCGTTGTCCCTGAGCGGTCCTGCAGTAAAGGTCGCCGTCGCCGCGAGCTTCTAGGGTTTCCCAGGCGGCTTGTCCTGCTTGAGGGAGCGCGCCGGGGCAATTGGCACGTGAATACGCACGACCTCGTTCGCCGCGCTGAGCTCCACCGCGATTCCGTGCTTCGCGTACTCGAGCACGGCGGCGTCCCCCGGAGGGTCGGCGCCGTTTGGTACCGCGCGGAGACGCTGGGTGGGCTCCAGGAGCCTGTTCTCCAGCTCCGCCAGTCGGAACCCGATGCGCACACCCGCGATGTCACCCTTGAACGCGCGAAAGCTCCCGGTGCCTGGATCAGCCGCGCTCCTGAGCGCTGAGCGATCGCCTTCGGCGTGGGCGATCGCGCGCTGTACGTGACCTCCAGCCAGCTCGAACTCCACGCCTCGCTCCCAGTAGACGCAACCTCCAGCCTCCACTGTCTCGCAGGCACCGAGCGTCGCCTCGAGTTCCTGCTTGCTCTGGCCTAGAGCTACACCGAGCACCTTGGGCGCGCGCTTCAAGAGCTCTGCTGGAGACGGCGCAAAGACCTTTGGGGTAGGCGTGACGCTGCTTCGGACGACGGCGCTTGAACGTGGCGCCTCACCCCCAGAAGAAGCCGCGGAAGCGCTGGTGCTGCCTTCAACATTGGATCCTCGGGGATGCGATTTGTCGCAACCGGCGCTCAACAATACTAGCGCGCTGTAGCCAACGATTGCCCGGGCGCGCATCGCTCCTCAGCCTTCGACCAGGATGAACGTGCTGTGCCCCATGCCGCGGCCTTGCACCATGCCC
>JBFXBK010000098.1:0-25878 GCA_050183255.1 Polyangiaceae bacterium | reverse complement strand
AGGGGCTGGACGCTGCGAGCCTGCAGGCGCTGAATCCGAGTCTCGTCCTCGCAGAGCTCGATGCCTACGGTTGGAGCGGCCCCTGGTGCGGACGTCGCGGCTTCGACAGCTTGGTCCAGATGACATGTGGGATCGCCGCACACGCAGGCGAAACGCCAGGGGCGCTGCCGGCGCAGGCGCTCGATCACGCTGCAGGCTACTTGCTCGCCGCAGGAGTGTGTCGCGGCCTCAGCCGGCGGATGCACGGCGAAGTGGTGCACGTGCGCGCATCGCTGCTCGGAGTCGCAAACCACCTCTGGTCGCGACCCATGACTGAGCCAACGGCGCGCGTCGAGCACTGGCCAGAGGAGCTGTTCGAGACCGCCGAGACTGCCTGGGGCGCCGTGCGCCGCGTGCGTTGCCCGGGTCATATTGCTGGCGTCCGCTCGGAGTGGCGGCTCCCAGCGGGGCACCTCGGCGTCGACGATGCCTGCTTCGCCAACACGTGAATCCAGCGTGCGCAGGGCCGCACAAAGCCAGCGACCCGCGCGACTTGTTTCCGCACGGGTCGAAGCATGTCTACGTCGCGCTGCTCACTTGCTGCGGCGACGGCGCGTCAACCAGAGCGCGAGGCCCATGGCGCCCACGGCCCACGGAACGGGCTTTGCGGGGTCCTTCTCCGGGGGGGAGAAGCTACACGCCGTGCTGGTGCCCGCGTCGCCGCTCGTGAAGTGACTCTCCGGGAAGCAGTAGCCGGAGTCGGCGCAAGCAAAGCCGCTGCCGCACTCATCGGAGGAGCCGCAGGTCGCAGTGCAAACTGCGGGAGACTCGCCGCTGAGCTGACCGCACATGCCGCTCGCGCACTCGCCGGAGCTGCTGCAAGGCAAACCCTGCGGTGAACCCGTCGAGCCGCTTCCTCCCGTACCGCCGTCACCCGCGGTGCCGGTTCCGCCGGTGCCACCATCAGCGCCCACGCCGCCGGTCCCCGGTTGACCAGCGGTGCCACCGTTGCCGCCGCTGCCACCCGTTCCGGGATTCTGAGTGGAGCCGGTGGTGACCCACGTGGCCGGCTCGTAGCCGCCCTTGGTCGCCGCATCGAGAGCGATGTCGCGGATCCACTCGCCCCAGTGGGGCACCGCGCCGTAGACCGGCGTACTGCAGCCCTGCCCACCACGAGACACGACGCCGATCACGCGACCCTGGTCATCGAGCGCAGGACCACCGGAGTCACCGCTGCAGATACCGGTCTCGCCTTGCCACTCGTTCTGGTGCACACCGAAGCCACAGCTGCCTTGATCACACTGCGTGACCAAGCCTTCGCGCATGCGGCGCGTACCCGCGCCGCTGGTGTCGTTCGTGTTGCCGTAGCCAACCGCGGTGTACACCTCGTTGCGGCGAACCATCTGATCGACCCGAGGCACGTACGGCTCCGCGACGGACGCAGGCACATTCTCGCTGAGGCGGATCAACGCGACGTCGAAGCCGCACGTGTCGTTGCCCTCGTCGGGAACGAAGATCTCCGCGCCCTGGTAGTAGTCGGCGTTCTGACTGATGCGATCCTCATAGGTCGCGTAGAGCTTGGAGCCGGCGTACGGCGTGCCAAACGGCGACTGATTGCAGATGACGTACTCGCCAGTCGTCGGCGCGACGCAGTGCCGCGCGGTAAGGATCAGGTTCGGGGCGATCAGCGTTCCAGTGCAGGAACCGATGCCACCGGACACCAACGACACCAAGCCGAAGACCGACTTGTGGGTGGAGTCGTTCACGCCACCGGCGATTGGCTGCATGTTCTTGCTCAGCACCACCGGCTCACCTTGCTCCGTGGAGCAGGCGGCAACAGAAAACAGAAGAGGAACAGCCAGAAGGAGTCGACGCATAAGAGGCAGCCTACGACGGTGAAGGGGATCGGTTTTGCTAATGCTTGTCCGCGTCCAACGCGCGGTTGCGCCCAAGCGCGCACCTCGCCACGTGGAGAGCAGCTAGCGACCAGAACTCAGAGGGGAGCTGGTTCTCGTGGAGAGACGTGAACCATACGGCTGGTGGAACACCAATTCCAGTCGGTGGATCATTTCCACCGCGGTGGAGAAGCTCCGACAAGCCGCTGTTTCAAGCTGTCTCAGCGGGCCGACTGTGGACAGTCGGAAACTCCAGCTCACCGCGCTATATGGCAGACGTCCTTGAACTCCCATGGAAATCCATCGCCTGCCTCGCCACGCTCCGCGTCATCCGCTCTCACCGCGCCGTCGCGATGCGACGCGCCCGACGCATTGCGAAAGCAGCGCTAACCCATGACCGCGATCCAGATTGAGCGACGCATCGTCGCGCCGAGCCTCGAAGTGTGGCGCGCGATCAGCACACCGAAGGGCCTCGCCCTGTGGCAAGCGGATGAAGTCAAAGGCGACGTGAAGCAGGGCGCGGTGATCGAGCTTGGCTGGCCCGCTCTGGGTGTGTCGATGGAACTCGACGTCACCGAGGTGGAGCAAGGGCGCCGCGTGGTGCTCCAAGACATGGACACCAAGCTCGTCATCGAGGTGATCGCGGGAGGACTGCGCCTCAGCCACGAGTCAATGCACTCCGACGACATCGACGGCATGACGTCTTCCTGGCGCCTCGCCCTGAGTCAGCTCGGGCACAGCCTCGAGCGACATCCGGGCCTCGAACGCACGAGCCACTGGGCAGCACAGCCGCTAGCGGCGAGCGCGGAGACCATCTACGCCTTCGGCACCGAGCCCGCGCTCGCCAGTCGCTGGTTGTGGAGCGGTACCGTGCGGCAAGAGGGAGAGCACACGGAGCTCCGCCTCGCTGAGCGCTGCGTCAGTGGCCGCGTGCTGTGCAACGTGCCGGGACGCGACCTCAGCGTCGTGTGGGAGGAAGAAGGCGCGAGCACCCTGAGCCTGCGCACCCTGCCGTCGCCGTTCACTGCCGATGAGCGCATCGTCGCGCTGGTTTGGAGCACTTGGCAGGCAGCAGAGCCGGCGAGGGATCCCCACGCCGGGGAGCACGAGGCGTTGAAGAGCCAACCCGAAGTATCGATCGTGGCCGAGCTGGATCTCGCGCTAGAGCGCCTCAAGCACCAGCTCCAAGGCGCTGGCGAGGCCTGACGCCAGGCTCAGCTCCTTAGGGGGCGGGCGAGTTTTGCAGCGAACCACGGAGACAGGACACTAGCGCGGATCGGCGCAGCAGCGCGCCCCGGTGGAGTAGTCGAAATAGCCTGCCGGGTGGTTCGTGACCTTGGCTTCGCAACCCAAGCGAGTGTTGCGCGAGTAGAATCCCCCACGGAAACGCCCCTTGGGATCCTCCACCCACTCATCGAGGTTGCCGACCATGTCGTAGACGTCGCCGCCTTGCCAGTGACTCACGCAGCTCTTGGTCGCGCCCGTGTCGCGCAGCCCAGGATCGACACCGTTCTCCAGCACCAGGTTGAGCCGCGGGTCGCGGTGCCCGCTCGAGGCGTCCAAGTGGAGTACGTCCGCCGGGTGAAACTCGCGGAACACATTGCAGCGCCCCGCCACGTAGTCATCGCCGTAGGGGAACTTGGTCTTTGCCTGGCTCTTGCAGGCGGTTTCCCACTCCTCGTCACGACACAGGCGCTTGCCCGCGGCGACGCAGGCTTGCCTGGCCATGTAGTAGCTCATGTATCCCTGAGGAATCACACCAGGCTCAGAGACGGCGCGCACCTTGAACGGCTTCTTTTGCCAGGCGGGGAGCGGTGGGAGCGGCATGGCGCGAGCGCGCTCGGGGCCGACCCGGGGTCGCTCGATCACCCACACTTTACGGATCTTGTTCAGGATCCGGTAGTCTGGAGGGTAAAACGGCGAGAGCGGCTGGCCCTCGGGTGTCTGTGTACGGACTTCCCAGCGATCGATGCAGAAGCCGTCGACGCGTTGCATTTCCGGGAGGCAACCACGCATGCGCTTGACCGGTGGGCTACTCGAGGCAGTTGCCGGTTGGGGCTGCGCCGATGCCTCGCGCGTCGCGCTCGCTGTGGCGAGCCACAGCGCCATTGCGAGGCACCCTCCCCCCCAAATCCAGGCGCGCCTCGGGCTCACGCGACGTCGCGCCGAGAGCTCGCAACGGGGCGCTCGCGGCATGGAGCTTCAGGCAGAGCCGACGGTGCGGGTGGTGAAGGCCAACGCCGAAGCGCCAATGCGCTCATAGGCCTTGGTCCAGAGCTCGTCTCGGGAGATATCGAAGACCAGCGATGCGTCCACATCCGTCGGCAGCCAGGCGCCGGCGCGGATCTCGTCTTCGAGCTGAGAGGGAGCCCAACCGGCGTAGCCCACCAGGCCGAACAGACTCGGTGGCATCTTGCCTTCGGCCACCGCCTCCAAGATCTTGCGTGAGGCGGTCGCGGTGACGCCCGCGCACACCTCGAACTGGCCCTCGATGTCCGCCAGCTTTTCTTCCGTACGGTAAATCAGCCAGACCTGCTCTTGAGACACCGGACCACCGATGCGTACTGCGCCATCGGTCTCGACTCGCGCATCACCGACGTCAGCGCGCTCGAGCAAGTCTTCCAGCGTCATCACGTCGCGGCCATTGATGATCCAGCCGAACGCGCCGTCCGGGCCGTGCTGCGCGAGCAAGACGACGGAGCGATCGAAGTTCGGATCTCCGAGGGGAGGAGCAGCGATCAACAGACCTGGTGCCAGCGAACTCACCCTGCACACGCTACTCCCCCCAGGCGGCGCTGTCCAAAGCTTGGCTGGCGGGATGCGAATTCTCAGCAATCCCTACGTGAGGCGGAAGCTCGCGTAGGCCACGACGCGACTGTCGTCGCCCGTGACCAACCCAGAGTGCCCGTACTTGACCAGCTCGGCGCGCGTGGCTCCAAGTTCCCGCACCGCAAACAACGTGGCGCACGTCGGCAGGAAACCGCACATGCTGATGTCACGCTCGACCACCCGTTGATAGAGCGCACGCGGATCCAGATGCAGCACCGCATCGAGCGCCGGCGCATCCGCGCGCTGAGCCTGAGCCGCGCTCAAGAAATGCGACATATCCGTGCTCGCGACGAGCAGCGGTTTTTGATCGCCGGGTGCTTCGGAGATCACGCTGGCGAGGGCTCTGCCAAGCTCTGCGCACTGCTCGAGACGCAGCGGCCCAAGCACGATTGGCAGCACCCGCAGCGACGGTTGGCGCGCCTGAAGCAGCGGCAACAGCACTTCGATGGCGTGCTCACCGAAGTGCGCCGTGTCATCAGGCTGGAGCACGCGCGTGCGCGCAAGCAGCGCGTCAGCCAACGCTTCGTCGATGGACACGCGATCGACGCCGCACTCCCACTCGCCGCGAGACCACACCGCGCCGGGCGCTCCCTTACCGGTGTGATTCGGGCACATCACGATCACGCGCTCAGGGATCTGAGTCTGAGCGATCGCCGCGCCAGCGATTGCACCGCTGTAGATCCAACCGGCGTGGGGCAACACCAAACCCAGGGCGGGTAACGCGTCGACCGGGGCGCCAAGACACGCGCTAGCCTGGCGCTCGATCTCCTGCGGCGTGCCAGGATAGAAGCGCCCGCGAACCTGGGCCGGTCGAGTGTGCATCGTCATTCGAGCTTACGCCGCCGGAAGCCGCGATCGAAGCACCGATCTCCGACGCAAGCGCACGTGTCGTTGAGTGTGTTTTTCAACAGCCTGCTATGCTCCGCCCATGACTGCGTTGCTCTTGCCCGCGTTGCCCCGAAAGTCGGCGAGTGAGCTGTGCGACGCGCTCGATCACGTGATCGAGGCCGCGCTGTCCCAAGCGGGCGGCAGCGGCGTGCGAGCACTGAGCGGTCGGCTGCCGAGTAAACAGAGCCTGCTCGCGGGTCAGCAAGCACTGCGCGCGGCGCCGGAGTCTGCTGACGCACGCGCACAGCGCGCGTTGCTCGAGTGCGCGCTGATCGTCGCGTCCGCAGACGAGCTCACCGCTGAAGAACAGACGGCACTCGAACGGCTGTTTCAGCAGGTGCTCGGCGATCCCGAGGCGGCACAGCTAGTGCAGCAGCTCCAAGCCGAGCTCGATGCAGAGGGAGTCGAACGCAGCTTGAGTCGCGTCGCGAAGGATCTCGTGACCTTTGAGCAACGGGAACAGGCGCTGTCGTTCGCGGCGCTCGCCGCGATTGCCGACCGCGAGCTTGCAGAACCAGAAGCCGATCGTTTGCTGGACTTGGGAGCACGCTTTGGGTTCGGCGTGGGCGAGGTCCAACGCCTGGTCGACCGGGTGGCCAAGGCGCTGAAGAGCGCGCTCCAGACGGCTGGCAGTCCAAGCTAGGGAAACTGGAGACCTGGCTTCGCCTAGCCAAGTGCTCAATAATTCAAAACTTTCCGCGCGTCTTTTGGCGCACGCTGGGGATTGTTGGGGTCGCGAGTGCCACCTAGTTCCGTGGATTGCCCGGACGTTGCTAGAGTGCCGGCAGATGCGCGTCACATTTCATGGGGTTCGGGGCTCGGTACCAGCGCCAGGACCGAACACCGCCCGCTACGGGGGCAACACCTCGTGCGTGGAGGTCGAGCTCGCCGACGGCTCGCGCCTGGTGTTGGACGCAGGCACTGGTCTCCGCGAGCTCGGTAAGAAGATGGCGCCAGGTCCGGCGCGCGTGCACCTGCTGCTTTCGCACACGCACTGGGATCATGTGTTGGGGCTGCCCTTCTTCGGTCCACTGTGGCGCAAGGAGACCGAGATCGTGGTCTACCCGTTGGCGAGCGAAGCCCAGGAGCGCTTCCGCCAGACGGTAACGCTCTTCGATCCAATCCACTTCCCGATCGGCCTGGACGATATCCCGTCGACCATCGACTTCACCAAGCCCGAGGGCGACATCTGGCAAATCGGCTCCGCACAGGTATCTCGCATCCTGCTGAACCACCCTGGCGGAGCGCAAGGTTTCCGTATCGTCGACGACGATGGCTCCAGCGTGTGTTACCTCACGGATAACGAGCTAGCGGCTCCAACCGGCGCAGTCATCTCCCTGGACGATCTCGCGCGCTTTGCGGCAGACGCGGATCTGCTGATTCACGACTCTCAGTACATCAAGAGCGACATGCCTGCGAAGGTTGGCTGGGGTCACTCCGTGGTGGATGACGTGCTCGAGCTCGGCAAGCTCGCGCGGCCAAAGCGCCTGTCGTTGTTCCACCACGATCCGGATCGCACGGACGACGCCCTCGACGCCATCGGTGCCGCAGCGGAAACCTGGCTTCAGGAGTTTGCGCCGGAGTGTGAGCTGTCCGTCGCTAGCGAAGGCGACACCATCGAGCTCCCGCCACGCTGAAGTTGCATGGGTACCGACGTCTACGTCATCAAAGCGGACGGTGAGCGGCAGGCGCTCGACATCGAGAAGCTCAAGCGCTCCCTGGCGCGATCCGGTGCGGCAGAGTCTCTGGTCGAACGCGTCGCGCGCCGGGTGAGCTCCAAGGTCGGCGATGGGATCCCCACGGATAAGCTGTATCGCATCGCGTTCAGGCAGCTCCGCAAGGAGCGCAGACATATCGCCGCGCGTTACAGCCTCAAGCGAGCCGTGATGCAGCTCGGCCCGACGGGTTACCCCTTCGAGCGCCTGATCGCCGCACTCCTCAGCGGCGACGGCTGGCGCACCGAAGTGGGGGTGAACCTGAAGGGCGCGGTGAACCACGAAATCGACGTCCTAGCTCAGGCCGCAAACGGCGACGAGAGCCACCGGCTGCTCGTCGAGTGCAAGCACAGGATGAGCGGCGACGCGAAGTGCGACGTGAAGACGGCGCTCTATGTCTCGGCACGCGCCCGCGACCTCCTCGGCGATCTCCACGGAAACTCCGATCAGTTCTGGTTGGTGACCAACGGTCGTTTCACCGCGGATGCGATCGTGTACGCCAAGAGCGTGCACCTGGGCCTCTTGAGCTGGGACTACCCGGACGGCGATCCGATCAACGTACCAGACTATCAGCGGCCGAGCATTCCGCCGCCGCCGGTGCTCGAGCTGGATCTGCCGCGCAGAAACCTCGCGCAGCGCATCACCGACGAGCTGGCGTTCCCCATCACCTGCCTCACCAGCTTGAAGCAGCGCCACAAGCAGCAGCTCCTGGATGAGCGCATCGTGCTGTGTCGCGAGCTCGACGCACACCCGGAATTGCTCCAGAAGCTGCGCCTGGACGCCGCTCTGGCCACCGAGGTGCGCCGCGAGCTGTTCGATTTGCTGAATCCGCTGTCCATCGAGCCCAGCCCCGGTTCCACCCGCGGATAGTCGACGCGATATCCCCAAGCTTTTTCGGGGGTGAGGCGCTCCATCGGGCGGCTGCAACAGATCGCGCTCAAGCTCTAGCTCGAACGACCGTTAGCAAACCCTGTGAAGGCGCAGAGCGAACCCGTCCCTAGCCCGACCCGCACGGAGTCCGGCGCGCGCCGGCGTGCGACGGCAGACGTCCCGTTCGCCCAGAAGCCGACGACGCCGGAGATGCCTGCGGTGCGCGTCAGCACGCTGGAGCGTCCCTGGCTTCCCACGCGGCCACCGCTCGGTGAACAACCGACCGCACGGGTCGACTCGAACTGGCGCCTCGAGCGCCCAAGCCGCTCCAGCTACCGACCCCTGGAGGGCGACGAAATCCCTGGGGAAACCTTCGATAGCGAAGTGGAGCGCGAGACCGGTCGCTTCGAGGTCATCGAAGCGAGCGGCTCTATTCCGCCGGCGCGAGAGACCCCGGTGCTGGTGCGCATGGATGGCCACGGCGCGGGCGCGGTGCAGACGATACCCCCGGCCGGCATCGTGCTCGGGCGCAGTCCCTCCGCGGATGTGCAGATCGACGACGCAGGGGTAAGCCGCAAGCACGCGCGCCTCCACATGAAAGCCGGCGAGGTGTGGCTCGACGACTTGGGTTCGCGCAACGGCTGCTATGTGGGCGGTCGCAACGTCACGAGCTTGCAGCTGAGAGATGGAGACTGCATCCAGCTCGGGCCGCGCGTGAGCTTTCGCTTCTCGCTGATGGACAGTCAGCAGAAGTCGATGTTGGAACGTCTCTACTCTTCGAGCATCCTCGATCCGCTGACGGGCGCACACAATCGCCGTCACGGCGAGGAGCGCCTCGCAGCGGAGATCGCCTACGCCGTTCGACACCGCTCGATGCTGAGCGTGGTGCTGCTGGATCTCGATCACTTCAAGCAGGTCAACGATGACCACGGCCATCAGGCGGGGGACGCCGTGCTCAAGCACCTCGCGAAGCTCGCCAAGCGCGAGCTCCGCACCGAGGACGTGTTCGCGCGCTACGGCGGCGAGGAGTTCCTGGTGATCGTGCGCAACGTCGACTTGAACGGAGCCTTCTGCGCTGCCGAGCGGATACGCAGCGTGATTGAGCGCACGCCGGTCGACCATGAAGGCAAGCGGATCCAAGCGACGCTCAGCGCCGGCTGCGCCTCGCTGGATTGCGTCACGGCCCCCACGGCTCAGGAGCTAATCGCTGTGGCTGACGCACGGCTCTACGAAGCCAAGAACCGCGGTCGCAATCGGGTGGTGATCGACCCGGTTTAGCGTGCGCGCGCCGTGGGCTGACTGTCAGATCCGCCTCCGCAGTTTCTAGTCGACGCGACGCTCGAACAGCCGAGCTGAAACCACGCTAGAAGTAATACTTCTCACATTGCACTTTGGAGCGGCTTCGGTCAGCCTCCTGGTTATGAGACGCGTGGGGTTGGGTGTCACGTGCCTGGCGTTGGCCTTCGCGGCCAGCGGCTGCGGCGGAGACTCGGGCGGAAATGATGGCAGCGGCGCGAGCGGCGGCAGCGGCGCGAGCGGCGGCAGCGGGGGCAGTGGGGGCAGCGGCGCGAGCGGCGGCGGCGGGACGGGCGGGCAGGTCACGCTGCCTCCCGAGGTCGAGCGCTGCGGCTCGAAGTCGTTCGAGGTATCGGCGGATCCCGCGGAGCGCGGTCCGTGGCCCGTCGGCGCGCGCACACTGGACGTCGGCGGCGTGACCACGGAGGTTTGGTACCCCGCGGAATACGGCAGCGAGCGCGGCCAGGACGCCGTGATCTACGACCTCCGGAAGTGGTTGCCCGACGCGGAGCAAGCGAAGATCCCCGACGCAGACAATCCCTGGCAGAACTGCGACTGCTACCGCGATCTGCCCCTCGATACCGGACGCGGTCCCTACCCCGTTGTGGTGTTCATCCATGGCACGGCGGCGTTTCGCACCCAGAGCCTGAGTCAGATGACCCACTGGGCGAGCCGCGGGTTCATCGTGCTCAGCCAAGATCACCAGGGCCTCTACCTCGGGGATTTGCTGCAGTTCAAATTCGGCGCCGACTTGCCGGGAGACACCAGCGCCTTGCTGAGCGCGCTGGACGCGGGGAGCAGCGGCTTGGATTTCCTCGGGGATCGAGCCGATCTCACGCGCATCGGCATGGCCGGCCATAGCGCGGGCGGCGGTGGCATTGCCGCGTTTGGGCAGACGGCTGGGGTCAAGGTGCTGATCCCAATGGCTGCGGGCGGCGTCGACCCCACCCCGGAGTCCACGCTGATCATGGGCGCACTGGATGATGGCGTCGTGGCCTTCTCGCGGCAGAGCGACGCCTACGCGGCGGCCGCCCCGAAGAAGCGTCTGGTCGGCCTCGGCAACGCGGGACACCTCGCCTTCAGTGACCTGTGCGGCCTGACCAACACGAAGGGGCAGGACCTCGTGGCGGTGGCCCAGGAATACAACATCACGAACGCCAACCTGGCGACGATGCTCTGGGACGGCTGCGCCGACGGGCAGCTACCTCAACCGACCGCGACCGAAATCGTGAACTTCGCCACGACCGCGGCCTTCGAAGAGGTGCTGGCTTGCTCCCCCGACGCGAGCGCTGCGCTCTCCGGGATCCAGACCAAGTACTCTGACGTGAGCGAGTACCAGGAACAGCTGAACTAGGCGCGCTGGGAGGCCCCGAAGCGCGCCTCACCCCAAAAAACTTCGTTCTGCGCTAGGCTGATCCCCGGTGCTATCCGCCGCGCCGAGCTGGGCCTTGCAAAGTCTCGCTCGGCATTGCATGGCATGCGCCGAGCGGAACCATGAGCTTCGGGGACTTGCTAGCGACGGCCTTCTATGGGGCGACCTTCCTGGCCCTTGGCTATTTCGTGCACAAGGTCTTCTGGCTGACCCGCTTTCGCAACTTGCAGGCGCGGCTCGTGCAAGAGGCAGCGGCGGCGACTCAAGAACGCACCCACCGGGCACGAAGCCAGTGGAAGGCGAAGGCTTCCAAGATCTGGCGCAAGCTCTCCGGTGATTTGAAAGACGCCGACGCGGAGCTGTACTCGCTGCGCGTGGAGCGCCAGCTCGTGGAGTTGCGCGAAGCCATCCGAGCGAAATCCGTACGGAAAGACTTCGTGGAGCGGCTGTTCTCGTCGGACGCGGCGGAAGAGATCGAGCCACTGTCGCTCAAGCACCGCAAGGGTGTCCGCCAGGCCGTCAGCCTGAAGCCCAATTTCGGGCGGCTGGAGCGCGAGCCAGCCCCAGACGAGACGAACTTTCAGCTCGCCCTACGATCGCGCTACGGCTTCGTCAGGCGCGCACTGGTGTTCTTCCTGGGTGCGGCGGACGTGGTGTACAGCTCACAACACCTCGCGCGCATGAGCCAGAACGCGCAGATGCCGCTCGGGGTGCTCTTGCGGCGCCTGTCCCTGGTCGTGCTGATCGTCAGCGTGGTGCTGGTCGACATCGCCCTGGGTGCGCGAAGGCGCTTGATTCACGAAGTCGACCTGTGGATGCACGGGCGCTTCAAGCTACCGGGGCACGGCTTCTTCACTGACACCATCAACGACAACGCGCCGACCCTGATCGCGCTCGGGCTGTGGTTGGCGGCGTACGGCTTGGTCTACGTCGGGCTGTATCTGTTCCTGTACTCCAAGTCGCAGCAGGCCGTGCGTCACCTGCAGCAGCTGAACGCGGGCGCCGCTGAGCAGCGCGAGCAAATCTACCAGCACCACCTGACCCAGCTCAGGCTCTGGGTCGATCAGTTCGCGCACACGCTGGACGAGGCGACGGACATCACCGTCAGCCAAGCCAGCATGCTGACGGACCGCGCGATTCATCGCCTGAGGCAGCGCATTGTCCCGCAGACGCTCCTGGTGTGCGCCGAGGAGCTGTCGAAGCGCATCTTCAAGAAGCTCCCGGAGGCGAGCAACAGCTTGCAGGATGCCGCGACCAGCTACGACCACAGCTTTCGGCATCACCTCTGGCCCCGCATCGAGGAGATGAACTACCAGCGAGAGTTCGCGCGCTATCGTTCCGCGTGGCAATACCTCGAGTCAACGCTCAGCGACCTGCAGAGCGAGGTGCCTCACGCGGAGCAGGCGTTCGAGCTTTGGGGTACGCTGGAAGGCTACAAGCGCCTGTTCCCCGAGCTGGACGCTGAAGAAGTGCTCGCGCCCCTGGACGATGTGCTGCCGCAGACCTTGGAGCAGCTGATCGAAGGCACCGAAGCGGAGCTCCTCGAGCTCGACCGCGAGCTGGAAGAGCTGGTTCACTCGCTGCAGGACAAGTTCGACACCGCGAGCAGCCTGGTGGAGAGCCGCATCGAGGTCACCCGTAACGCCATGCGCGCCGACCTGAACCAGCTGTCACGGGAGATCCTCCGGGCGCGCGAGCAAGCGCGCCTCGAGGCGATGGCCTTCGAGATTTGAAGCGTGTGCGCGCTTCCTGGGCCAGGCTATTGGCTCAGCGCCGGGACGCAGTAGCCGAGATCACAAGTCGCCGGCGGTGGCGCTTCATGGCACACGGAGCACCCGCCCACCTCTTGGCAATCATTGAGGGCCTGATCGAGGCGCGCTATTTCCGCGGGGTCTGCCTTCTGATTTACGTAGAGTGCGCCGGAACAATGAGCGGTGACTGAAGAGCAACCGCTGGTTCCTACTACCTGGCAGTCAGCATCCGAGCTGCAATATTGATTGTCTCGAATGTAGTCCAGCAGGTCGGAGTTGCTGCAGTCGTTGTCACAGGCGCCGTCGAAGGCCCAAACCGAAGGGTTCCGAAGGTAGCAGGAGCCTACGGTCCAGTTACCATTCGGACAGCGATAGCCGCAAGTGGATGGCCCAGCCAGATCGAAGTAGCCGCAATTGCTGCCGGGCACCGGCTTTTCCGCGGGGCAAGGATCCGGAGGATTACTATTGGATCCATCGGAGCCCCACTCCCACCATTTGCCGCCTGCACATTCGAGGTTCGGACCTGGACAGGAGTCGTGGGGAAACGAACAAGGGCTCGGCACGAACCGCCAGTAGCCACCGCTACACGCGAAGCCCAATGACTGCGGTCCGCTCTGGCAGTCGATGTCGTAGTCGCACCGTTGCCCCTCGGTGAAACCAGCGCAGCTCTGATGCTGCGGCATCTCGCTGGGACAGGCTTGGCCACCGACTGCACCGCTACCACCGACCGCAGCGCTGCCACCGACTGCACCGCTACCACCGACTGCACCGCTACCACCGACTGCACCGCTGCCACCGACCGCACCGCTGCCGCCGGTTCCGCCAGCACCGCTCACGCCATCGTGAGCATCGCTATCGCCCTGAGCGGAACCGCCGCAGGCTGCGAACAACAGCGTGGCGCTGGTCACCACGAACGGCACGCGCAGCGCCGCGATCCTACCGCGCCCCTTTGCGCCTGCGCCTCTCGTGCGATGCATGCCGAGGCAATAGCAATCCCTATGCCACGCTTTAAAAACAGCTACATTGCTGGGGCCGCACATTCTGGCACAGTCCCAGATTCGCGACCTCGCGGATCTGGCGCACACTCGATGGCTAGTTGCTCACGTCAGGCGCACACAGCCCGCTGATGCACGCCACGGGCGGCGGGATGCCGTCACACACCGCACACGAACCGCCTTCCAAGCAGGTGGAGAGCTCCGAGTCCAGCTTGCCTATCTCGCTCTCGGACGCCGCCTTGTTGACGTAGAACGCGCCGCTGCAGTGCTCCGTGCGCGCAGAGCAGCCGTTGGTGTAGACGATCTTGCAGTCGTCCACCGTGTTGCACCCCTTGTTCTGCTGGACATACTCGAGCAAGTCGGCGTCATGCTTGGAGCAATCCCCTGCGCAAGCGCCGTCGAAGGCCCAGATCGGGTCGTTCCAGTAGTAGCAGGTGCCGACCGTCCAGCCTTGACCGTTCTCGCAACGGTAACCGCACGTCGCCGGTCCGAAGCCCCAGTTGTTGTCGCAGGCGCTGCTGGGCGCTGGCTTTTCCGCAGGGCAAGGTGGAGGCGGATTGGTGCCTTCCCACACCTGCCACTGGTCGTAGCAAGTGATCTCGGTGCCCGGGCAAGAGTCGTACGGGTTCGAGCAGGCGTAGCCCTCGAGCGTCCACGTACCGTAGTCGGTGCACTTGAAGGTGAAGGGATACGTGCCGCTCTGACACCCGATGGTGTAGTGACAGCCGCCGGCTTCGTTGATGCCTTCTGGGCAGGTCTCGTAGGTGGAAGGCGGCGTAGCCGGACACGCAGGCGAGCCGCCGGTTCCGGCAGAGCCGCCCGTTCCCACGCTGCCTGAACTGCCACCAACGCTACTGCCACCGACTGCTCCGCTGCCGCCCACGGCGCCGCTGCCGCCCACAGCACCGCTGCCGCCCACGGCGCCGCTGCCACCAACCGCTCCGCTGCCAGCCGTTCCACCGTCTCCGCCGCCGGCGCTATCAAAGGCACTACCTCCGCACGCCACAGCCAGGGCCGCCGCGGTAGTCACCACGAACGGCGTACGAATCGCCTTCAACTTCCCTCGAGTCCCCAAAGCCATGTGCTCTACAAAGCAGCATGCGTGCCAGCTCACGGGAGGCGAGATCGCCGATGAAAACGGGCGGACAGGCGCTACTCGTTGTGCCAGGTGGCACAGGTGTGCGACGCGCGATGCCGCCCGGAGCGCGCTAGGGTGCCTTCGGAAGCCTCGCGAGCTTCGCCCCCTCTGGCGCCAGCGTACGCAAGAGCACCGGCAGGAACGCCGCGCGCACCCGCTCACGTTCCCGCACGGTAAATTCAGCGCGCCGCTCAGCCTCGATGATCAGGCCTTCCATGCCCATCAAGAGGCAACGGAACACATACGGGTCCACGGCCATGCCGAGGCTCTGACGCACGTGCAAATCCAGCAGGCCAACCAGCGCTTGAAACACGAACTCCCGATGCACCGCGAGCGGTGAGTCTGGACGAATGGCTTCAGCCTGCAGGCCGATCAACAGCGGCCCTCCGAGCTCGAGCAGCTCGAGGTAACAATCGACTGCGGCGATCACCTTCTCTGCTGGGGTCTTCGCGCTCTCCACCGAAGTGCGCACCGCGATCACGAGCAGCTCCGCGCAGGTCGCAAACAGCGCCTCGACCGCGGACTCCTTCGAGCGAAACACCTTGTAGAAGGTGCGACGCGAGAAGCGCGACGCCTCCAGGATGTGCTCGACCGACGACTCCCGAAGCCCATGGCGGGCGATCGCGATGGCGGTCCCAGCAAGGATGCGGCTTCGAGTGTCGTCCCCCAGCAGCCCGTCCGCTTCGGGGTAGCGCTCACGCAGACGCGCGAAGAACGCGGGTAGCTCCGGCTCGCTCTGCTTGGCGTCCACCAGCGGAGCTTAGCAAGGACTCTGTGCGCGAGCGCGATACTTCAGGCTTGAAACACTAGTGAGCTGGCTTGCCTGAAGGCTTTGCGCTCCAGATCCGCGTGCACAGGATGAAGCCGAGGATCGCGAAGGGCACCAGGAACACCGGCCAGTACTGCCAGTTGCGGCTCGTGATGTAGCCGAGACTGATCGACTGCAGCGCGGTGCCCAAATAGACGAATCCGTCGATCACACCCACCGCGGTGCCTGCGCCTTTGCGCCCACCGAAGTCCATGGTCGCGGTGCCAGACAGCAAGCCGTGGATGCCGATCACGCACAGGCTGAGCAAGAACACGAGCGCGCCAAGGAAATAGGGCGACATGGGCAGCTCGGGGCTGGCCTTGATGCGTCGCCGATCTCCGGCGCGTTGCTTCGACTTCGGATCCGGGACGTCGAGCTTCAGCTCTGCGCCGTCACGCTTGACCACCACGGGGATCACCCCGGTTGACTCCGCCGCATCTCCCGAAGCGCTCTTACCCGTCGTGCACATGCAGGACTTCGCGTCCCAAGTCGACTTCACGCACACCGGGCGATAGCAGGCGATGGCGTCTTGCACCTGCGCCCAGCCGTCGAAGCCGGTGCGATCGCCGATGCTCTGGATCTCGTCGCCGGCTCTCAGCAACGTCTTCTCGTCCGCGTTGCCCACGGTGTTGTGAGCAGGCGCCAGCGTGAAGATCATGCCAATGGAAAACAGCGCGAGTAGACCGTACATCCCCGCGGCAGCGGGGGCACGACGCGACTGGAAGAACAGGTCGCTCACCCAGCCCGCCACGTTGCCGCCGATCACCCCAGCGATAAACAACAGGCCGCCCCAGCCGCCCTGGACGAACGGCGCCAGGAACGCGAGACCGCCGAAAATCACCAGGTAGCCGCGCCTGGCGCCTCGAGCGCGGCTCGCGATGAAGCCGCTGATGGCGGCGACAGCGAAGCAGGCGCCGATCACCCACAGGTTCTCCCAGGAGCCGTAGCGCAGCGGGTGGTGGTCTGGCAACGCCCACACCTCCTGAGCGTATATCGGGAACCAGTGCATCACGCCGTTGCGCAGCACGCCGGTGCAGAACTCGATGAACGCGACCATCAAGATGATCTTGTTGGTCAAGATCCGCTTGATGAGTTCCCATGCGGGAACAGGCTTGTCGTCGTCGTCGCCGCTCGAGGCATCGCCGGTGTCGAAATCTTGGTGCCCGGCGAGCCCCGGTCGATCGCGCAGCAGCCCGAACTCCACGAAGAACATCACGAGCAGCAGCAGGCCCGGCATCAGGAACACCACCCACTGCGAGGGCGCGTCCTTGAAGATCACCTTGGCCGCGTCGAGGAACCACTGGTTCACCGTGAACGCCAGGAAGATACCGCTCGAGATCATCGTACCGAAGATCCCGCTGAAGCCGCCGCGCTCACGTACGTGGAACCAGTGCGCGTTCACCTTCACGATGCTCACCGCGCCGAAGCTCTGAAAGTACATGTTGAGCGCGTACAGGATCGAGAAAACCAGCCTGAGCGGCTGCTCCTCCGGGTTGCCCGACCCGGTGACGTGGAACAGGTAGGCGCCCATCAACAGGTTCGCAAGCGACGCACCAATCGCTGCCGCGAGGATACCCTTGCGGCCTCCGAGGCGGTCGACCAGGGGGCCATTCAGCAAGAACGCCAGGGCGTAGACCGTCGTCCCCGCGGCGAAGATGATGCCGAAGTCTTCCTTCGTCATCAGGTCGCCCAGGGCGCCCTTGGCCACCGTGAGGTTGTAGCGCCCCATGTAGAGGAACGCGTACGTCAGGCCCATCGGGAACCAGTTCAGGAAGCGGCGCCTGCGAAACTCCGCGGAATGGCTAAACTCGGCGATCTCTGTTCCACTCATTGGTTTTTCAATATGGAAACGACGGGGGGATCAGCTGAAACGGCGAGCGGTAAGCAACGCACGCCCCAGATTCCTGCTTCGTCACCCGCCCGCCGGAGGCTCGGCACCATACACTGCGGCGCCCCGCTGGCGAGTGACGAAACGGCGCCTGACCCCTTGAGTTGCCGCCGGTCGCGGTGCCGTCTCCCCCCCTGAAGAACACGCGATCTCAGGGGCTGAGACGCCAGCACGCACGCACCCAGCGGGCGAGTCCCCGAGCAGAGCCCGTGCCCAATCCGGGGTGGGGTTCGGGGGTGAGGGCAGAAGCGCACTCCAAGGCTGAGGCCAAGCCCCCGATATCGTCCAGAAATCGCTCACCAGCCCGCGCTTCCCGCTTGACTCGAGTGCCTCCGTTGAACAGAGTTCGCGACTCATTCGAGCCCTTGGGCCCGGATGGCCCCGTCCCAACGGGGAGTCAGCCTAACGGTGGAGTAGCCAAGTGGTTAGGCAACGGTTTGCAAAACCGTCATACACGGGTTCGAATCCCGTCTCCACCTCCAGACATCCCCCACAGCCGTTCGCAACGCTCCAAGCCACTGGACGTGACGAGCTCGTGGAACCCGGCCTCGTAGAACCCGCCAGCAGCCGAGGTGCTTCCCACAGGCGATCTGTCCCGTGGGTACTTGGCTCTATGGATCGCGACCAGAACTACCTGCAGGACCAGTCTGAGTTCATCGAGTTCGAGTTTCCCACCGACATGTAGTTCCTAAGAGCTGAGAACACGGACCTCACCCTCGACAACCGGTGCGCAGCGTGTCCGGCGTAAGCGCGGCGCACACGGAGAGCAGCCCTGGCGCAACTCAGGCGGTTTGGCGTCTCGTATTGCCGTACGGCAGCGTCAATTCGTGGCAGCCACCCATGCCCTTGCACTCGTTCTTGCCGCGGCAGTCATTCGCGCCCTCGACAGCGCAGCCGCCGAGCCCCTTGCATTCGTTGCGCCCGCGGCAGCAGTCGGCGGCTGATTCGGGCTCGGGTTCGGCGACGACGTGGCGCTCCGGCGACGGATCTGGAGCGCGCTGCGGCTCGGGATCCACCTCGTCGGCAATCGGGATCGCGGAGGGTTCGGCTTCGCGCTCGTCGTCCGTGGGCGCCTCCGCTACGGGTGTGGCCCCGCCACAGGCACTGAGCAGCGCTGCCGCTACCACCGAAGCCAAACCGCCACTGAAGGAGCTCGAGTAGGTCATGCTGACTCGAGAGCGTACGCCGTTTCCATGTGCTTACCAGCCCATGGGCCGGGAAGTGTGAGTCGCCCGAGTAGAAAAGCCGTGCTAGCCGGCCCGCCATGAGGAAAAGCACGGGGGCGCAGGGAGCCAGTTTGTTCGGGCTCTTGCTAGCGGTGGTTAGCGGTTGTTCGTCAGGAGGCAACGGCGGCGGAAGCCCAGCTGAGACGTGCGATCTGCCCGCTTCGCAGACCATCTCCCAACCCTGTTGCGCGTCCCTGGGCGTGGACGCGTGCGGCGCTGGCTTGTTCTGCGCTGCCTTCGACGGACGCCAGCAGGCGACCTGCTACGCCGAGCGTTCCCGCGCGGATCAAACCGAGTGCAGCGCCGACGTGCAGTGCCTGAGCGGGTCCTGCAACACCACCGCGGCGGCCTGCCGCAGCTTGCAGGGCACTGCGTGCTCGAGCGATGTGGGCTGTGCGCCAGCAGTGGACAATAGCCGCTTCGCTTGCTCCCCCGGAACGCAGACGTGTCTGCCCATCGACCCAAACGATGGGGGCTTGTGCGAGCAGAACGACGACTGCAACAGCCACCACTGCGTCGCAGGGCGCTGTGAGAGCGGCGGCACTGGTTCACCTTGTGGTGCTCCCAGCGACTGCAACTCGAACATCTGTCAAGACGGAACGTGCAGCGACGGCGGCAGTGGAGCCAAGTGCTCGGGGAACGAAGAATGCAGCGTCGGCACGTGCATCGGCGGCTCCTGCAGCACCGGTCAACTTGGGCAAACCTGCACCGGCGCGAGCGACTGCGCCTCGTCCGCGCCCCACTGCGTCGCGGGAAAGTGCAGCCGGGGAGACTACGGAGATCCATGCGCGACCAACGCCGACTGCAGCTCGGACGCACGCTACTGCGGCAAGGGCAAGTGCGGCATGGGCTGGGCGGACGATCCGTGCGATGACGCCTCGGACTGCGCCCCGCAGTATCCCAAGTGCAACGCGGGCAAGTGCTACGCGGGCAAGGGGATCGGGGAGAGCTGCACTCAGTCGAGCGAGTGCGCCAAGGGTCAGAGCGACCTCGGCAAGACGGTGGCAACCGAGTGCGACACCACCAAGCGCACCTGTGTGATCTCCCTCGGCGGCAAATGCGACTACGCTTGGGACAGCACCGAGTGCACCAGCGGCCACTCCTGTCAACCGGACGAAGCGAACCCCGGACAGTGCGAGGTCGAGAACACGCCCTGCTCAGGGAGCTACTGCTACGGATGCGTCGGCCCGAACTGCTCGGCGAGCTGGAGCTGTTATGACGGTTGGTCCTGCCAGTAGCCAGCGTATCCGCGCGGCATTGTGCGTCGGCGCGCTAGCGCTCGCGAGCGCCTGCGCCGTAGCGCCTCACGAGGCCGCAACGCCCATCGAGCAAGCGCGGCCCACAGCCACGACGAGCGGCCCCGACTGCGCTGCCTTATGGCAGCGCATGACCCGCAGCCTGCCAGGCACTTGGAGTGCCGAGCTACCCAATGGGAAGCAACTCACGGAGTCGTTCAGCCTGGTGTCGAACGACAGCGCGCTGGTCGAGGAGTTCGTGCCTCCGAACGGGCACAAGACCATCAGCGTGTATCATCCCGACCAACGCTCGCTGATGCTCACGCACTACTGCGGTCAGGGCAATCAACCCCGACTGCGCGCCGCAGAGGTGAACGCCGACTCCATCGTGTTGCGGTTCCTCGATGCAACGAATGTGAGCGGAGACGCGTCCGTGCTGGTCGAGAAGCGATTGCACTTCATCAACGCGGACACCTTCGATCAGACGGAAATCTACCGTGGGCCAGGCGGCGAGCTCGAAGAGACCGTCTTTCGCTTCAAGCGCTCCAAGGAGCCGCAGAGCGCCTCCCCGAGCTGAAAGTCGCCGAGCACAGATTCAGCGGTCTGCGTTGTAACGGTGACCCGTCGGCTGGAGCCACTCCCATAACATTTCCTCCGGGTAATTTTTCAAGCGTGAACCGGCGGGCACACTCTGGCTGTATCCGGTTGTTCGCGATGTCGTGTTCCGCAAGCACTCAGGTTCGATCCAGGCGGATTTTCGGGGGAGGTACGCTGCTCCTCACCCCCAAACCGATCGTGGACGCGTTTTCTCGTGAACACCCCAGAGAGCAACGGGCACTCCGCCTTGAAGCTTGCGCAGCGCGCGCAAGCCGCTTGACGTGCGTTCGCGTGAACGCGGAGGATCCCTATGTCCCGTGCATTCAAAATCGTGTCTCTAGTCGCCCTTACCTCGAGCGTTGCGTTCGTCGCCGGTTGCAACATCGAGACGCATGATGGGTACGACGACGACGAGTGTTCCAACGGAGGTTCGAGCTTCCACGGAGCTGCAGTCGGAGGCAGTGGCAACACGACCCAGGGCGGTTCCTCCAACGGAGGCGCTGCGAGCGGTGGCGGTTCCACGGACCGCGCCTCCGCGGGTGGGAGCAACGCGGCGCCGAATCCGTGCGAAAACGAGAGCGACTGCGACCCTGGCTTCAACTGCGACTACGACGTGGGCCTCTGCTCCCCCGCCGACGCGGAGACCTGCGAGGAGCTATCAGAAGACGGTTGCGGGGCCCGCACCGACTGCGAGGTGATCTACGCCGGGGTCGACTGCAGCTGCGGTGCTGGCTGCGAGTGCCAAGGCGGCGAGCCCGGCTGCGTGTGTGACTCGTTCGAGTTCTTCCGCTGCCAAGCGCTGGGAAGCTGAAGAAACGCCAGTCACGTTCGGCACGGGCGCCGGCAATCAGACCTACATCGACAGCGACGGCGGTCAGTTCGATGACGCGGTGGTGAAGTACTACGCGAGCCCCGTCGCCCTTCCCTGACCGCATCGCATTGGCAGTCTGCGCGTGAGCGGACTAGGGTCAGTGAAATTGCGATGCCGACGCTGGTCCTCTCCCGCCGCTTCAGTGAAGACTCCAACAGCATGTGGCGAGCAGCCATCGCCGCGGGTTGGTCCGTCGAGCGGCTGATGTCCTATCGCGTCCCCGAAGGCTTGGCGGAACGGGACCCGGTGCTCTACGGCGAAACGCTCCTGATCGACGCGGTGTCCCATGATCTCGGGCTCGAACTGCTCGAGCCAGACTACGGCTGGCTTCCGAGGTTGAAGCACGAGTACCGCCAGCGCGAGATCGTGGCGATGGATTTAGATGCCGCACGGAAACTACCTGAGGACCGGTTCGTCAAGCCGGTCGATGAGAAGCTGTTCCGCTCTCAGGTCTACGCACCAGGGGAGCTCGCGGGGGTGAGTCAGGGGTTAGCAGACACAACAGCAGTGCTGGTGTCCGAGGTCGTGGAGTGGCAGCTCGAAGTTCGGACCTTCATCCACGAGCGACGTGTGGTGACGCTCTCTGCGTACCTGCGAGACGGTGAGCTTGGGCAGGACGCGCAGGGGGAGTGGCCACTGAGCGACCTCGAGCGCGCTGAAGCATCACAGCTCCTGGAACGAATGCTCGCGGATGCTGATGTGGAGCTACCGCCAGCGTTGGTGCTCGACGTTGGCCGACTCAGGCGCGGCAGAGACGGGTTGTGGCAGTGGGCAGTCGTCGAAGCCAACCCGGCCTGGGCCTCAGGTCTGTGTGGCTGCGATCCCGATCAGGTATTAGCGCTGCTCCGCGCCGTGAACCTCCGGGCAAGCGAAGTCCCTCTGAATCTCACGGCGTGGGCCCGCTCCAAGCACGAACGCACCTGGTGAGCGCCACCGAGGTTTGCCTTCAATCTCGCTTGCGCTCAGTCGTCGTTCCCGGGTCGCGTCTCGCTGCCCAAGCAGAAGTCTTGCCAGCGGTGACGCAATGTAGTGCTCGCGCGGAGCTCGGGAACTAACGCGCCCGCGAGGCCGATACCCGACAGAAACGCCGCGGCCTCGCGAGCGTCGGCGGGGAGGTGCTGACCCTCGGCTGCCGCCAGGCGCTGCAACGCACCGAGGAGTTCCTGGGCTTCGGATCGCGCAGCTTCCAGCTCGGGTCCCCCCAGGTAGGCGCGGTCCAATTCTCCATGTGGAAATAGCAGGCGAAACGCGGCCGGGTGCCGCTGAGAAAACCGTACAGGCACGTCCAGAGCTTCGCTCAGACCATTGGCGCGCGCCAGCTGCTGAGAGAACTCACTCAGCGCTTCGCGTCCCAACTCCGTCACGAGCGTACCGATATCGCTGAAATAGGTGTAAATCGTGCCCCGCGCCAGCTCGGCCTGGAGCGCGACCTTCTCGACGCTGAACGCGGACCAACCGAGGGACCTGGCGACTTCCCACGCTGCATCCAGAATCTCCCGGCGGCGTCTGGCGCGCTCGCGCTCACGTCGTTCTTGAATGCCCATGTCTAGCGGGTCCTTGGTTCTGTGGTGGCGCCGACGTCGATCTGGATACGAGGCATGAACTGAACTCGTTGGTGCTTGACCACGGGGACGCGCGGCTCGTGGGGACCGAGGCTTGGTTGGGCACCACCCCCCGGAGCAAGCACCAGCACCGACGCGGTGACGGCAACGAGCAGCGACAGAATGGCCGTCCAAACACGTAGTCGACGGGGGCGCCGCGTCGTTTCCGGGCGGTGCGTGTCAGCAGCCAGCGAGGGGCGTGCTGGCTCGCTGCGCAGCACGGACTCCGCGACGGCGTCGCTATTCCGAGCGCCAGCGTCGGTGGTGGGTCCCTGCGTCTCGAGCCGGTCGAGTCCCGTGGCGACTCGGGCACGACGCCTGCCAAGGGTCTCTCCGAGTTCCATCTCCACCACATCTGCAACCGAGTCGTGCGAAGGCATGATCCCGAGGCTACGCACGACACGCTCGAGCTCCCGCGCCAGCTCTTGCCCATTTTGGAAGCGACCCTGCACGTCCCTCGCGCAGGCTTGGTCTACCAGCTCGGCGAGCGCCGCCGGAACGTCCGGGACACTGGAGCGCAACGCTGGAACACCGACTTCACAGATCGCCCACACCAGCTGTACGTCTGACTGCACGCGAAAAGGTGAGCGCCCCCCGGCGAGCAGCATCCACAGGTTTATCCCGAACGAGTAGACATCGAGCGCTTGGCAGCACACCTGTCGCTGCAAGTACTCGGGCGGCAGGTAGAGGAGCTTGCCCAAGATGTCGTGCCTCCCGGTCGCCACGGACGCCAAAATGCTCTTGGCGATCCCGAAGTCAGCGATGCGCGACACACCATCTCGCCCGACAAGAATATTCTGCAGGGAAACATCACGATGCAAGATCCCCAGCGGCCTCCCCCGCGCGTCCTGCGCGGAGTGGATCGCTCCCAAGCCGCGGGCCACGTCCAACGCGATCCTCAGGCTGGTCTCCAGGTTGAGCGGGCGCTTCGAGATGGCCGTCCAGTCGAGGAGTTGCTCGAGTGTGGCTCCTTCGATGTAGTCCTGGACTAGAAACGGCCCGCTCTCATCGCGGCCGACCTGGTGGATCCCCACCACGTTCGCGTGATGCACGCACGCCGCGGTGCGCGCCTCGTCCATGAAGCGCCCCATGGCTTCGGGGTCCCGGCTTAGTTCCGCGCGCAAACGCTTGATCACGACGAGGCGCTCGAACTCGGTCGTGTCGCGCGTTACCGCTAGCCACGTGGATCCCATTCCACCGTGTCCTAGTTCGAACAGCGTGTGGTACCCCGCGACCTCGGCGCGTTGCCCCGAGGCGCGCAGCCGGGTCAGGCTCTCTGCCTGCGAGCTCCATTCGATACTCAATCGCTGCGCTGGGACACCCATGATCCTTGAGTATATACACTCAAGATCCGAACTCGCATCTCATTTCCGTGAGAAAGCGACCTCGGACCTCGCGTAGCTTTCCATGGCCGTTTTGGACACCTCTGAACAGTTCTTCAGCGCAGTTCTTCAGCGCAGTTTCTTCAGCGCAGTTCTTCAGCGCAGTTCTTCAGCGCAGTTCTTCAGCGCAGTTCTTCAACGCAGTTCTTCGGCGCAGTGCAGGTGTCGCGAAACGAAACAACTGACTCGCGCTGATTGGCTGTCACTACAGCGCACGTGTTCAACGACTCAACAGCACACGTTACCAAGGACTATTCCGGTAGCGTGAGGAGCGACAGCGCGCCAGGCTGGATCTGGGTCGAGAGGTTCGCTTTCCGCCCATCACCGTACCGCGCCTCCAGGTGTTGCACACCGTGTGGCAAGCGAACCCGCAGCGGCGTTACCCCGAGGAAGTCACCGTTGCGATAGATCGGTATTCCGGGCGAGGACCCGGTCACCACCAGATCTCCAGTTCCTGCAAAGCGCTGCGGGGCTTGCAGTGGAGCCGAAGATGCCCGCGTGTTTCCGCGTCTCTCTGCTGTTATTGGAGTTTTCGCATGCTGGCGCTGAACCCCAACCTTGGTTTCCGCCGACGTCGGAGGCGATGGGGACGCTGCCGGGCCGCTTTGCGCAGGCCGGTGCACACCCGATGCCTGGGGCGCCCGCACCACAGGCAGCTCGAGGGAGTGCATGTCCTCCTGACTACGCTCGGACTCCTGGTAGTGGAGCTCTGTCAAGCGTGGGGCTTGCCTCTCCGCCAGGTACACCAAGCACAGGCTGAGCAGCGGCAGCGCGAGCGCCGCGGACCAGATGGCGACGTTACGGCGCTTGGATCGCTGCTTGCGCCGCACCAGCGGCAGCGGCGGCACCGAGCGCTGCGCCGGCGGGTTACTACGAGCCGGAATGAGCACCGCGGTCGGCTCGTCGTCGTCATCCATGTCAGGCAGTGTCGGCGGCGGTTCACTGACCGTCGGCTCCGGCGCTGGGGGCTCGCTGCGTTGACGTCGACGTTCTGCAACCGTCGGTTCGGCTGCCGGAGGTTCGCTGTCGCCGGGCAATCGTGGCATTCCCGGCGGCGGGGCCTTCCCCGGCGCGTGCTCTGAGCTACGGGGAAACATCCCGGAGCTCTGTACGCCCTTGAAACGCGCGAGGAGCTCCAGCTTTCGTTGCTCGCCCTCGGGGAACGCGTCCATCAGGAAGCCGCGCACCGCCGAAGAGTGAGTCGCTACCCCGGTACTCGCCGCGTAGGCTTCGAGCTCGGCGGCCATGGCAGCTGCCGACTGGTAGCGCGAGTCTGGATCGCGATTGAGAGCGCACAACGCGATCCGGGACAGCCCGTGAGGTGCGTGTTCGTTGCGCCGTCGCGGGTGAGCCACCGGCTTCAGCGCGACGGCGCGCATCACGTCTATCTCCGTTTCCCTGCGAAAAAGCCGTTCACCGGTGATCATCTCCCACAGCACCACGCCCATCGACCAGACGTCGGAACGACAGTCTACTTCCTGCCCCGTGATGTGCTCTGGAGACATGTACGCGACCTTTCCCCGCAGCATCTTCACGGTGGTC
>JBFXBK010000097.1:0-25891 GCA_050183255.1 Polyangiaceae bacterium | reverse complement strand
CTCCACAACCAAGCCATCGGCAGCCCGTCCGGCTGCGGCGGCAAGCTGCGCCCACCGCACGCCGGCTTGGACCGAGCGCCGGCGAGCCCAATTTCGTGTCATGCAAGCGCTTGATTCGGGACTAGTGGCGGTGGGTGACCTGACAGACAACCAGCTGCTTTCCGTTGTTGCTGCCCTAGAGAAGGGAAGTGAACATCCGCTTGCCGCCGCGCTGGTTCGCGGTGCCGAGCGACGTGGCCTCACGATTCCCGCTGCCGAAGACTTCGCCTCGGTGACCGGAAAGGGAGTTACCGGAACGGTGCAGGGCGCCACGGTCGCGCTCGGCAACCGCGCGATGATGCGGAGCATGGATGTTGACGTGGCAGCATACGAGGCCCGCGCGGAGGAACTGCGCGCCGAGGGTCAGACCGTGATGTTCGTGTCCATGGGCAGCCAGCTGGCTGGGCTCGTTGGAGTCGCCGATCCCATCAAGAGCAGCACGCCCGCCGCGATTCGAGCGCTTCACGCCGAAGGGCTGAAAGTCGTGATGCTGACAGGAGATAGCGAAACCACGGCTCGGGCAGTCGCAAGCAAGCTTGGAATCGACGAGGTGATCGCGGGGGTACTCCCTGACGAGAAGGCCGCAAAGGTCCGGTCACTTCAGGCCGACGGGCACGTTGTTGCCATGGCTGGGGACGGTATCAACGACGCCCCCGCCCTCGCTCAGGCCCAGGTCGGGATCGCAATGGGTACCGGGACGGACGTCGCGATGGAAAGCGCGGGCGTGACGTTGGTCAAGGGAGATCTCGGGGGCATCGTTCGCGCGCGGAAACTTTCAAAGAAGACCATGGCGAACATCCGACAGAACCTGCTCTTCGCGTTCGGATACAACGCCGCCGGGATCCCCGTCGCTGCCGGGCTACTTTACCCATTTTTTGGTCTGCTACTTTCACCAATGATCGCCGCGGCGGCGATGAGCCTCAGCTCTGTTTCCGTAATCGGGAATGCGCTCCGCCTGCGGCGGGCTGAGGTGTAGGGGCACCGAGGCCACGAGCGCCGCCCCATCAGGAACCAAAACCAACATTTCCGTACAGCAACTTGGAGCACGACATGATGAAGCAAAACAAGCTAACCCTGACCTCAATCGCAATCGCCGTGGGCGTCATCGCCCTGGGCATCGCGGGCTGCGACAAGAAGGAGACAGGCCCCGCCGCTGCCGCCGCCAGCGTAAAGGCAGCCTCGAACAAAGTGGAGGTCGCAGCAGACGGGACCCGCTTCGACCCGCCGGTCTCCAGCGATCGCATTCCGGACGGCGCGTGGATGTGTGAGATGAAGGGCGAGGTGCACTATGCGGCGAAGAACAAGGGAGACGGCAAGTGCCCAGTCTGCTCAATGGCGTTGGTCCAAAAGGGAACCTCGGGCTCGGTGCATATGGAGGGGATGGGGCACGCTGGAAACTCGGGCATGCACTGAGGTGGCGTGGATGCCCAGACGTGGCCGCGCAGGCCAAGCGAGTGAACGTGCTGCGCACGCGGTGCCCTTGACATGACGCACCTTGAACGACCAAAGCGCCGAACCCGGTTGCTCGTACTCGGGACTTCACTGGCAATTCTCGCCGCAATTCTCATCCCGCACAGCAAGACCGAGGAATCGGAGAGCGCAACTCCGGCAAGTCAGAGCGACGCCGACCGCATCGCTCTGGCTAGCGAGGTTGCTCTGGCATACCCCAAAGCCGCGCCCGTAGCCGCTTCCGTGCGGCATTTCGAGCTGCGAGCTTCAACAACTCGCCTGAACATGATTGACGGGCGAGCGCTGTCAGTTTGGGCCTACAACGGTCAAGTGCCGGGCCCGGTTCTGCGTGTGCGACTTGGAGAGAAGGTGGAAGTGCAGTTCCGCAACGACCTTCCCCAGCCCACAACAATCCACTGGCACGGTGTGCGAGTCCCGAACGCAATGGACGGCGTACCCGGGGTAACCCAGGAGGCGATACCCCCTGGCGGCAGCTTCACGTATCGGTTCGTGCCAAAGGACGCGGGCACGTTCTGGTTTCACCCCCATGTTCGCGGGGCGGAACAGGTGGAGCGGGGACTCTACGGAGTGCTCGTAGTCGACGATGCTAACTCGCTCCCGTACAGCCGCGACGAAGTCTGGGTGCTTGACGACTGGCGGCTAGGCCCGGATGGGGAGATCGACCCTCGATTCGTGACTCGACACGACCTAGCGATGGACGGCCGCTGGGGTCAGTCGGTGACTGTAAACGGGCGCAGTACTCCGCAGATGGTCGCCCGACCCGGGGAGAGGCTGCGCTTGCGCCTAGTGAACACGTCCAACGGCAGGGTCTACCGGCCTGATTTCGGGGCCCTCTCCCCTAGAGTTATCGCGGTGGACGGAATGTACACCCGAGAACCGTTGGCAATGACGGGATTCGAACTCGCGCCGGGCAATCGCCTCGACCTCGACCTTCAGATCCCTGTGGATTCAGCTGGTCAAGTGTTCGAGGTGACAGACCACTTCACCCGGCGACCGTTCGCGCTTACGTCGATCGCCGTATCCGGAGAGCCCGTCGCGGCGCCGAAGTTCGTGGCGCCATCGAACGCACGAGTTCCACACTGGCAACAGGCATTCAACCGTCCCGTGGACATAACCTACGCGCTCGACGCTCGGCGAGGGGGCCCGCATGGAATCCAATGGACCATCAACGGTCTGCCTTGGGGCAAGCACCGAGTCACGGAACTCGAGGGTGGTCGCTGGGTGAGGGTGCGATTCAGGAATGACTCGACTCGGCTGCACCCGATGCATATTCATGGACAATTCTTCAAGGTCATCGCAAGAAACGGGCTCGCTGAGGATACCCCCTATTTCAACGACACGGTGCTGCTGCATGCGCACGAGACCGTCGACGTTGGGATGGTGCCAATTGATTGGGGACGCTGGCTCATGCACTGCCACGTCCTGGAGCACGCCGAGTCCGGCATGATGACCGAACTTCAGGTCAGCGGCGACTAGTAGTCTGCATATCCTCATGGCAACGCCATGCCCCCCACGGGGAGACCAAAAGATGAGCACTGAGATCTTGATTGTCGGTGGCTACGGTCGGGTCGGAACGCACCTCGCGCACGCGCTCCAGAACCGCGGGTACGGCGTGATAGTCGCGGGCCGTAGCGAAGCGAGCGCCGCAAAAGCCGCTGCTAGGCTCGGTTGCAGACACGCTACGATAGACCTCGAGCAACCCCACACCTGGGAAGCTGCGGCTAGCACATGCGATCTCGTGGCATGCTGCATGGACCAAGTCGAGACGCACTTCGTGCGATGGGTACTTGAGACAGGTCGTGACTACGTCGACATCACGGCAAGCGACGAGTTCTACAGAGCAGTCGAAGCGCTAGACTCCACCGCGATTCGAACCGGTGCATCAGCCACGTTGTCAGTGGGGTTGGCTCCCGGAATGACCAACCTGCTGGTGAAAGCCGCCGCCACACGTTTGGACGCGTGCAGCGACGCCAGAATCGGTCTCTTCCTCGGGCTGGGTGAGAGACACGGCAACGCCGCAATCCGCTGGTTCCTGGATAGCTTTTCGCAGACCGGAAACCGGACGGTGTTGGAGAAGGTTCGGTTCCCAAACCTCCCGTCAGCGAGCTGGGCGGCGCCTCTCGACATCGCGGATCAACACGTGGTCCAGCGCACACTTGGCTTGCCGGCCGCGCGCACGCTGGTGACGGTCGAGTCATCGCGTTGGACCCGCACTGCAGTGAAGCTCGGGCCCGCACTGAAGTTGCGAGGCCTTAGGTGGCTCGTCGAGTATCTCGCACTTCGCGCGCACTTCGGGTCGGAGGCGTGGGCGCTGGCTATCGAAGTCTCGGGGACACGGGGAGGAAAGAGTCAGGTGAGCCGAGCGACCCTGAACGGAAAGATCGAGGCGGAGTCCACCGCGATGATCGCGGCGCGAGTCATCGAATTACTCCCAAGTCGGCGAAGGCCCGGGGTTCACCACATCGAGCAGATCTTCGACGTCAGCGAGATCTGCTCCATCCTGGACAACAGGCCTGTGCTGACGCTCACTAGCGCCTGACTGCACTGACAAGGACAGCGGTCGGCGACGCCACCGAGTTGGTGACGGGCTCCACCTGGAGTCCCACGCGTTGAAGCGAGGCTGTGACCTGCTCAACTCTGGGGAAACGATACGTGGGATCGCGGAAGCGCGCAGGGATGCCATCGCTCTCGGGACGAAACGCAAGAATCAGCTTCCCGCTGGGTCGAAGCGCTTCCCCGAGCTTGGTGAGTACGGCATCCACGTCACGCCAGAAGTAGATGCAATGCACCGAGAAGACGCGGTCGAACGTCGATTCGCCAAGCTCCATCGCTGTGACATCACCAACTCGGGCCTCCACTCCGCCGCCAGCAACACCTTGCCAGTTTCGGCGCCGTGCGACCTTCGCCATCAGTTCGGAGACGTCGACGCCAACCACCTTGCCCGAGCCAATACACTGAGCGATCCCCGCCAAGCCTTCGCCAGGTCCGGAGCCAATCGCGAGCACGAAGTGCCCGTCGCAGACCTCTAGGTGTTCGACGACTTCGGCGTTCAGGGCGTCGTGTTCACGCCGCCAGATCCGGCCAAGCAATCGCCCAAACCAGCCGCTGGGTGACGACGCTTGTCGGTTGATTGCGCGAGCGATTCGAAAGCGAAGTGGCGGCTTGGTACACCGCGGTCAGTCAACGTACACCGCTTGACTAATCAATCAAATGATTGAACAGTTGAGCGCATGCAGGCAAACCATCGGCGTTTCAAGGACGCGATCTACGAGGAATTCTCGCGCCTGGGGAAAGCCGTATCGGCGCCCAAGCGGCTCGAGCTCCTCGACCTGCTCTGCCAGGGACCTCGCACCGTCGAAGCGCTTGCTGAGCAGTCGAACATCTCGGTGGCCAACGCCTCCCGCCACCTGCAGGTGCTGCGCACCGCCAGGCTAGTCGATGGAGAGAAGAAGGGGCTCTACGTCGAGTATCGGCTCGCGGATCCTCGCGTTGGTGACTTCTTCGTTGAGCTACGCTCCCTGGCGGAGGCGCGCCTCGCCGAGGTTGACCGCATCACCCGCGACTACTTCGAACGACGCGGCGCGATGGAAGCCGTCGACGCCGAACAGCTGCTCCAACGCGTGCGAAATGGTGAGGTGACCGTTCTCGACGTGCGTCCGTCAGAAGAGTACCTCGCCGGTCACATTCCAGGCGCGATCTCCATTCCCATAGGCGACCTCAAGGCGCGCGTGAAGGAACTATCCAAGATGCGCGAGGTCGTCGCGTACTGCCGTGGCCCCTACTGCGTGATGGCCGTGGAAGCCGTGGAGCTACTTCGCAAGAAGGGATTCAAGGCCCACCGGATGGATCAAGGAGTCACCGACTGGCGTGCCCGTGGCTGGCAAATCGAGAGCGAAGGAGCGCGAGAATGATCTTCAAGCCCTACTACTATTTCGAGACCGGGTGCGCTGCGTACCTGTTCGGCTGCGGCGGGCTGGGCGTTTGCGCGGTGGTCGATGCCCATGAGGAAGACGTGGAGGCCTACATCGCCTTCGCGGCATCCAAGGGGATGCGCATCACACACGTCTTCGACACGCATATCCATGCGGATCATCGCTCCGGGGGGCGCGCGCTCGCAGACGCGACTGGAGCTCGATACTGCCTGCACGAGTCCGCGGACGTCACCCTTACTTTCGAACCGCTCCACGACGCTCAGGAGATAGAGCTGGGCAACACGCGAGTGAAGGTGCTCCATACGCCTGGGCACACCCCCGAGAGCGTCAGCCTCGTCGTTACAGACCTTCGCCGGGGTGATGACCCATGGTTCGTTCTGACGGGCGACACTCTATTTGTTGGTGCCGTGGGACGTCCGGACCTGCCTGGACGCGCTCGCGAGAATGCGGGCCTGCTGTACGACAGCCTCCGCGAGAAGCTCCTCACCCTACCGGGCGACATCGAGGTCTACCCGGGACACTTCTCCGGGTCCGTTTGCGGCGCCGGAATGAGCGGCAAGCCGTCGAGCACGATTGCATTCGAGAGGCGATGGAACCCGCTGCTGTCGAAGTCTCGCGATGAGTTCGTCGGAGCGCTCTCGGACGTCCCGCCCAAGCCGGGCGAGATGGAGCACATCTTGCGCTTCAACCGAGGGCAGGCATCACAGTGAGCTACGTGTCATGAGCAAGCCAGGCATTCGTCTCGGGCTTCGCGAGAACCTTGCCCAATTCTCGCTGCTTGTTGTCGTCAATGCGTTCGTGGGCGCGTTGGTCGGCATGGAGCGCAGCATCCTGCCAGCCATCGCTGAGGACGACTTTCACCTCGCCGCACGCACCGCGATTCTTTCTTTCATCGTCGTCTTCGGCGTGACGAAGGCGCTGACCAACTACTTCGCCGGACGTTGGTCGGATCGCTTTGGCCGAAAGCATATTCTGGTTGCTGGCTGGCTGATGGCGGCCCCCGTTCCATTCCTGCTCATGTGGGCGCCGTCGTGGTCGTGGATCCTCGCGGCAAATGTTCTGTTGGGTATCAGTCAGGGACTCACCTGGTCGACGACGGTCATCATGAAGATAGACCTCGCAGGGCCGAAGAACCGTGGCCTCGCCATGGGGCTCAACGAGTTCGCTGGGTACTTCGCCGTGGCAATATCAGCACTGACCACTGGCTACATTGCGGCTAACGTGGGACTCCGGCCCGAGCCCTTCTACCTCGGTGCGGGCTTCGTCGTCGTGGGAACTCTGCTTTCGGTGCTGGCGGTCCGAGAGACACGGCACCACGTCGTCCACGAATCCAAGCTTGCAGGGACCGAACGGATAGCGCCGTCCCAGCGTGAGATCGTCACCCGCACGAGCTTCACCGATCCAGACCTCTCCTCGGTGAGCCAGGCTGGCATGGTGAATAATCTCAACGACGGCATGGCCTGGGGCCTGTTCCCCCTGATCTTCGCCAGCGCTGGCATGTCGCTCTCGCAGATCGGCACGCTCGCTGCCATCTACCCGGGCGTCTGGGGGCTAGGACAGCTGTTTACCGGCGCGCTTTCCGATCGAGTGGGTCGCAAAAGACTGATCGTCGCGGGAATGTGGATCCAAGCGTTAGGCATCGTTGGAGTCGCGCTTGGTTCCACGTTCCTTCTCTTCGCGGGCAGCGCCGCGCTCCTCGGCCTAGGAACGGCGATGGTCTACCCGACCCTGCTCGCCGCAATAGGCGACGTAGCCCATCCCACGTGGCGCGCGTCCTCGGTCGGTGTCTATCGATTGTGGCGCGACATGGGCTACGCGGTTGGCGCGTTGCTCGCTGGCGTGATTTCCGATGCGTTCGGGCTCTCTGCCGCCACGCTCACCATCGCCGCGCTTACGTTTGGTTCGGGCGTACTCGTTGCCCTTCGGATGCGAGAAACTCTGGGCCGTGAAAGACGACCGGTCTCTGAGCTAGCGCAAGCCCGCTAACCCGCAACCTCCTCTGGTTGGGGGAGAGGAGCGATGGTATGCCGCTTCCACACGGCAAAAATCGCCGGATACACGGTCAGCTCCAACAAGAACGAAGTCACTAGCCCGCCGACCATCGGCGCGGCGATGCGCTGCATGACATCGGCGCCGGTGCCCGTGCTCCACAGCACAGGCACGAGGCCAATCAACGTAGTGAGCACGGTCATCAGCTTCGGGCGGATGCGTTGCGCCGCGCCTTCAACGATCGCTTCCTCCAGGTCCTCCTCGCTCCGCAGCTCGCCCCGCTCGACGCGGCGTTTGTGGGCCAACGTGAGGTAGAGCAACATCACCACCCCGGTTTCGGCGTCCAAGCCTGCGAGCGCGATGATGCCGACCCACACCGCAACCGAGAGGTTGAAGCCTAGCAAGTAGAGCAACCACACGGCGCCGATCAGCGAAAAAGGCACGGCAAGCAGCACGATGGCTGTTTCCGCGAGGCTCTTCGTGTTGAAGTACAGCAGCAGCAAGACGAGCAGCAGCGTCAGCGGCACGACGTAGGTGAGCTTCTCCTTCGCGCGTTCGAAATACTGGAACTGTCCCGCCCACTCCAGGCGCTGCCCCGCCGGCACCTTGACCCGCTCCTGAACCCGCGCCTTCGCGTCCTTGACGTAGTCAGCAATGGGGCGGTCCACCACATCCACAAAGACGAAGCCGACCAGCTTGCCGCTCTCGCTGCGCACCATCGGCGGCCCTGTCTTGAAGTCGAGGGTCGCGACCTGTGAGAGGGGTATTTGTGCGCCGCCCGGGGTGGCGACGAGCACTTGCTCCAGGGACTCTGGATCGTCCCTGAATTCACGCGCGTAGCGCACATTGATGGGGTAGCGCTCGCGACCCTCTACGGCTTCGGAGACATTGCTGCCGCCGATAGCGCTCATCACGACCATGTTGATGTCTGCCACGGACAGTCCGTGACGTGCGGCTTCCCCCCGCTTCACCTCGAAGTCAGCGAAGAAGCCGCCTGTGGAGCGCTCAGCGAACACGCTGCGGGTGCCTGGCAAATCTTCGAGAGCGTGCTCAATGGAGATCGCAGTCTCTTCAATTTCCTTCAGCGAGTCTCCGAATACCTTGATACCGAGCTGGCTCCGAATACCCGTCGCGAGCATTTCCGTACGGGTTTGAATCGGCATCCACCAGATGTTGGGCATACCGGGGTACTGGAGCTTCTCGTCCATCTCCTTGACCAGGTCGTCGTAAGACAGCCCTGGGCGCCACTGATCGCGCGGCTTGAGCTGAATCGTGATCTCCGCCATGGACAGCGGAGCCGGATCCGTAGGCGTGCGAGCGCGCCCCATCTTGCCGAACACGCTCTCCACCTCCGGGAACTTCGAGAGTTGCCGATCCATGGACTGGAGCGCCGTCGTCGCCTCCCCCACGCTCATGCCAGGAGGCGCCGTGGGCATGTAGAGGATCGCGCCTTCGTTCAGTGGCGGCATGAACTCACTGCCGAGGCGCAGGAAAGCCGGGACGCTGAAGAGCATCGTGAGCAGCGCCGCGCCGATCACCCAGTAACGGTGGCGCACCACCCCGCGAACCACCGGCGAGTACAGCCGGACGAGCCAGCGATTGACCGGATTGTGATGCTCTCCACGGATCTTCCCCTTGATCAGCAGCACTGCCAACGCCGGAGTCACCGTTACCGCGAGGATCGCAGCAAAGCCCATGGAGTAGGTCTTCGTGAAGGCGAGCGGCTTGAACAGGCGCCCTTCCGTGGCCTCCAGGGTGAACACCGGCAGGAAGCTCACGGTGATGATCAAGAGCGAGAAAAAGACGCTCGGCCCGACCTCTTGCATCGCGTGCACGATGACATCAGCGCGGCTCCCCTCCCCCCCTTCATCCTGCCAAAGCTCGATGCGTTTATGGATATTCTCGATCAGGATGATCGAGGCATCGACCATCGCGCCGATCGCGACCGCAATGCCGCCGAGGCTCATGATGCTGATCGTGAGCCCCTGGTAGTACATGGGTATGAACGCCAGGAGCACCCCAAGGGGCAGCGTCAGCACTGGAATCAGCGCGCTGCGTGCGTGCAGCAGGAACAGGAAGATCACGATGCTGACCACGAGCATCTCTTCCAGCAGCGTGTGGCGCAGTGTCTGGATCGACTCGCGGATCAATCCAGAGCGATCGTAGGTGACCTCCAGGTGCACCCCTTCCGGCAGGCCTTGTTTGATCTCCGCCATGCGCTTGTCGACGCGCTCGATCACGTTGAGCGCGTTCTCGCCGTAACGCATGACGACAATGCCACCGACGGTCTCGCCCTGGCCGTTCAGCTCCGCGACACCGCGACGCATCTCAGGCCCGAGCTGCACCTCGGCTACTTCCGCGAGCGTCACCGGCGTGCCGTCGTCGCGCACCTTGAGCGGAATGCTCTCGAGGTCCGACAGCTTCTTCACGTAGCCGCGGCCGCGAATCATCTGTTCGTGGCCAGCTATCTCGATCGTGCGCCCGCCGACTTCCTGGTTCGCGTCGCGCACCGCGCCGATCACCTTGGTCATCGGGATGCCGAAGCTGCGCAGCTTGTTTGGGTCGACGTTGACCTGGTACTGCTTCACGAAGCCGCCGACCGACGCGACTTCGGCGACGCCGGGCACGCTCTCGAGGGCGAAGCGGATGTTCCAGTCCTGCAGGCTCCGGAGCTCGGACAGATCGTGTTTCCCCGAGTAATCGACGAGCGCATACTGGTAGACCCAACCAGCGCCCGTCGCGTCTGGACCGATGCTCGGAGTCACACCATCCGGCAGCTTGGATTGCGCGGTGTTCAGGTACTCCATGACCCGCGATCGCGCCCAGTAGATGTCGGTGCCATCTTCGAACACCACGTACACGAAGGACAGTCCAAAGAACGACTGCCCCCGTACTGCCTTCACCTTGGGCGCCGCGAGCAGCGTCGAGGAAATCGGATAGGTGATTTGGTCTTCGACCAGGTCGGGGCTGCGCCCCGGCCACTCGGTGAACACGATCACCTGAGCGTCGGAGAGATCCGGGATGGCGTCCAATGGACCATTCCGCATGGATATAGCGCCCCACACGCCGAGCGCCGCGACCACCAGGATCGCCAGCCAGCGGTTCTTCGCACAGAGGGCGATGACGTGGCCAACCACGCCGACTTTCTCGGTCGGTTGCATTACCAGTGCCCCTCGGCGCTCTTGAGGCGGCTCTCCGCAGCGATCAGGAAGTTGCCACTACTGACAACACGGTCTCCCGCCTTGAGCCCTTCAAGCACCTCGTAGTCATCACCAGCCTTGATGCCGACCTTGATCTCCTGCGGCTTGAGTCTGCCCTCTCCAAGGTCCAGAAACACCAGCCGACGCGGCCCAGCGTAGATCACTGCGGAAACAGGGACGACCACGCGCTCTCCGCGGTCCGCGGAGAGCTCGACGTTCGCGTACATGTCTGGCTTGAGCTCAATCTCGCGATTTTTTAGCTCGATGCGCACCTTGCCGGTGCGTGTGCTACCCGACAGGTACGGGTAGACGAAGCTCACGGTGCCTTCGAACTTCTTGTCTGGCAGATACGGCAGCGTGACCACCGCGGGCGCACCGACTTTGACCAACGGCAGCTCGGCCTCGTAGAGCTCCGTCTCGATCCAGACCTTGTCGAGGTCAGCGATGCGCATCAGCCGCATCCCCGGCTCCACCGCGGAACCTTCGAAGACGTTCTTCTCCACGATGTACCCGCTCGCGGGGCTGACGATCGGCACGTAGCGCATCGGCTTGCCGGTCTTCGCTACCCGCTTGACTGTTGAACGCGGTACATCCAGCAGTCGCAACCGCTGCTCGGCGGCCTCTTCCATCCCCTTGGTGGCGTCGCTGCCGAGCAACCCGCCGTCGCCGCCGAACGCTGCGGCGCTCTTGCGCGCGATCAGCAAGTCTTGCTGCGCCTGGTAGATTTCCGGGCTGTAGATGGTGAACAGGGAGTGGCCCTTCTTCACGCGTTTCCCCGTGGAGTCAGCGAACAGCTGCTGAATGAAGCCCTTGAACTTCACGGTCACGTCGAAGATGCGCGTCTCGTCGTAGGTGATGCGACCCACGGCGCGGAGCTGCTTTTTCAAAGCCTTCTTCTCGACCGTCGCGAGCTTCACCCCAATGCGCTGACGTCTAGCCGCGTCGACGATGATCACCCCGCTCTCCAGCTCCGCCTTCGTCACCGGCACCAAGTCCATGCCGCAGATCGGGCACTGTCCCGCCGTCGGTTGTTTCACCGACGGATGCATCGGACACGTCCAGTGAGCAATTTCGTCTGATCCAGGTTGGGGGTGAGAGTGCTCTGCGTGCTCCTCAGCGGGCTGTAGGTGCTTCTCGAGGCTAACCTCGGAGCCACATGTGAGCATCTTTTGCCCCATGTACGGATTCGAGAGTTGCTCCGTGGGCTGCATCCAGTGCGCGTAGCCGTCGGCCATCGGGCACTTGAAGAGGTGTTCGCCCTTCGCGAGGCGCTCATCCGTAGCGACCACCGCGACGAGTTGCTTCGAGAGCGTACCGAACGCCTTGCGAGCATCCTCCAGGCCATCGACGCCCTGGATCTCCTGGGCCCCAGCCATGGCGGCATCGATTGCCTTACGGATACGTGCGTCCAGCTCCTCGCCTTGCAAGCTCGCGTTCAGTGCGGCCTCGAGGCGCTTGGCTGGCCCAGCGAGTCCGTCTGCTGCGTCGCTCGCCAGCGCCAGGCGCAGGTCTTCATAAGCCAGCAGCGCGGTCTGCAGGCTCGCGAGGCGGGTAGCCGAGTACTCCGTCTTCGGTAGCTGCGGAGGAAGGTCGGCGGGAGGCTTCGCAGGTGCTTGATCCATCCCTGGCATCGCTGACATGGCGGCGCTCGGGGCAGTGCTCGGCGCGGGAGCCAAGCCGAACCACGCCTGAAGCGGCCCGCGGAAATAGACTCCAAGGCCCACGAGCACCGCGATCGCGAGCACCGCGGCGATGCGCCCCGGCCAGTTGTTGGCGATCACTTTGCACCTCCTAGCTTGCACTGGTGAGCTGGCTGCCCGACGGCGCGACACAGCTCCGCGCGGCGCTTCGAGAGTTCAGCCCAGGCCATCAGCTCAGCCAGCTGAATGTCTCGCAGTTTGTTCTCTGCAGAGATCACGTCGGAGAAGTCGGTACCCGACGTCTGGTACGCCCCCAGGCCAACCGACACTTGCTGCTTTGCCACCGGCACGAGGCGCTTCTCGTAAAGCTTCACGATCGCGATCGCCTGGAGCAATCGCCGTCGCTGTTCGTCGACCTGCAACCGCAGTTGGTCTGCGACGCGCTTCACCCGACCGCGAGCTGAGGCGGCGCGCGCGTTCGCTTCGTCAACGGCGCCATCGCGAGAGCCCTGGGCGATGGGTAGCGGCACCTCGACTCCCAGCATCCACTGGTGCTCGGTCATGCGAAACATGCTGGTGTAGGTGCCAGACACGGTGATGTCGGGATAGTACTGGCGCTCAGCGACTTCCCCTTGAGCCTCCGCAGCGCGGACCTCGGCGTCGACCGCTCGCAGCTCCGCACGATTCCCCAGGGCAATACGCTGAAGCTCCGGGCTGCTCGGCGGCGCCTGAGTCGCGACATCGAGCTTGCGCGGCGGCTTTGGCAGCGGCGCGTCGGGGGGCTCGTGCATCAGCACATTGAGCTGCGCTCGCAGGCTCTCCTGATCGGAGGTGAGCACCAGGTCCTGCCGCTCGAGCTGCGCCAACTCCACGTCCACAGCGACCTGGTCCCGCGCCTGACCACGCCCCACCGCGTATTGCGCGCGCACGGCTTCTGCGAGCTTCTTGAGCAGCTCGCGGTGTTCGGCGTTGGTCTCGAGCGCACGGCCAACCAGCCAGTAGTCGTCATAGAGGGTGGAGGCTTCCTTCGCCAGGTCGAGGCGGGTGATCTCGACGCGTTGCTCGACCACCTCCGCTTCTGCGTTGGCTTTGTCCTCGCTGCCTGAGAGCTTGCCCGGCCAGGGAAAGCGCTGGCTGAGCTTGATGGTCTGGCCGTACGGCACGTTACTCGCGCCTATGGAGAGCGGAGCGAACTCGTACATCAGCATGGGGTCTGGCAGCGTGGAGACCTGCGCGGGGCGCGCGCGCGCCGCCGTGTACGCTTGCCGCATGGATTCGATCTCTGGGTTGCGCTCCAGCACGGCGCTGACCAGCGACTTCCGGCTCAGGTTTGGCGCTTTCCGCAGCCTGGCGGTATCGGCGGACGCCCGCGCGGGACTGACGCCAGAGCTGGTCGAGAAGCGCGCGGGCGACTGGGCGCGCTGGCTACTCGCACAGCCGGACGCAAGGACGGCGCACGCAAGCGCCAGACACACGCGCGCGGTGTGGGTTGGGTTGAATTCGATCATTGGCTCTCGGGGCGACGAACGGCCCCCTCACGGCAAAGGCAGCAAAACACTTGGGTGACGCTCGGTGTCGGCTCACGCTCGATGGGCACGACGACAAGACGACGCGTGATCGACGCGCGTCGCGCCGACCGCGGGCTCACGAGCCCGTTTCCATCAAGAATCACGCACGAGACACGGGGACCTCGCGGTGGTGGCTCAAAGAGCACCCCACGAACCCCGCGGAAACGCGATTCAAATCAAGAAGCTGCAGTGTTTCAGGTAAAGCGGCGGCCCGAGGGGCGGTGGCCCGCGCGCGACGCGCGGCACCTCCGAGAGCGCCGTCGGCGGCTCGCTCACCTCGGGGAGACTCAGCTCTGCGACCAGCACGGCATGGCTAGTCGGGAGGTTCAGCTCGCTCTGCGCGGTCAGGACCTGCGTGGTCTTGGTGAGGCGCTGCTCGCAGCAACCGGGACGCTCGGCTTTTGCCGGCTGAACCTTCTTCGAGGCGTGCTGATGTGCGGTTCCGTGGCAACAACACGTCGCGCCCATGCGGCCAGACATCTTGCACAGCGTCAGCACGCGACCGATCGACGTCGCCGGCAGCAACAACGCCACCAACGCCAGTAAGGCCGCAAGCTTGATCCTCAACGCAGGCACGATTCGAGGTTTCAAGGTAACCGCCCCGCTCGAGCCTCGCAACGCTGTACCCACCACAACGAAACTTGTGCGCGTTTTTGCAGCCGCGAGGTTGACGCTAGTTGGCCCGCAACAGCGTGCTGAGCAGCTCGTGGAGCTCACGGCGGTTCAGATCCAAACGACCAGGTCCCGCGGACTCGAGCAGCTCGAGGCCAACCGCTGTTGCCAACAACATCGGGGCCAGCGTCGCTGGAGCGGCGTCGAAACGCAGCTCTCCAACACCATTCTCCAAACCGCGCTGCGCGGCGACTTCCCCTAGGTGACGTCTAATGCGCGCGAAACTCGTGAGCACAGCTTCCCGCACCGTGGGGATGCGCGCAGCGGCGTGGAGAATGAGCGGCATCGGCAAGCGCCGCGCTTCGCAGTCCGACCCCTCGCCCCCAGGCGGGTCCGAAGCACTGCGCTCCGAAAAACTGCGCGCCGAAACGAGCGCGAGCGGCGATGATGCGTGTCCGGCACTCGCCTCGAGCGAGAGCCCCTTCGCGAGAAGCTCCGCCTCGAAGCTCTCCAGAGCGCGCATTGCGACCGCCGCCACCAAGTGCTCGCGACTGCCGAAATGAACATTGTACGCACCGCGAGTTCGGCCCGCGACGCTACAAATCACGTCGAGCCCAGGCTGATCGAAGCCTTCCTGGATGAACAGGCGCTCCGCAGCATCGAGCAACGCCTGGCGAGTCTCTGCTTTCGCGCGGGCCCGCGCTGGACCGAGCTTGCGCCGACGCTTACCGCTCTTCGCGCTGTCAGCCTCGCTGGCCGCGGGCGTCGCCACCTCGGTATCCGCGACCGAGTTACTAGCTTGCTCTGCAGACACTGAAAAGAAGCATTAGTCACCCAGCGCGTGCTTGGCAAGTCGCGAACATTCCGCCCGGTAACAGACGGCTACCGGACGGTTTCTAGCGATTTTTGCTGCCGCTTTTTGCTGCCGCTTTTTGCTGTCGTTTTCTTACTGTCGTTTTCTTACTGTCGTTTTCTTACTGTGGGTCCGCGGCGCTACTTGAAGTTCTGGCTCGCCCAGATACTTCCATCGGCCATCTTGTAGAAGCCGCACGCCACCTTCGAGTAGTTGTCGCTCGACATGTTGATGTAGTGCCCGTGTTCGCTGAACGGCTCACCGGGCCCTTCGTTCCACATCGCTTGCAGGCAGTTCTGAATCACATCGTCATAGCTGCCCCACCCCGGACAGGTGTTCTGAGCGAACTCGCCACACATCCCGAAGTTGCCGTGAGGGCCGCCGCCGTTTGCGTCATTGCCGGCTTGCTCGTCGGCGCACGCCTCGCCGTCTGTCCAGCGTGCGTAGGGTGGCTTGCCTTCGGTGGCACGGAAGTCGTTGATGCGCTTCACACACGCATCGCGCAGCGCGTCCAGCGGGTCCGTCGAACTGCTACCGCTGGAGCCGCCGCTCGCCGTAGTACCGGCACTGCCAGCTTTCCCTGCGGAACCGCCGGTGGCGCCACTGCCAGCGCTACCACCGGATGCACCGCTGCCACCGGATGCACCGCTGCCACCCGCGCCGCTGCCACCATTGCCCCCCGAGGCGCCGCTGCCACTCGAGCCCGCGGTTCCGCCTGAGCTGCCACTTTCACCGTCGGTCTGTATGCAACCACCCGCAAGTGTGATCACACATGCCAGCGCCAGCACACCAGCCGCGCTGGGTGCACCGAGATGGCGCAGTTCGCTCGTCACCGCTCGTGAAACTCGTCGAAGCATCGATATCTCCTGGCAGGGGTTGCTTGGGGGGAGGGTGTCGTCCAACACCTTGCTCCACTCATTGCAGCGCGAATCGGCGAACCGCGCCACTCAATCGAAGCAAATATCCCTGCGGTTTTTCCCGATGGGAACGCTATCCAGTGCTGCGGTTATGTTTGCGTGGTGGCGCCGCCCCAGATCCATCACACGCCGGGGGCGAGGGCCTACGCGGTCGTGTATGCAGGTCGACCACTCGTGTCTCCCGCACCTGACCCATGGGTCAGCGTATCGTGGGAGCAACCGAACGCTCGCTTGGCAGAGCGCCTGGAAGCGTTCGCCGTGACCCGGGCGTAAACCCATGACACAATTTCCCCAGGGAATTTAAACGAAATCACCCGAGCAGCCGGGTACGGCACAACGAGTGCTGGAGTGATGGCCGAGCTCGTCACCAAGTGGACCAACGCCTGCTGCCTCCCGCCGGCCGAACCCGTTCAGCTGGGCGCCGACCAGGTGAAGTGGCTGCAACAGATCGGTTGCGGCGAAGCGGTTGCGAGCGTAGAGGCGCGCCTCAGTCGCTCGGTACACGCGCGGCAGCCCCGTAAGCATTGCGACAAAAAGCCCTAAAACAACGTGTTGCATCGTTTCCGCAGGCATGGCTTGCTGCCAGAGTCAAAAGAGGCCGACTGGGGGACGAGCGCTACACGCGCCCGTGAGGGCGCGCTGCGATTGAGTGCTGAAGGGCCGCTCGAGGGAGCGGTCGCGGTCGACCCGAAACCAACACACGGACGGGCGCACAGGAGAACACCATGAAGGCTCAACTCACGACACTGATTTGCGCGATGAGCGCCGTAGCACTGCTCTCGGTGGCTTGCGATGACAAGTCGGCCGAATCCAGCAAGCCGACCGAGACAAAGAAGCCAGAAGCAACCGCCAAGGCGACGCCAAGCGCCGCTCCAAGCGTCGACAAGAACGGGCTTCCGATCCCTCCCAAGAACCTGCTCAAGCTCAGGATCCCCGACGACAACGAGATGACCAAAGAGAAGGTCGAGCTCGGTCATCAGCTGTTCTTTGACAAGCGCCTCAGCGTAGATGGCAGCCGGTCCTGCTACTCCTGTCACCTGAACGAGGATGGCACTGGCGGACACGACCCACTCGCTATCGGCGCCGGCGACAAGCCACTGACGCGTCACGCTCCCACGATGTGGAACGTGGGCTACCTGCCGAAGCTGTACTGGGATGGTCGCGCCGACAGCCTCGAAGCGCAAATGAAGGGCGCTTGGGCGGGTGGCAACATGGGCGTTGGCAAGGACAAGCTCGAAGACAAGGCAAAGGAGATCGCGAAGATCGAGGGCTACGCGAAGCAGTTCGAGGCGGTCTTCGGCAAAGACAGCGTCACGCCCGACAATATCGCCAAGGCCGTCTCCGCCTACGAGCGAACACTTTTCTGCGCGGATACTAAGTGGGACAAGTTCATGGCTGGAGACAAGTCAGCGATGAGTTCGGAAGAGCAAGATGGTTGGCAGCTCTTCGTGGGCAAGGCGGCGTGTAACACCTGCCACACACCTCCCATGTTCTCCGACGCCTTCGCAGTGGCAGACGGCGCGTTCCACAACACAGGCGTGGGCATCGAAGGCAAGAAGCCGGAAGAAGTCGACCAAGGTCGCAAGGCCATCAGCAAGAGCGAGACCGACATGGCGGCGTTCAAGACGCCGAGTTTGCGCAACGTCGCCAAGTCCGCCCCCTACTTCCACGACGGTCACGCCAAGACACTGGAAGAAGCGGTGAAGTTCATGGCCGGCGGCGGCTACGACAACCCGAACAAGGACTCGCGGCTCGTTGACAAGAAGCTCTCGGACGCGGAGATCAAGCAGCTGATCGCGTTCCTAGGCACCCTAGACTGCGAGGGCAAGCTCGAAGAACCGAAGCTTCCCTAGCGACGCCACGCCGATCGCAAGGCCGCGAACAGCAGCAACGCCAACGGCCACCGACGTACCTCGCCGGTGGCCGTGTCCGCCTTTGTGGCGTCGATTGCAAAGCAGCCAGGTATTCGCAGCGCCCCAGAACCGACGGCAGCGGTATCGTGCGCCGCTGCAAACTTACACCGGGGCCGCCGGCGCTTGGTACGCAGCCCGTGGAAGCTTGCTCCACGTCTTTGCGCTCGGCGCAGAGTTTGCCGTGGGCGCGTCAATAGCGTCAGCGTAGTGCGTGCTCACCCGGACGATCGGTGAATGCTTGAAGCTTGAAGTGTCCAAACAATCGCTAGCTGAGCGATGGACGCGCGTTTCGTCGCCGGAACCTGGATGCTAGACTCCCGGTCCTCTCCCCACCTTCCCCGCAACCGCGCCGGCTGACAGAACGCACCGTGTGGACGCAAGCCAACGCGCGGATGGAGTGCTTAACATGCGTGTCTCGACAACGAAGCGTCAGCTAGGTCTCGGTCTGTTCTTGGTGTCTGGTCTGGTTTGGGCGACGGCGTGCGGACGCACCACGATTGACTTCGGCGTCCCCGAAGGCAACGGCGGCGTGGGTGGCACCGTGGCGAGCGGTGGCGTTGGCGCTGAAGGCGGCTTCGGTGGAGACGCAGGCTTCGGTGGTAGCGGCGCTGAAGGCGGCACGGCAGGCCAAGGCGCTCAGGGCGGCGTTGGCGCTGAAGGCGGCTTTGGCGGAGACGCGGGCTTTGGAGGCAGCGGCGCAGCGGGGTCTGGCGGCGCGGGCGATGATTGCCTCGCGGTAGCGGCTGACGACTGTGATGTCTGCACCTGTGATGGATGTCGCGCCGAGTGGGACGCGTGTCAGGACGACATGGGCTGCATCGCGATCGTGGACTGTGCGAAGGCCGCTGGCTGTAGCGGCGCTCAGTGCCTCGGCCCGTGTGGTCAGGTGATTCAGCAGAACGGCGGCGTCCAGGGCCAACCGGCGCAGCTCGCGCTCGGGCTCGGCACGTGCCAGAGCACCACGTGTGGCAGCGACTGCAACGGCAGCGGCGGCAACGGGGGCAACGGCGGCACTGGGGGTAGCGGCGGAGGCGGCGGCATCGTCGACTGCATCAGCTGCGTTGGCCAGAACTGCCCACAGGCTCAGGAGTGTTTGCTCGACCAAGCCTGCCGCGACGGCGCCATCTGCGCGTTCACCCAGTGCCTCGGTGGCGGCGGTGGCGGCGGTGGCGGTCTCGACTTCCAGTGTCTGCTCGGTTGCTTCAACGGGGACTTCAACGCCGCGCTCCAGGCGTTCAACTCCGTGCAGTGTGTGTTCACGTCATGCGGGAGCGACTGCGGCGGCCTCTTGGGCGGCGGCGGTGGTGGTACGCCGTTCGGCGGGGGCGGCGGTGGCACGCCCTTTGGCGGGTTCGGCGGCGGCAACTGACAGCCAAACTTCCCGGGGGCTCGCCCGTCTTAGAACGGATGGGCCCCAGCGATCGCTGCTCGCCTGAGCTCACCGACGCGCCTCCGGGGGAGTTCACTCCAGGATCCACAGCGCTTTTCTTGGGGGAGAGGTGCGATTTTTCCGCGCCAGCGCTCGGTTTTGCAGCGCTGTACACCCCGGGCGCTGTCGCCAGGGCGGCTTTTGCTAAGGTTCCCCTATGCCTTCACCGGGGAAGGGTCGCTCGATGACCACGCGGGGCCGCGCCGGTGGGCGTTGGGTTGGACACGTGGGCGCTGCTCTCGCGCTCTTGATCGGGCTGTCAGCGTCGAGCACTGCCGACGCTCAGTTCAACCCCGGCGGCCGCAAGCGCCCCAAGCCTGGAGTGACGAAGCCCCAGGGAAAGAAACCCCAGGGAAAGAAACCCAAGGACAAGCCGACTCGTAAGCAAGATCCCGACAAGCTCATCAAGCGCTATCGGGACATCGTCCTGAAGCAGCCTGGGGCGCAGTTCCCATTACAACGTTTGGCTCAGCTCTACCGCGAGCGGGACGGCAAGCTCGACAAGCTGATCGAAGACCTCGAGAAGCTCGCCGAGGGCAAGGGCAAGAAAGCCTACAACGCCAAGGTCGCACTCGCGGGCATCTACCGCCAAGACGGTCAGATGGACCGCGCCGTCAGCACCTACGAGGCCGCAATCGCCGAGCGCCCGAAGGATCATGTGGCGCTGATCGCCCTCGCGCAGTTGCTTCAAGATCGCGGCGACAAGGCGGGCGCGTTCGACCGCTTCGAGAAGGCGCTGCCGCGACTCAAGATCGACGCCGACATCGAGCAAACCCTGCGTACGCTGATGGGTCTCGCCCTGGATCTCGAGCGCTACAAGGAAGCCTCCGAGTTTCACGAGAAGCTCGTCACCCGCGCGAAAGGTAGCTTCTTCGTTCGCGCCGAGCTCGGCCGCGAGCTGATGCTGCGCGCAAAGTACAAGCGCGCCGTGACGGAATTCGAGAGCGTCGTCAAGCACGCGAGCGGCGACAACCGCGTGCTCGCACCCGCGCTGCGCGATCTGGGGCAGGCGCAAGCCAAAGCCAAGATGTCGAAGGACGCGCTCAAGACCCTCAAGCGCGCGCTGCAAATCGCCGGCGCCGAAGCCGGTGTGCGTCGAGAGATCTACGACGTCATCGTCGAAGTTTACCGCGCGGAAGACAAACTGAGAGAGCTGATTACCCTGGTCGAGAAGGAGTCGTCGCGAGACTTTTACCGCTCGAAGATGCTCGGCGCGCTCTACGAAGAGACGGGTCAGGTCAAGAAGGCCCTGAAGGCCTACCAAGAAGCGCTCGCCAAGAAGTCGAGCGACATCGAGACCCGCCTCAAGGTCGTGCAGCTCCTGCAAATCCAAGGTGAGCTCGAGGCGGCCATCAAGCAGTACGAAGAGCTGATCCGTGCGGCACCAAGGAACCCCGATTTCGTGTTCCAGCTCGCGGAGGCTCTGATCCAGCGGGGCGACCGCAAAGCCGCGCTGGAGCACCTGAAGAAGCTCGAAGACCGCTCGAAGGGTGACGAAGAGACGCTGGCAGCACTGGTCGACTTCTACGAGCGCGTCGAGGAGCGCAAGCGCGCGATGGAGGTCCTGCAACGCCTCGCGCGCGACCCGCGAGATCCGCGTCACCTGGTGGAGCTTGGAGATCGCTACTACCAGGACGGAGACAAGGAAAAGGCCGTGCGCACCTGGAAGCGCATCATGAGCCTGATCCCCAACAAGGCGCGCGCGCTGTTCACGCTGGGCGAGGTCTACCTGGAGCACGACATGCCCAAGGAAGCGCTCGAGAGCCTGGCAGAAGCCGTGAAGCTTGCCCCGAAACTCACGAACTACAAGAAATCCTACGCGCTTGCGCTTGAGCGCACCGGCGCTGGCGCCTCGGCCGCGCAAAAGCAGGCCCAGTACGAGCAGGCGCTCAAGATTTGGGAAGGCTTGTTGCTCGACGCGAGCGCGGCGCACGTGGCGCGCGAGGCGCGGCAGCACATCGTCACGTTGTGGTCGCTCTCGGGCCAGCTCGAAGACAAGGTCGCTCCCCTCAGCCGGCGGCTCGCTGGGAAGCCGCCGGACCTCGACGCCGGCCGACTCCTCGCGGAAATACACGTGCGCCGCAAGCGCTACTCCGAGGCGGAGAAGGTGCTGACCAAGGTCACCGACGCCGCACCGGGAGACGCCGAGAGCTTCCTCCGCCTCGAGCACGTGCTGGTCGTCCAGCGCAAGCTCAAGGGTGCGATTGCCGTCCTAGAGAAGCTGGTGAAGGTCGAGCCGAAGCGCGCTCGCGAGTACTACCAGCGCATGGCCAACTACGCGGCGGAGCTGTACCAAGACGACGCGGCGATCAAGTACGCTGCGCGGGCCGTCGAGCTGTCACCCGACGACGCCGAGGGTCACCGCAAGCTCGGCGAGATGTATCGACGGCGCCAGGACAACGACAAGGCAATCGCGCAGTTTCGCCAGGCCATCTCCAAGAACGACCGGCTGTTCCCCGTCTACTTCCAGCTCGCGGAGCTCTTGATCAACCGCGGGGAAATCGACGAAGCCGACCGGCTGCTTCGCCGCGTGGTGCGTGCCTCCCCAGACGAAGACCTGGTGAGCCAGGCGACGCGCATCAGCATGCAGCTGAACCTCGGGCGCGGCAGCCTGGAGTCGCTGGAAAAGGAGCTCTTGCCGGTCGCACTCGGCAACCCCGGCAAGCCGATCTACCGACGCTTGCTCGTCGAGATCTACGGCGCGATGGCCTTCCCCTTGGTTCACCTCTCGAAGAGCGCCAACAAGGCAGAGGCGAACAAGGCCGCGGCAGAGCTCGCGAAAATCGGGGAGCGCGCGGTCAAACCACTGCTCGACGCCCTGAGCGACGAGCAGGGTACACAACAGCGCACCGCCCTCGAGCTGCTCTCGCATATCCAGAACAAGGGCGCAGGGCCTTCGCTGGTTGCCTATGCTACGGGCAAGGCGGACCCGGAGCTGCGCGTCTGGGCGATGCTCGCGGTCGCGGCGCTCAAGGATCCGGGGCTCCTCCCCAAGCTATCGGAGCTTATTGCCCCGGGGAATCAAGTCCGCTCGGAGGAAGCCGATCCAGTGCTCGTCGCTGCGGCTTTCGCCGTCGCGCGCATGCAAGATCCCAAGGCGCGACCGCTGTTGCTCAAGCTCATGGAGAGTGACGCGCCCAGCGTGCGCGCGTGTGGCGCGCTGGGGCTCGGCTTGGTGGGCACTGCGCAGGACACGGCGCGCCTGGCTGAGATCGCGCGCTCGCTGGAAGCCGGGCCGCTCCCCCGAGCGGCCGCGGCCTTCGCGCTCGGAGAGCGCGGCGCGTCCCAGCATGCAGATGTGCTTGCTCAGCTCGCGGAGGCGAACGACGCATTGGTGCGTGGCCAAGCAATTCTCGCGATGGCGCGGCTCAAGGACCCGCGAGCGGGCCGCGCGATTACGCAAGCCTGGCTGAGCGCCGACGGTCGGCAGCGCGAGGCGGCCAAGAGCGCGGCCGTTGTTCTTGCCACGGGGAAATTCGACATCGGCGGTGCGTTGGACAAGCCGCCAAGGTCCGGCAAGGTCGATGTACGGGACTTGGTGAGCTCCCTCACCCCCGAAACGCCCGGCGCTGACGCCGCGGCAGACGCGGTCATCAAGCTCGCGCCATCGCTCGCTGAGGCGGTGGGAGGCGCGGTGCAAAGCTCGCCGGAGCGCGCCGAAGTCGTCGCGGAGATGCTCCCCGGTAGAGACTCCAAGCTCGACACGGGCGCCCTGGGCTTCAACGTAGACTTCAGCAAGCTCGCAGCGGGCAAGCGAAAGCAGCTGCGTGGCGCCCTCGAGCAGATCGCGCACGGAGCCGTGGAGCCCTTCATCTCGCTGTCGAACCATCCGACGTCGGAGGTACGCAGCCGCGCTGTTCAGTTCCTTGCGGCAAGACCGGAGCCTGCCGCGAAGGGCGCAGTGGTGGCGCGGCTGAATGACCGCGACGAAGGCGTCCAGCTGACGGCTCTGACTGCGCTCGGCAACCTGGGTCAGGCGGACGCCAGCGTCACCAGCTCGGTTGCGAAGCTGCTGGAAAAGAAGCACCCTTGGACCTTGCGCGCGCGCGCCGCTGAGACGCTGGCAGCGCTCGGAGGCAGCGCAAAGAGCGAAGACGTGCTCAAGGCGCTGAGCGAAGGCGCGAAGAACGATGAACTCGCGATCGTCCGCGAGGCGTGCTTCAAGGCGCTGCTGAAGATCGATCCAGCTCGCGGGAAGCAAGTAGCTAGTTACCTCGCGGAACATGATTCGGAGCCGCGGCTGAAGGCAGCTGCCAAGCAAGCCCTATGAAGCGCCGCCTGAAGCCGCCGCCCGCCGGGCTACGCCTTGGGCTGCAAGTCAGTCTGCTGTGCGCGCTCCTCGTAGGCTGCAAGGACCTCGAGCGCTACGACACCGGCCCCGGTGAGGCGTACTGCGGCAACATCGTGGGCGCCGAGTTTATCCGCACTCCGGAGCGCTTGGGCGGTTTCTCTCAAGAGCTGCGCATCCGCGTGACCCTCGACACGGAGCACCTGGACACCGCGCCAGGAACGTTGAGCTCCAACGACATCGCCGGGCCGTGCGCGCCGGAGCCGACCTTCGACGCCGCTCCGCTGATCCCAGTGCAGGAGCTCTCGAGTGATCCGCTCAGTCAGCTGAGCTTCGGCGACGGCCGCGACTTCAGCTTCCTCGCCTGGGCCGAATCCAGCTGCCGCGGGCCGATGCTGGTCGTGGTGAGCCTGATGAACGACCGCGAGCTGGAGCTTCGGTTGCTCAAGCCGCCGACCGAGACCGACGCGGGGCCGCGACCGGCTTTTGCGCTCTTTCGCACGCAGCTGAGTACCGGTACCTGCGGGTTCTGAGGGCTCCAGTCAGCCGAGACATGTGCCCGCTGGCCAGCATCGCGCGGCATGGTATGGCTCGGCGGTGCGAGTCCTGGGCATTGAAACTTCCTGCGATGAAACCGCAGCCGCCATCGTCGACGATCAGGGCGTGGTGCTGAGCGACGTCGTGCACAGCCAAGTGAAGCTCCACGCGGAATACGGCGGCGTAGTGCCTGAGCTCGCGTCGCGCGACCACCTGAAGAACGGCCGCTACGTGGTGGAAGCTGCGCTGGAGCGCGCCGGCCTCGCGCTGAAGGATCTGGATGGCATCGCGGTCACCTGCCGGCCAGGTCTAGCTGGAGCGCTGCTGGTCGGCGTGCAGCTGGCGCAAGGGCTGTCCTGGGCGAGCGGCTTGCCGGTCGTCGGCGTGGACCACCTGGTGGGCCACTTGTTGGCGGCTTACCTGCGCTTTCCGAACCTGGAGCCGCTCTCGCCGCGGCTGCCGTTCATTGCGTTGATCGCCTCGGGCGGGCACACGGCAATTTACCGTGTGGATTCGATGCAGGCCGATGGCATTCGCGAGCTCGGGGGCACGCGTGACGACGCGGCGGGAGAAGCCTATGACAAGGTCGCGAAGCTCCTCGGGCTCGGCTACCCCGGGGGGCCGATCATCGATCGCTTGGCGGCTGAAGGGAACGCCAAGGGAGTCAAGCTCTCGAAGCCGATGCCTCAGCGAGACTCCCTGGAGTTCAGCTTCTCCGGGCTGAAGACCAACGTCGCGCGCTGGGTGGAGAATAACGGCCGCCCAGGCGATGATCAAACACTGCGCGACCTGTGCGCCGCCTTCCAAACTCGAGTGGTCGAGGCGTTGCTCAGCAAGACTTTCCGCGCGGCAAAACAAGAAGGGCTCGACTGTATCGTGCTCGGAGGCGGAGTAGCCGCCAACCGACAGCTGCGCGCCCGCGCCGCGGAGCTCGGTGCGTCGCGGGAAATCCACGTGGTCGCCCCGCCGCTTCGCGGCTGCACTGACAACGCCGCCATGATCGCCTACGCCGGGATCCAGCGCCTCGCGGCGGGCGCGGACGACCGCGGTCAACTGACGACCAACACCAAGACCAGCCTGCCGCGTGTCACGCGTAAGGGGCGCGGGAAACGCACGCGAAACCTGCCCCACGAGGCGTGAACGCGCGCGTTTGCATACGAGATTGTCGCGCAGAGCAGGGTGGAAGGCACTTCCACTCTTGCTTTGTTGATAGTTGAACTGACCACATTTTACTTCGAGTGTGGCGCTCTAGCGGGGTTTGCAGTACTCCGAGTGTGATGGCGCAGAAGTCGTTCAAGAGCATCTACGCTCAAGGTCTGTTCGAGGGCCAGGTGGTGGTGGTGACCGGTGGAGGCACCGGCATCGGCCTCGCGACAGCTCAGGAGCTCGCATACCTCGGGGCGACGGTCGCGATTTGCAGTCGCAAGCAAGAGAACATCGATGCGGGCCTCGAGGCGCTACGCGGATACGGCCCGGAGCCCATCGGCGGCATCGCCGACGTGCG
>JBFXBK010000096.1:0-25934 GCA_050183255.1 Polyangiaceae bacterium | reverse complement strand
CCACCGGCGCCACCATGCTCTTCGGGGTAATGCGCGCCGTGGATCCCCAGCTCACCGGCCTTGGTGAAGATCTCACGCGGGAAGGAGCCAGCCTCCTCCCACTGGTCGGCATAGGGCGCGACCTCCTTTTCGGCGAACTGACGGACGGTCTTTCGGAAGGCTTCGTGTTCCTCGGTGAAGGGATTCCACATGGCTCGGCACTCCTGTTCACGCGCCGTTGTTTAGGCGCGACGTAGCGTCGCCACGATTCCCCTGCCCAGGCTCGGGCTCGACGGCTGTTCTGCCGCGGCGACCTGGAATGATTCGTACACGAAACGTTTGTCTACGCAACGCTACCCGCTCTGGAACCCGATTCCTGTAGGCGGAGAGCCGCTTCAGCTCCTGGCGCCGGGCGAGGCCCCCAGCCCCGCGGCGCGGACGCCGCCTACAGCGCGCCTTCGACAGCGCCGAGCACGCGCCTCGCCTCGGGCAGCACTTCACTCACTCCGACGCGGCTGTCCACCAGGGTCACCAAGACGATGTCCTGATTCTTTTTTCCGCGAAGAAACAACTGAATGCGCCGATTGCCGACCAGCAGCACCTCGCGCGACGCGGCGCCTGAGCCCCGCTGAGTGGCGCTCAAGGCGCGATCCACATGAGCGAGGCTCCGCTCCTCGAACAACTCGACGCTCGCCGGGAGCAGAGCGTCCAAGTGCTGAGCTGCGTCGGCGTCCAGCGTGTGGGACGCCAGCACCATACCAGTCGCCAAGTCCATGACGGCCGCGGCCTGGCACTCGGGGATCTGGTCAATGGCGCGCTCGAGCAGAGGTTGTAGGGGCATCGGGGGAGAACTCCGTGTGGGCTATGGAAAGGCCACAGTTTCCGTACGCAATCGCAGCGGGGGATTGGACTGACCTTCGAGGCTGTCCCACGCGCATAGGCGGACCCAGATGTTCTCTTTCGACAAGGGCGTCGGAGACAACCAGGGACCACGTAGGCAGATGTCAGCGCGAACCAGAGCTACATCGCTGGGGACTGCAGCAAGCAACGTGAGGGGGGCACGTCGCACTCCAAGGTTAGCGGACCCCGGGACGTGCGCAATGTCCCCGCCGCACAAATCCGTGGCTCCCAGCCTGAGACATCAGGGATCCGCGAACGCTTCCGACAGGCGCACACGCATGCCTTGCCCCGCGGATCTAAGTTTCCGCATTGGCGCGGGTCGGATGCAGCGCGTTTCAGGCCAGCCGTGGCAACTCTGATGCGCCCCGAAACGTGGAGCTTCCAGGGCCTTTTGCTGCCAGCTTCCCGCCACGCACGGGGGATGGTAGCTCTCTGACTCATGCTGTCTTCCCGGATCCACGGCGCGCGGTTCCTCAATTTTTGGGGGGAGAGGTGCAACGCAGCTGGTGCGGTGCTCCTCACGGCGGCGGGTCTATGCAGCGCCTGCGGAGGCCCTGGCCAGGCAGAAGACCCCCGGGACATCCTGGGCAGCGATCTGTATTACGACGGGCAAGATGGCACTGCTGGCGGCCCCGGAACCAAAGATCCGCTGGACCGCGCAGCCAGCGAAGCGGAGTGCCGTAAGGCGTTCACCCACATCCAGCGTATCGGTGCCGAGAACGCCGCACGCGCCGAGCGCGATCCCGCCAAGGCCAAGCAGATCCGCGACGCTGCCAACTCAAGCGAAGCCAAGGCTGCCGTCGAGCGCGACGTGAAGCGTTGCCTCGCGGAAGGAGTCAGCGCCCGCGAAGCGCAGTGCTACTCGAAGCTGCGAGCGAGCTCCAGTGAAGAGGAGCTGGAGCGCCAGTTCGAGCGCTGCGCTGACTATCAGTAGCGGCTGAGCTCAATCGTCGGAGCAGCAACGGAAGCCCGTGGAGTAGTCGCCGTAGCTGAAAGCGTGAGCCGTCGTGGTGTAGCCGCAGCCTGCGCCGTTGGTGGTCGCGTCGACGTAAAAGCCACCCTTGAAGGTGCCTGCGGGGTCAGCGATCCACTCGTGGAGGTTGCCTACCAAGTCGAAGATGCCTTCGGGCGTCTGGCACTGGTCGAAGCTCCCGGTCAGCGCCAGCGTGTCCGGCTGTTGACTGATGCACGGGTTGTCGAGCTCATTCCAGATCCAGCTGTCGGTCGTGCCGAAGAGCTCCACCACGGGATGCACGGCGCGATAGTCGTTGCAAGCACCCGCCACACGCATGAACCCGTACGGATATACGCGCGCCTCGCTCCCGCGGCAGCCGAGCTCCCACTCATCGCGGGAGCACAAGCGCTTGCCAGACTCCAGGCAGGCTTGTTCGGCTTGCGCACCGCTGATGTAGCCCTGGGGCACGGCGCCCGGGGCGCTGCGGGCGGCGACAGTCAGGCTGCCAGGATTGAAGTACGGCGACCACGACTGCTCCACGCCGCCGCTCACCTCCACGAGGAACGCCTCCCAGCGGTCCATGCAGACCTGCGTGTCGATGCGCGCCATCCCGTCAGGACATCCGTCGAGCCCAGCGGGCTCCATCAGTCCTTCATTCGGGAGCGGCATGGCAGCCTCGTCGCACATCCAGGGCACCTCACCCCCAACCCCGCCGGCGCCTGCAGCGGCTCCAACGCCGGCTGCGCCGCCGCCAGCTCCGCTGCCTCCCTGAGCTGCTCCGCCTGCCGCGACGCCGCCCGCACCGGCGCTGGCTCCGCCGGAACCACCAGACGTCGCGCCTGCGCTCGCACCCGCTGCGCCCGCGCCTCCACCAAAGCCCGCCACGCCACCGATGGCGGTGCCTGAGTCACTGCAACCGCCCAACACCCCGAGCGCCGCGAGCGCTAGCCAGCCCTTGTCCACTGCGGAGATCTAGCAAAGGCCGGTTCGCCTGGCGAGGCAGCAAGGTTGTGCGCAGGCTACTCGGCGGAGTCCCGCGCGGCGCGCACCAACTCGCCCAGCTCACGCAGATTCTCGTGGAAATGGCGGCGCTTCAGGCGCTCCACCTGGCCCGCTCCGAGCGGCTCTTCAATGCCAAACAGACCTTCGAAGTGGCGCACCAGGAGCTCGAGATCCTCCAGGCGGTCGCGCAGCGGCGGTAACTCAACCCTGGCCGCCGCGATGCGGAAATACAGTTCCTCGTGGAAATAACCCTGGTTGACGGCGCGTCGCAAGTCCTCGCCACACCCAAAGATCCAACGTGCCGTCACTGGATAAGCGTGGTTGCTGCCGAGGGGCGCGGCGGAGCCGTCTCGCAGCACCCGCGCGAGCATGCTCTGCACCTCAGGCGCTAGGCGCTCGACATCGCTCACGTACAGCGTGCCCGCCTGTGTGCGCTGGATCGCGCCGGTTCCTCCGGCCTCCCCGGAGCGATGGCTGCCCGGCAGGTGACCAAACAGACGCGCGGCAACGCTGGTCGCATCGCCCGCCGCGCTGCACTCGACCCAGGGTCCTTCACGCCCAGACCACTCGTGGACCGCTCGAGCCAGGCGGCGCTTGCCAGCGCCGGCTTCTCCCTGGACCAGCACCGGCACCCTGCCCGGGGCGAAGCGGGCGGCCAGGGCGAGCACCTCACGGTAGCGACGCGCAAACGAGACGCCGGGCGTGGCGAGCCCGGGCAGCTCTTCACGCGGGAGTTCCACGGCTGGCGCCGCGTCGACCCGCAGGCGGTGTTCGCCAACCCGCAGCTCGCTTCCGTAAGGAATCAAGGCGCGCTCGATACGTAGCTCGTCAACCCAGGTGCCTGAAGTGGAGCCGAGGTCGTCCACGCGGACGCCCGCCTCCAGAGCCGCGAGCTCGACGTGGTACGCGGCGACGTCTGCTCCCTTGAGCTGAAGCTCGTTGTCGGTAGCGCGGCCGATCTGCAGACTGCCACTCGAGCGTGATTCGGCACTCAGTCCCAGATTCGGCCCACCCGTGAGTTCCACCACCAGCCGAAGCTGGGTTCGGGGACCAAGCCTGAGCGGACGCCCAGCATCTTGAGGCTCGGAGTTCATGCCGCCGTGTTTAGCTCATTCGCCACGCCATCGAATCAAATCCGCCATGAACTCGCTTGGAACGCGCCGGCTCACGCGCACGCAGCCCCGCTCACGACCACTCGGTCGGTTTTCCAGGTCGAAATTCCGACGTCCTCGTGGGGCGTGGACTCCGCCACTCGCCGTGTGACAGCCGCGTTTCGAACACCGAGATCCAATACGCGTTTGATCGCCAACCCCCATGGACTCTTGCCGTTGCTCTCGGCTTTCAGACTTGCAAGGCACCCTTCGCTCGAGCCGGGGAGCTATTGAAGCGCGTCCACGCGTGTGGCCAGAGCGACTACAGCACCACGCATTTTCCGAGAGTCTTGCTGGCCAAAGGTCACCGAGTGGTACATTGAAGCGCTCACCATGCGTTCCCCAAGTCGTGATCGCGGGCCCTTTTCTCTGCTTACCCTCTTTAGCTCCGCTGAGGTGCGACGCGTCCTCTACTTTGGCGCGACGCTGAGCGCGTTCGCTTGCTCCTTCCCTGAGCGCACCTTCATCCCCGCCGACGAGTTCGACAAGATGAAGGCAGCCGGAGGCACCGCAGGCTCAGGCGGAAGCGCCGCCAGCGGTGGAACGGGTGCGACCGGCGCGATGGGCGGAGACTCCGGCACGGGTGGCATGAGCAACGGCGGCAGCTCCGGCGCAGCCGGGGTCGGGGGTGAGGGTGGAGCCGCTGGCAACGCTGGCACCGGCGCCGCTGGCAACGGCGGCACCGCGGGTGATGGCGGCACCGGCGCCACGGCCGCAGGCGGCATGGGCGGTTCCGCGGGGAACCCTACCGGTGGCATGGGTGGCACCGCAGGCACGACCGGCGGCACGGGTGGTACTGGTGGGACGGGCGGGAGCGCGCCAACGAACGGCCTAATCATCAGCGAGTACGTCGAGGGTGGCGGAAACACCAAAGCACTTGAGCTCTACAACTCGAGTTCGTCTGCCATCGACATAGGGAACTGCACTCTTGTGCGGCACGTCAACGTGACCATCGCGGGTGCGACGTCCATGGATAACATCACGGTCGCGACCAGCGGGACGATGTTGACGGCGGGCAGCACGTGGACGATCTGCTACACCGGTTCGGGCAACCTCGCCCTTGCAACAGGGAAGTGCAAAATCACCAGTGGCAGTTTGCAGCACAACGGCGACGACGCCTACTCACTGAGCTGCGGAGGAGTTGTGGAGGACACCTTCGGTGAGGATCCAGCGCAGACGCTGACCAGTGGTCACTGGGGCGATACAACGGCTGTCAGCTCAGTAGATCAGACGCTTCGTCGCAAGTGCTCGGTTTCGCAGGGAGACACGAGTCTCCTCGACGTGTTCGACCCTGCTAGTGAGTACGACAAGTTTCCGAAGGACGACGTTTCCGACCTAGGTACCCACTGCGGTAGCGCCGACTGACTCGTCGATAGCACCATGCGGCAGCGAAGGTTCTACTTGAGGCCGCCGTCAGGCTTTGCAAGAACCGCAACATGGTCTCTCCTCGTCAAGCGGCTCTTGGAATCGGCATTCTCCTACTCGCCGGTTGCTCTAGCATCCTGGGGCTCGACGAGTTCAAGCAAGGCGATGGGAGTTCCACGGGTGGTTCGTCGGGTCAGGGTGGAACTGGGGGTGCGGCTGGCTCTAACAACGGTGGCGCGGGAGCGGGCGGGACCGGCGCAACCGGCGGAACCCTTTCTGGCGGAACCGGCGGTACCTCCGTCGGCGGCAACGCCGGGCAGAGTTGCACTCCCCCAGCGGAGGAAGACTGCTACGACGGCCCAAGCGGTACACAGGACCAGGGGCGTTGCCGTGGGGGAAAGCGGCAGTGTTCAACCGAAGGTGTATGGCAAGCATGCGCTAGTCAGGTTCTACCCGGCGTGGAGAACTGCAGCACGCCGAATACGGATGAGAACTGCGATGGTTTCGAGTGCCAAATCACCGGAGCGTCTTTGCCGGGCGCAGCGAGAGCCGTCGCCCCGCTGCCGAACGGCGGATTCGTAGTAGCCACGTCCTTCACTGGGGACGTGGACCTCGACCAACACATCCCGGCCGGTGGAGGGAACGACGTCTACATCGCTGCGGTTGATATCAAGGGAGCAGTCGAGTGGAGCCTTCCCGTAACATCTGGAGGGAACGATTCGGTCTACGCGATCACGACATCGCCAGGTGGGAGAGTCTATACCTTGGTGTATCTGGGCGCGCCGCTCGACCTTGGAGATGGCATCAAGGCGGCTGGATGTCGTCTCATCACGCAAGAAGCTGACGGTAGCGTGGTCCGTACCCTCAACTTCGATCCAGCCGCGGAACTCTACTCCGCAGCGGTGGACCCGGCGGGAAGCGTGGTGATGGCGGGATGGGTCGCTGCACCAGTCACAATCGGCGGAACACCGCTGAATCCAACGTTCCAGGACCCCCTTATCGTTAGGGTAAGGGCGGACGGAAGCGTCGCCTGGGCGAAGCTCTTCAAAGGAGCGAACGACAACTATGCCCTCGGCGTCGCGGCAGATTCCGCAGGGAATAGCTACATAGTAGGCAACGCTCAAGGGACGATCAATCTTGGTCAGGGCGACGTCACCGCGGATGAAGGAGACGCATACATTGCGCGTCTCGACGTCAATGGCAACACCACTGCCAGCGCCTTGTTCGGTGGACCTGGCGTTCAGGAAGCCCGATTCGTCGCGGTGGACGGTTCCGGCCACCCCCTAGTCGCAGGAATTTACACATCAACGTTCTCGATGGGCAGCTCGCTTCCACAAGCCAGCGGTGAGGCGACATTCGTCGCGAAGCTGACGCTGGGAAGCGGCGGAGCTACTGCCGACTGGTTGTGGAACGTAAATGCGACGACCCGCGGATTGTCGAGCGACGCGGCGGGGGGCGCTTCGCTAGGACTGAAGACCAACGCCGCGTTCGACCTAACGGAACCGGTGCTGGCGAATGCGGGGCTTGTGGTTCGGCTATCCCCCACAGGCTCGTACTCGTGGCATCGACAAGTCGGTGCTCCTGATGGTGAAGTACGAGCTCTTGCAGGAACCGCGGATGGAGAGACCATCGTCGTTGGACGCACCGACTCCCCGACGGTAGATTTGGGAAGTGGGCCGGTTCAGACGGGCCAGGGGCACTCCTACGCTATCAAACTGGGCTTCTAGCCCTCCGTTTCCGCGCGAATCCGCAGCGGAACCTGAGATCGCGACAACGGTGCACATTGGTCTGGCTGGGCTGACGTAGCCTGCTAATTAAGGGTTCGTGTCCCCCCGCACATCGCTCGCATTCATTTTCCCGCTGTTGCTAGTCGCTGCCTGCTCCTCTTCGAGTCAGACGGTGAGCACCGAGTGTACCCAGGGCGAAGTGCGCGCTTGCCTCACGGCGGATGACTGCAAAGGCACCCAGACCTGCGACGCGGAGGGTCACTTCGCAGCTTGCATGTGCGGCGCCGGCGCTGGCGGGACCAGTGTTGGTGGCAGCGGGGGTTCCTCCGGTTCCGCTGGGCGAAGCAGCGGCGGCAGCAGCGCGGGTGGTAGCAGCGCGGGCGGTAGCAGCGCGGGCGGCAGCGGCGCAGCAGGGGCCAGCGGCAGCTCCGCCGGTGGCAGCAGCGGCGCCGGTGGCAGCAGCGGCGCAGGTGGCAGCAGCGGCGCCGGTGGCAGCAGCGGCGCAGGCAGCGGCACGCTGTTCTTCAGCGAGTACGTGGAGGGCGCGACCAACAAGGCGCTCGAGCTGTACAACGCCGGTCCCAGCGTCGACTTGAGCCAGTGCACCATCTCGGCCTACGCGGACGCCGCGAACTTGTTCGCGACGATTCCGCTGAGCGGCGCACTTGCCCAGGGCGGCATCTACATCATCTGCTCCACCACCACAGGCAGCGCCGTGAACTGCGACAGCACATCGACGGACATTCAGTTCAACGGGAACGACGCGCTGATCCTGCGCTGCGGCACCAAGATCCTCGATCACATTGGGCAGTACGGCGTGGACCCACCCAACGGATACTGGGGCACCGAGCCGTACACCACCACGGACCACACCTTGCGTCGCAAGTGCAGCATCCGATCCGGGGACACCAACACCACCGCGGCCTACGACCCCTCCGTAGAGTGGGACAGCTACAGCGCTGACGACCTATCGGACCTCGGCAAGCACTGTCAGTAGGCGAGTAGACCGCCAAGCGCCTAGACCACCAAGCGCCTAGACCGCCAAGCGCCCAGACCACCAAGCGCCCAGACCGCGCGGCAGCGCCGAGAAGGGCGCCCCTCGAGCGAGTTGACGCCTAAGCGTCGCTCACTCAAGCTCACGAGTCCGATGCTCGCCATTCTCGCTGTCGTGATCGTGCTGGTGTACTTCGCCTACAACCACAAGCCGAGCACCTATGGAGTCAATCCGCACCCCCACTCAGTGAGCTTCGATCTCCTGGCAGAAGGGGTGATGTGGAAGGTGGATTTCTCCACCGCTCGCATCTGGCGTTTGGCCAATCAAAGCAACGCTTGGATCGAGTTTCACATGTGGCGTCAGGACGCGCAGCGCTGGAGTCTCCGACTGAGCGACTACGCCTGGCACGCGTTGAGGCAACAGGTCCTCACCCCCAACCCTGTCGACGGCGACGGCGACGGACCGATGTCTGACGTCGGCGAAGCGCCAGACTGGAAGCCTTGCCCCGCGGAACTACGACAGCTCCTGGAGCTGCGCTACCAGTACCTGCACTCGGGCTACACGCACTCGACCCGTTACGACGCCTACGCGGCGTGGCTCCAAGCGCCGAACCAAGGCTACGTCGATCAGCCGCTCAGCAACCAGGTCACCTCCGCTCAGGCGCAGCTGTCAGACAACGTCTACGCGCCCCCAGGGCGCTAGCAAACGGCCCGAGGTGGCCTGATTCGGCTGTGAAAGGCTCGCGTAGGCAAGCACTGGGGTTTGTGTTCGCCGCGCACTGGGCTAACACACGCTCATGCGCCTCGGGCTCTTCGTTGTGCTGGCTCCAACCGCGCTCGCAGGTTGTTCCAAGCTGATCGGGCTGGATGATTTCCATCCAGCGTTCGAAGGCGCGGGCGGCAACGCCGGGAGCGGGACCGCTGCAACGGCTGGCGTGGGCGCTGCGGCAGGGCTCGGCGGAGTCGGTGGGCTTGGCGGGGTGGGCGCTGCCGCGATGGGTGGCGCTGCCGCGATGGGTGGCGCTGCCGCGATGGGTGGCGCTGGAGCTAGCGCGGGCGACGGCGGCAATGGAGGAACGACTTCAACCGGGGGGGTTTCAGGCGCCGGGGGAACAGGAAACGTTCGTCTGATTTTTAGTGAGTATGTCGAAGGGCACAACTACACCGCCCTCGAGATCTACAACGCAGGCAGCACGGCCATCGACCTCAGCGCCTGCTTCGTATCGGCGTATGGCGATGGCAGCTTCTACTCCGACTTCCCGCTCACGAGCACCTTGCAGCCTGGCTCAACCTACGTGATGTGCTCCAGCGCCACTGCGTCGGCGGCAACCTGTCAGCAGTCACCTGGAGGCATGAGCTTCAACGGCAACGACGCCCAGGTGTTGAAATGCGGGGCCAGCGTGATCGACGCGATTGGTCAGGTCGGAACGGCACCCGCCGACTACTGGGGCACGCCGCCCAACACCACACAAGATCACACCCTGCGCCGCAAGTGTTCGGTCACTCAGGGAGACACGAACACCGGCGATGTGTTCGATCCGGCCACGGAGTGGGACGCGTTTGCCGCCGATGACCTCACCGACCTGGGCAAGCACTGCGAGTAGCTTCAGACCCTGCCGCGCTCGAGCACCGCAGCCATCAGCTCTGCGGGTGTGGCCGAGCTCAGCCCTTCAGTGAGCAAGTCCGCAGGCATCAAGCCACGCTCGAGGAGCTCGCTGATTGACTGCAAGTGAATCGTCTCGTCGCGCCCCTCAAGGTCCAGCTTCGCGCGCCGTGAGAGCCCACCGCGGGCGATCTCCACGAGTTGCTCCGCAAGCGCTCGCACCGAGCGGCCATCGAATTCCGCGCGGATACCATGGGTGACCAGATCGACGCGCGCGTGCATCAGCGCTTCCAGGTCGTAGGACAGGCTCAGGTCTTCGGCCTCCGCCAGAGCCTGCTCATCGTACAAGAGTCCAGTAAACAGCGCCGGAACGGCGGTGACGAAGCGCGTGGGTAGCGAGTCGCACGTCCTCACCTCGAGGGTGCGCTTGAGGCGCGCGTCGGGGAATAGCGTGTTCAAGTGGAACTGCCAGTCGCCCAGGGTCGCGCGCTCCCCTTGGAAGCCGTCGCGCATGAAGCTGCGGAACGTCTGCCCGGTGTTGGGCACGATTTGTCCGTTGCGCTTGAAGAAGAACATCCCAGCGTCGAGCGCCCACTCCGCGTAGTCGGAGTAGGTGGCGCGGGGCTTCCGCGCGAGGTCCAGGATCATGCCGGAGCGTTCCGGATCCATCTCCAGCCACACGGCGCCCCGTTCGCTCACCTTGCCCGCAAGCTTGCCTTCGAAGAAAGGAGAGTTGGCGAACAGCGCGTTGACGATTGGCCCGATGCGCAGGCTCACTCCTAGTTTCCGCATGGCGTCTTGCTCGTCGGAGTAGTCGAAGTTCGCCTGCACCGTGGCGGTGCGCCGCATCATGTCCACGCCACGACGACCGCGGGTGGGCAGGTACTCACGCATGATGGCGTAGCGCTGCTTGGGCACCCAGGGCAGATCCGCCTGACGCGCAAACGGGTGAAAGCCCAGACCGAGCCACACAAGATTCATATCCGCGGAGATACGCGAGAGCTCCGCGAGGTGCCCGCGAATCTCGGCGCAGACCGCATGGATGTCGTCCAGCGGTGATCCGGAGAGCTCGAGCTGGGCGCCCGGCTCGAGGGTCACAGACGCCACACCGCGGGTGAGGCTGATGATGGGACCATCCGCCGACTCACGCCCGGCGACGTAGTCGTACTCCGCAGCGAGGGCGTCCAGGACGCGCAACACGCCGCGGTCGCCGTCGTAGCTGATCGGCTCACCAGTGCGGGCGTCGACGCCAAACTTCTCCGCTTCGGCTCCAATCCGCCAGCGCTCCACCGGTTGCTGGGATTCGTGGAAAATCTGCAGCAAGTCGTCAAAGGACTGGATCGGTGCCTGCGCCGGATCACCCAATTCGGCTGTCGCCATCTGTTCTGCGCTCGAGTTCTTTCGGAAGGGACGCGCTGTTCGTGGGGGCGCGTGGGGTCTACGTCGCTCGGCGCTAGATTGAGGCCGGGACTGGGATGGAAGGATGGAGAGCACCCAGGGCGTGCGCAAGTGCCGCCGTGTGCGATTCCGTCGTGCCTGCTCCCCCACCAATCACTCGAGCGCCTGCAGCATCGAGACGTGACGCCCCATTGGCCCACTCCCCAGGGCGCGTATCGTCATCGGGAAAGCCGCGCACGCTGCCCACACCGCCAGCCACGAGCACGCCATAGACGCAGTCTGGCGTGGCTGGAGCAACCTCCCGCGCCGACTCCAGAATTCGCTCGGCAGCCGCCACGCCACTGATCTCGAACAGCACTGCGCTGACGCCCGCGTTGCGCAGCTCGGTCACCGATTTCTCGATGGAATCTCCGGTGACCAGCTGCCCGTCCACGCTGGCTTCCAGCACCGCCCAGATCGGTAGACCCCGGGTCTTCCCCGCACGCACCGCAGCCATCAGCTCGAAATGCGACCCCAAGCCGCGCGCCAAAAACAGCTCACAACCCGCGACTGCCAGGCGCTCGGCGTGCTCGTCGAGCTCCGCCGCCAAGCGATCGCTGCGCATCGCACTCACCATATCGGAACCGAGAACACCAGCCACGCCGACCGGGCGCTCCGCGGCTTGAGCTACTTCGAGCGCGAGATCCACGCTCAGTCCGGTCAGCATCGCGGCGCGGTGCTCCATGCCGACCTCCGCCAGCGCCCGCGGCGTCGTGTCACTGGTCAGGGCGCACAGCACGTCGACGCGGCTGTTCACCTCCGCGAGGTAGTGCTCGATGATCGCGTCGGGGTTTTCACGCAGCAACTTGCCGAGCGCCCCAGCGCGCGTCAGCGCTCGCCCCCGAGAGCGAAAACACGCGCCCGTATCGGCGTCCAACACGAGGGGACGACCAGACAACAGACGGGGCTGGAGCTCTGCGAAACTCATTGGGGCGAGGCCTGCGGCAGAGGCCGCAGCTGGGAAGAAGAACTTACCAAGCGCCAGGCACAACGACCAGCGCGAGCGACCTCTGAAGGCCCATGAGCAGCGAGGGTCAGATTACCAGCCGCACTTTTGGCCTTTGTTCTTCTCGGTCAGCCACTCCATGAGTGGTGCGTAGTAGTCGAGGATGGCCGAGGCATCCATCTTGGTCTCACCGCTGATGGCTGCGAGGGCCTCTGGCCAGGGCTTGCTGGCTCCAAGCTTGAGCATCGCCATCATCTTCTCGCCGGCAGCCTTGTTTCCGTAGAAGGTGCACTGGTAGAGCGGCCCCTTGAAGCCCGCCTCGCGGCACAGCGCGCGCAGGAACTGATACTGCAGGATGCGCGCGATGTAGTAGCGGATGTAGGGCGTGTTGCCGGGGATGTGATACTTCGCGCCGGGGTCGAAGTCCTCTTCGGTGCGCTCGACGGGCGGCACCACACCCTGGAAGTCCTTGCGCAGCTTCCACCAGTAGGAGTTGTACTGGTTCGGCGGCACCTTGCCGCTGAACACGTCCCAGCGCCACTGGTCGATCATCTTTCCGAACGGCAAGAAGGCGACGCCCTCGAGCGCACGACTCATCAAGAGGTTGATGTCGGCTTCCTTGCTCTCTTGCACCTTGTCGATCAGTCCGACTTGCTTCAGGTACGCGGGCGTCACACCGAGCGCCAGGGTGTCACCAATTCCCTCATGGAAACCATCGTTGGCCCCCTGCTGAAACAGCGCGGGCTGGTCGTGGTAGTACATGAAGTAGTAGTCGTGACCGAGCTCGTGATGAATCGTCACGAGATCCTCGTAGTCGACCTTGATGCACATCTTGATGCGCAAGTCGCCGCTCATGCCCACGTCCCAGGCGCTGGCGTGGCACACGACGTCGCGATCCGCAGGCTTGAGGAACAGGCTGCGCTCCCAGAAGGTCTGGGGCAGCGGCTTCATGCCGAGGCTGGTGAAGAAGCCTTCTGCCAGCTTGACCATCTTGATGTGGTCGTACTTCTGCTTCTTCATCGCAGCCGTCAGATCCGGCTGGCCCTTACCGGGGTATGGCTCCACGTCCTTGTAGAGCGCTTCCCACTCCTGCGCCCACATGTTGCCAAGGAGGTGCGCCGGAATACCACCGGTGGGGGAGACTTTGTCCTTCCCGTACTTCTCTGACAGCTTGCCGCGGACGTAGCAGTGGAGCTGCTCATAGAGCGGCTTCACCTGGACGTAGAGGCGATCCATCTCCGCTACGAAGTCCGCGTCGGACATGTCGTAGTGGCCCTTCCAGATCGCGCCCATATCCGAGAAGCCGATCTCCTTGGCGCCTTCGTTCCCCAGCTCGACGAAGCGCTGATACATCGGGCGCATCGGCTTGCTGATGGTGCGCCAGCCCTTCCACGCCTCGAGCAAGAGGTCGTAGTCGCGGCTCTCGGCGATGATCTGAGACAGTTCCTCGAGGGAACGGCAGCCGTCGTCGCTCTTCTTGTCCTTGCCCTTCGGCAACGCGTGGCCGATCAGCTTCTTGGAGCAGTACTCGCCCTTGCCGTAGATGCTGTCCAGCTTGGTCACGATGCCCGCGAACTCTTTCCGCTTGGCTTCGTCGTCCGGGGCTGGCAATTCCGCAGAGAATTTTAGCAGGTAGAGCTGGCGAGCCACGTCAGGCGGCAGGTCGAGGCCCTCGAACTTGCGCGCCTCTTTGATCTTGCGCGAGAGGTATTCCATCACCTGCTCCTGGGCGTTCGCTTCCAAGATCTCCGTGTCGTGGGTGATGTAGGTCATCTTCACCCACGACACTCGCTCGGCGTTGCCCATCAGCTCCCGCAGATCCTTGTCGACCTGCTCCACGAACTTACGCGCCTCTTCGGGCGTCGCCGTGGCCCGCCCGTCCTCGATGATGTCGTCGTTGATGGGCGCAGACACCGGAGGCGGCGGCGTATCCGGCTCCATGGTAGGCCCACCGCAGGCGCTCGCGAGCAGCGCAGCGGTGAACAACGAAGTGACTAGCCCAATACCCCGACGCAGAGTCATGGGTCGGAGCTAGTGGCAAAGCCGTGGGGAATCAACCCGCAGTACGCTTCACGTCAGCGTCGGAACTTTGCAGTTTTGCGCACGATCCGCTGGCCGAGACTGGGGCGTGAATCCCATCGAGTGATTGTACCATCAGTGAACTCCGGCAACGGGGACGTAACACGTTTAAGATCCGACCCCGTTGACCCTGGACTCAGGTCACACCCTAAGCTTAGTAAGTGCGTACCGGAGAACTGGCTCGCGAAGCGGGCGTAAACATTGAGACTCTGCGCTACTACGAGCGCCGAGGGCTGTTGCCACCTCCCGAACGGGCGCCCAACGGGTACCGGGTGTACACCGCAGCGGCACTCGATCGCATCCGGTTCATCAAGCGCGCCCAGGGCCTGGGATTTAGCCTCGAGGAAATCGAGGAGTTGATGAGCCTGCGTCCGGCCAAGGGACGTCAGCGACAGCGCGTGCGTCGCATCGCGGAAACAAAACTCGAGACCATCGAGTCGAAGCTCGCCGAGCTAGAGGGCATTCGCGAAGCGCTGCGTCAATTGGTCAAGGACTGCGAGGCAGGTTGCGACGACGCCGACTGCCCGATCATCGAGGCCCTGAGCCAGCCCGGCAAAGTGCCGTGCCGCGGCGAGCACGCGGCCAACCCGGACCGCTCAGAACACCAGTAAGCTGCGTGCCCCGTAACCATTGCCGCACGGCAATTAATTTCTCGTCGTTCTTTTCTTGGGGGGAGGCGGCACCTCACCGCGGAGCTCCTCAAGCAGCGCGCCCCGAGAGCGGTCCATCTACCCCACCTCTCGCCCCGCTGCGTCCGCCACGACGCTGACCGAAACGGAACGCGACTCCAGTTTTTCTAGTGATTTAGCGCCATTGTGCTTTCTAGGCCTGGTGCACAACTGCAGCCTCGGCGCGCAATGAGCGGCCACGCTTTGCTGCCTAGTTCAGTTTAGGCTTGAAGTACCTTACACTCCTCCAAGCAGTTGGTCGTCGCTGCTGCTTTTGACTGAGGCGCCGCATCCCTGAGGTGCGGTGGTCGCTTGGAGGTTCGCCATGGGCTTGAAGGAACTGTCCCTTGCCAGCATTTCCGCTCTGATCGGCGTCTCGCTCGCCGCCGCCTGCTCCGCATCAGGCAATGACCCGAGCGAGGTCACCGGAGGCAACGGAGCGAACGGTGGCAGCGGCGCGAGTGGTGCCAGCGGCGGCTCCGGCAATGCAAGCTTCGGTGGCAACGCTGGTGACGGCGGCAGCGGCTTCCTGGACGGCGGCGGCAACGGTGGCAGTGGCGGCGGTCTCGACGAGGATGCGGCGTGCAGCACGACCACCGCTCAGGCGCTCAGCGCCGTCGACATCATCTGGGTGATCGACAACTCGTGCTCCATGGGCGACGAGATCGACAAGATCCGCAGCAACGTGAACGGCAGCTTCGTGCCCACGATTCAAGCGTCACCCATCGACTGGCGCGTGGTCATGTTCACCAAGCGCGGCGCTGGGGATCTCTCGGTGTGCGTGGATCCGCCCCTCGGCGGGCCCAGCTGTGGGGACAACGCGCCCCGCTTCTTCACCACCAACTGCGAGGTCGGCAGCACCAACTCGTTCAACCTGCTGCGCAACAACTACACCGCGATCGCCAACCCGCTGTTCTGCGCTGGCGCCACGCCCTGGTACAACCACCTGCGCTTCAACTCGACCAAGGTGTTCGTCGAGGTGACCGACGATGAACCGATCATCGCCACGGCGGCGCAAGACTTTGACTACTGGCTGACCGATCAGTCAGATCCCCCCGGAACCCCTGCTCCCGGCTACTTCGGTACCCAAGCGGAGCGCAAGTACATCTGGCACTCGATCATCGGCTACGACCCAAGCGCCGCCGACGAGACCTGCGTGAGCGCGGACTACGACCCGAACACCATGACGGGCAACGCCGCAGCCAGCCCAGGCAAGCAATACAAGGCGCTGTCTGACGCGACCGGCGGCATCACCGCCAGCATCTGTGACAACGATTGGTCAGTCATCTTCAACGACATCGCGAACGGCATCGTCGATCGCCTGAGCTGCGAGTACACACCGGTGCCGCCCCAGGGCGAAGAGCTAGACCCGAGCAAGGTCAACGTGACCTACACGCCGAACGGCAACGGCACCCCCGAGAAGGTGCTCCAGGATCCCAACAACCCGTGCGTCGATGGCTGGCAGTGGAACGCCGATCAGACCAAGATCATCCTGTGCGGCGCCCTGTGCGACCGCGTGCGTGACGACGCGAACGCCAAGGTCGACATCCAGCTCGGCTGCAAGACGGAAGTCGCTCCGCCGAAGTGAGCCCAGAAGTCTTTTCCGGGAGGATTCGTCCAACCGCAGAGACGGCGGTCTCCGGCGATGATCAGGGCGCCGTGTCGCTGGTCGCCAACCAGTATTCGTTCAGGAAGCCGATCCGGTAGCCTTGTCGGCTCTTCCACTCCTCTTCGCCAGCATCCCAGTCGACGCAAGCAATAGCCTCCCACTTGAGTTGCTCCAGATCGCCCTTGGAGTTGCCATGGGGCTTTCCAGCCTGGTCTGACCAAGAGCGAATGCGGCCTCTCACCCCCTGATTCGGGTGGATGTCCTTGGCTCCCCAGGCCCCATCCCACTTGGGGTTCCGAAACACGACCATTCCTTCCCGGATGTTGTCGACGGTTACGGGCACGACCACGGAAATCTTCTTGGACTCCGCCGAGCTCGCTTGCTCCGGGGCATCGACCTTTGGCCCCTCTCGCTGACGATCGGCGCAGGACACCAGCAACAACAGCGACAGCGGAAACAGGAGCTTTGAGCGCACGTGCGGTAGCATAGCTCTCCAAAGCGGCAGGGACCAACGGAGCTCCGTCATGGGTCGCTGTGAGGCCAAGCAGTCAGGAAGGGCCAATGCGCTCAGAAGGGCGCCAACGCTGTGCCACTTCGCCTGATCCGTACGGATTTCAGCGCCCGCTCAAGGCAGCGCCTTCAAGAGCTCCGCCTGAGACTCGTCCAGCGCCTTCATCATGGCGACGTTGGCAGCCAGCTCAATCGCCCCCTGGGAAAGCTCCACGACGTCACCAGCCACGTCCGCGGGGCCACCGACAGCGCCATCGACGCCGCTCTGAGCGAGGCGTGACCCCGCTTCGACGACGCGGTTTTGGGCGCGGTTGGCACCAGCCAGAGCCGAAGAATAGGCGTTTGCGATCCTCACGTAACCCGTGAACGGCAGCGGCAAGTAAAGCTTGAGCGCAACGCAAACCCAGCAAGAATGCCTGATGGCCGCGCGCGAAGAATCTGACCAAACGATCGTGAGAGTTCGCCTAACGGGTCGCGACGACCCGGTGTCACGAGCCGAAGCCAAGCGCCTGCTAGCCGGTGTAGATAGGTTCAAAACCGTCCTGATGGACTTTTCGAATATCGAAGCAATTGGTCAGTCATTCGCGGACCAAGTCTTTCGAGTCTTCCAGAACGAACACCCAGGCATCGAGATCGTCCCCATCAACACCACGCCAGACGTGGAGAAGATGATCTCCAGGGCGAAGGCCCACGCGCCATAGCGAGCCGTCGGGACGGCCACTCCCTCACCCCCCAAACCCGCGTGTAGCGGCGTGAAGGAATCTAGGCGGTTTGCTTGCGGCGCTTCTTGGGCAGGAACTTGCGGTCGAAGAAGCGCACGCGGCGCACCAACAGGTCGAGCAAGAAGACGACGAAGGCGGCGTAGATGAAGTTACGCCACAGCTGTTCGTAGTAGGTGATCTTCTCGGTGCCGGGGTCGTAGAGCTGCTCTGGGGTGGGGTCCACCTTGCCGCCGCCTGCGATGGCTGCGCGCTCCAGGCGTTCGATGTCGGGCTCGAAGCTGGCGTATTCGCGCGGATACGGATTCGAGACGTGGCCGTAGCTCACGCCGACGCGATCCAGCTCGCCGTCGGGGCCTTCCTGAGAGTGCTCTGCTTCCAGCCGGAACGAGCCGTACTCGTCGAGTTCGAAGTTCGCTTCGTAGCGACCTGGCGCGGTCTGCCGCATGTCGAGCTCGCGGCGCTTGCCACCCGGCTCGGGGCCGATCACGAACAGCTTGCTGCTCATGTCGTTCTCGAAGCGCTCATCGACAGTGAAGGCATCGACCACCGCCTTGACTTGGCCGCCGCTAGACTCGGTCTTCATGTCCAGCTCGCGACGGTGCTTCTTGCGCATGTGCTCGCGGATCAGCTGACCCCAGAACTGGGAGTAGCCCTTCCAGCGCAGCCAGTCGACGGCCCACATGTTCTTCACGTCGCTGGTCCAGGCCAGGGTCCAGCCGAGGCCAAGACGGGAGCGCGCCAAGATCGGTTCGCCGATGTCGCTGGTGAGGATCTCCTGGGAAGGAGGCCCCTTCATCTGAGTCGCGACATAGCCGTGCAGCAGCGGTGCGGAGCTGATGGACAGGCCCTTGAGGAAGTCCGCGTTGCCCACCTGTTCCACGGGGAACCACTCTTCGACCGCGGCCTGACGCGCGATCATCTCGGTCTCCCGGGTGAAGATCTTGGGCAAGCTGTTCGGGTCGGGCACCGAGTGGTAACGACCGCCGCCGGTGTCCGCGATCATGCGGAGCAGGTCTCCGTCAGCGCCTTCGCCGAGGCCGACGGTGGTGACGGTGATGCTCTCGGCGATCATCGCCTGCACCAGATCCTTGATGCCTCCGGTTGGGGCGCGTCCGTCAGTGAGCAGGATCACGTGCTTCTTGCGGGCTTGAGCGACCGAAACGTCCTGATACGCCTGGTCGAGGCCGGGGAAGATCGCGGTACCACCGCCGGGCTGGATGCGCAGGATCTCGTTCTGGATGCGGCTCCGGTAGCGGGCAGGCTGCATCTTCACGTAGCGGATCGGCGTGTCGTCGAAGGCGATGATCTCGATCAGGTCGTCGCCTTGCAGGGTGCTCACGGTCGCTTTGCAGGCGGCCTTGGCCATCTCGAGCGGCAGCCCCGTCATCGAGCCGGAGCGGTCGATCACCAGCACCATGGCGACGCCCGGGTTGTCCTTGCGACGCTCGACGTCCATCCGCACCGGCAAGATGCGCTCGAGGGTCGTGTGCGCCCAGCCGCCGAGACCGAAGCCGCTCTCGCCGCCAGCCATCAAGAAGCCGCCCCCCAAGTCGCGAACGTAGCGCTCGATCAAGTCTTGCGACGAGATGCTCACCTTCTCCTTCGGTACGTCCGAGAGGATCACGAAGGCGTAGCGCTCGAGCTCCTTGATTGAACCGGGAAACGCGGTCGGATTGCGGACGTCGACCTCGAACTGCTGCGCCTGCAGCGCGCTCATCAGGTAGTTCGCCCGCGCTGGCTGGCCCTCGATGTAGAGCACCGCAGGGCGCCCGGGCACGTCGATCGTGACGGCGTAGCTGTTGTTCTCTTTGAAGCGGTCGTGCTGGATCTGATCGAGCTTGAGCGCGTACGTGACCTCGCCGCCGATGCGCACGACGCTCTTGAACTTGATTTCGTTCTCGCCCGGAACGAGGTCGAGCTCGCGGGCTCCATCGAGGCCATTCAAGGTTTCGCCTTGATACAGCCTGGCGCGCGCCTTGGTGGCGCGGCTCGAGTAGACGTATGCGGTCAGGTTGAAGGGCTGGCCGATCTCCACCTTGTCCGGCGCGCGCAGCTCCTTCAGCGCCACTTCTCCCGGTGCTGGCCGCCGATAAGGCACCGTGAAGAGCTTGATGCCGAAACCCGTGGCGCGATTCGCCTCCGCCAGCAAGTCGCCCTCGGTCTCGACGCCGTCGGTGAACAGCACCGCGCGCTTCAAATATCCCGGAGGAAATACTCCGTACGCCAGCTGCAGCGCGGACTGCACGTCGGTCCCGGCGCCCGGCTTCTCGAGCTTCTCGTCCTCCGGATTATGGCGGAGGTCTGCTACGGACGGCACCTCCGGCAGCTTGCCCTCTTCTTCTTTCAGCTCGATCAGTTTCGGCCGCTTCGCGAAGGTGACGATGCGGATCACATCGTCTTTGGGCTTCTCCGCGATGGCTTTCTCGATGACCTCTCGCGCGTCGTTGAGCGCCGCGTCAGGCACGGAGTCGCTGACGTCCACCACGAACACGGCGCACAGCTTCTGAGTCTCTGCCGTCTTCGCCAGGCGCGCGAGGGACGCTGCGAGCAACGCGATGAAGCCCACACGCAAGATCACCGCGAGCACCCGCTGCTGCCACGGCAGATCCGCAAGGCTCCAGCCGATGATCGCCAAGATCAGCGGCGCGAGGAGCACCAGGCCCAACGTGCGCGGCTCGAGCAGTTCGTAGTTCGTGCCGTCCTTCACCCACTTGAAGGTGGGCTCCGGCGCGTGAATGATGAAGCGGTTGTAGGCGTACGCTAGCCCTAGCCCCACTGCCAAGACGAACAGCCACCAGACGATGCGCTGCCACCTCATACAGTGAGCCTCCGGTGATACGTGAACCACTCCACGGTGGAGGCGATGATCGCTGCAATCAGCAAGTAGAGCCAGATCTCGCGGCGCACGCCCGCGCTGAAGTTCGTGACTGACGTCGCCTCGGTCTTCCCGATCTCGAGCTTCTCGGTGGGCTCGATGCGGCTCTCGTCGAGATCAACCAAGTTCGCGGCGAACATCGTCTCCTGGGGTTCGCCGCCCTTGGCCGCCGAGTCTCCGTCGCCGTCGGCCTTGACCCGCAGCGTGTAGAAGCCGGCCTGGTCGCCTTGATACACCGCGCGCCCTTGCTTGATCGGGACGGTGCGCTTGGTGCCATCCGGCAGCTCAAGCTCTGCCACCTCAGCGCTGCTCGGCGCCGGAATGCGCCACACCTCGCCGGTGCGGAAGGACGAGATGTACCCCGTGTCTTCCTCGACGAAGTAGTTGATGGTGTTGAGCACGAACAGCGGCCAAGCGACGCGCATCACGAAATCGCTGTCACGGGGATCGAACCCGAGCGCCATGAAGCGGCGCCCGCTGCGGCGGCCCTCCACCAGAATTGGCCCCTTGAAGGACGCGCCCACGATGCGATCGGTCTTCTCCGGCTTGAAGCTGAAGCCTTCGGCGACCTGTACATCACCGAGCTCCATCCAGCGCGTCACCGGGTGCTTCTTGTCCCAGGTGTCGAAGCCGAAGTCCTTGAGCTTTTTTCCGTGCGGTACTGGTGAGTCTTTGGTATCCGGCGGGTTCAGGTACATCGCAGCACCGGAGCCATCTGCTAGCGGCGGGGCGACGCCGTCGAAGATCGTGACGTCGTAGCTGCCCTGAGGCGGGTACGCCTTGGGGTCGACATTGCTCACGTCTAGGTACTCGTCCAGGAGCAGCGCGGCCTCTAGATACGTGTTGGTCTTGGTGACGAGCAGCACCTTGGAGCGCCGGCGCTCAGGCATCAGCGCATACGCGTGGTCGTCCGCCGGGAGGTCGTCAGGCTCGCCGTCGCCGAGCTTGATCACGGCCTCGAGGGTCCGACTCGCGCCGGCCAAATCCTTGTAGAAGCGGGGCAAGCGCTCATTCGGTCCCAAATGCAGCTTGGTCACGTCCACCACCTGCCCGTCGCCGAGCAGCGTCAGCTCGACATCCGTCGGCTCTTCGTTGGTGTTCGTGACCTCGAGCATCACCTCGTAGCGCGACTTGTCGAGGGGATATCTCCGCACGGAAAACTGAGTGATCGCGACGTTGCGGTTCTTGCTCCCGACGGGGACGTAGGCGAGCTTGGTGTCTCCGAGGTCGATGCCCTTCGTGACGTCGTCCACGTCGCCGAACGCTCCGTCGCTGACCAAGACGATCTCCGTCTTGTTCAGGCCGCGCAGTGAATCCAACGCAAAGTTCAGCCCGCGCCGCAGATCGGCGCGGGTGTCGGTAGCCTTCAGCTGCTTGAGGGCCGCCTGGAGATCCGTGGTCTCTCCGGTCATGGTGGTCAGCGGGCTCACCCCGGAGTCCATGCTAGCGATCAGCATGCGGTCGGTGCCGCCCAAGCCGGTCACGAGCTTGGAGACCTCGCGCCGCGCAGCGTCCAGACGAGTGGGAGCCTGTTCATCGCCACCGTCGGTCGCCTTCATCGAGGCGCTGGTGTCGATCAGCACCAGGACGTTGCGCCCCTCCACCAGGTTCTGACTCAGGCGCGGGTCCCCGAGCGCCATGATCAGCAACGTGAGCAGAGCCAGCTGAAACAGCAGCGACAACAGCCGCTTCAGCTGCGAGAACCAGCTCGTGGCTTCCTTGTCGCGCAGGATGCGTTCCCAAATATGGCTGAACGGCACCGCGATTGGGCGCCGCCGCAACTTGAGAATGTAGAACACCACCGTGAGGCCACCCACCACACCGGCGATGGTCATCAGCGTCGCGAATGGCAGACCCGAGAAGATCACCTGAGGAAGCCTCCGCGGCGGAAGACCTTCAAGATCAGCTCATCGAACTCGACGTTAATATCCGCAGGGAAGTAGGTCACCTGGCGACTCGCGCAGAACCGCTCGATATCGTGCTGGTACTCCTTCCAGGCGAGCTGCATGCGCTCCAAGAGCTTTGGCGTGACGGTCACCTCACGCTCGTCCCCCGTCTCGCAGTCGTAGAGGCGGATGTCGCCCTTCAAGTCCGGGCGCGCCTCCTGGGGGTCGAGGATGTGCAACACGAACGGCTCGAACTTGTTGTAGCGCAGCACGTTGATGCCGCGCTCGAAGCCTGCGTGGTCGTAGAGGTCGCTGATCAGGACGGCTAGCCCGCGGCGCTTGTGCTGCGCCACGAAGGTCTTCATGCCTTCCCCGAGATCCGTGACGCCGCTTGGCTCCAAGTCCCTGAGGAAGTTGAAGACGCGGAAGATACGGCCCTTGCCGCGAGTCGTCGGCATGCGCGCCACGACCGCGTCGCTGATCGCCACCACGGTGACGCGATCGAGATTCGCGAGGCCGACGTACGCGAGCGCCGCTGCGAGCTTGCGCGCGTAGTCGAACTTGCGCGCCGCGGCGCCTTGAGTCGTCGAGAAGCCCATCGACGTCGAGCAGTCGATGATGAAGTAGATGCTCAGATCTTCTTCTTCTTCATACAGGCGCACCAGCAGGCGCCCGAAGCGCTGGTAGACGTTCCAGTCTACCGCGCGGAAATCGTCCCCCGCGGTGTAGTCGCGGTGGTCAGCGAACTCGACGCCGCTGCCCTTCTTCTTGGTGCGGCGCTCGGCCTTCAGCCTCCCGGCGAAGACCTTGCGGCTGACCATCGCGAGCATCTCCAGCTTGCGCTGGAACTCCTCGTCGAAGAGGTCCTGCTTCGCGCGCACGTTGGGCACGAAGCGACGCGAAACTGGCGCCGTTGCCCGCTTGAAGATGTCGAAAATCCCCATTGCCGGATGGCCCGATGTCGCGCCTAGGCCTTCCCTTCAGGGAGCTTACTCAAGATCTCTTGGAGCACAGCGTCCGCGGCGACGCCTTCGGCCTCACCCTCGAAGCTGAGCAAGATGCGATGACGCAACGCCGGGAGCGCGCTGGCCTTCACGTCGTCGATGCTGGCAGCGAAGCGACCGTCGAAGAGCGCGCGGATCTTGCTGGCCAGAAGAATCGCCTGCACGCCGCGCGGCGAGCCGCCCGTGCGCACGTAGCGCTTCACCTTGTCCGTCGCTTCTTCGCGATCGGGGTGTGTGGCTTGCAGCACGCGGATTGCGTAGTCCTGGACGTGACGCGCGACCGGCACCTTCCGCACCAGCTCCTGCATCTTGACGATTTCCTCGGCGTCCACCACCGGTTTCACTTCCGCATGGTAACCAGTGGTGGTGCGGTCGATGATGGTGTGGAGCTCCTCCCGGTTGGGGAAGGGCACGTGGAGCTTGAAGAAGAAGCGGTCGAGCTGAGCTTCGGGCAGCGGATAGGTGCCTTCCATCTCCAGCGGGTTCTGTGTGGCGAGCACGAAATACGGCTCGGGGATGACGTGTGTGGTGCGTCCTACCGTCACGCGGTGCTCTTGCATGGCCTCGAGCAGCGCAGACTGCGTCTTTGGCGTCGCGCGGTTCACCTCGTCGGCGAGCACGATGTTGGCAAAGACCGGCCCTTTGCGGAACTCGAACTGGTGGCCGCCGCCCTCACGCTCCTCCATCACCGTGGTGCCGATGATGTCTGCCGGCATCAGGTCCGGGGTGAACTGAATCCGCGAAAACTCCAGGTTTACCGCTTCCGCGAGGGTACGCACGAGCATCGTCTTGCCCAGTCCGGGCACGCCTTCCAGCAGCGCGTGAGAGCCGGCGAGCATGCAGGTGAGCACTCCATCGACCACCTCGCGGTTGCCAACGATGACTCGCCCGATCTCCTCGCGCAGCTTGCCGACTTGCTTCTGAAAGTCCTGAACTTCCTCGCGGGCTGCCTCTGCTTCACTCATGCGTCTCGCTCCCAAAAACGCCTTACAAGGCGCGTCATCGTACAACCTGGGTCGCCCTGCGCGTCACCCGAGAAGTGACGGCGAAGGCGGGCGCTTGCTCCCACTGCTTCAATCCCGGGGCCGAATCAGTTGGAAGTAGCGCCGCACGTAGAACTTGTATCCGGGCGGAATGTCGTCGCGGTTCATCACGTCTTCCGCCACCGTCTGGTAGTCAGTGTAGATCTGCTTGTAGCCACGGCCCACGAAGCCGCGCTGAGCGGCTCCGGAGATCACCTGGCTGGATGCGGTGCCTTGGCCAGTGTCGTTGGCGACAGCGGTCACGTCCTTGGTGGAGCCTTTGATCTCGGACTTGTCGCCCTTCACGTTGGGATCGTGACCCGTGCCCCAGCCCTCGCCTTTGCCCTTGCCAGAGCCGCCCTCGGCCATGCCCTGGCCAGCACCTTGGCCTGCGCCTTCGCCTTGTCCTGAGCCCTCGCCGGAGCCGCCCCCTGGGATGGGAATGCTCTTGCCGCCCTGGCCTTTGCCAAGGCTGATGCCACCTGGACCATCGCCCGGCTGCGAGCCGCCCTTGCCTGGCCGCATCTTGCCGCCTTGGCCGCCGGGCTGATCGCCGCCTTCACCTTCTTGGCCGGGCTTTCCGCCGCGCGCCTTTTGGCCGAAGCGCAACAGGCGCTGCAGTTGCTTCTTATCGCCCTTGCCCTGCTGGCGCAGCAGCTCTCGCATCTCTTGCAGGCGCTTGCGGAGCTCTTCCTTCTCCTTGTCGCTCATCTCCTGCTTGGCCATGCGGTTGATGTCTTGTGCGGCCTCCTCGAGGTCCTTGGCGCTCGCGCCCATCTCCTTGAGTAGGTCTTGCGCCGCCTTCGCGAGCTCGCGGTCGAGGCGCGATAGCTGACGCTTTGCGCGGTCCGCCTTGTCTTTCTCTCGGTTCAGGCGCTCGAGCTCGCGCTCCTTCTTCTTCAGCAGGCTCTTGTCCTTGCCGGCGAGCTTGCCCTCGTCCTTCTTCTTCTTGAGCAGCCGCTTCTTCTCTTCCTCGGCGTCTTTCCGCGCGGCATCAAGCGCCTTGGAGCGACTGGCGTTGGCTTCGCTGGCCTTCTGCATGGCCTTGCGCAGCTTCTCGAGTTCAGCCTTGTTCGGCGGGTTCTTCTTGTCTTTCAGCCGCTCCGCTAGCTTGCGCATCGCCTTTTCGGCGTCTGCCAGCTTCTTCTCTTCTAGCTCCTTGGCTACCGGTTTGCTCAAGTCGCTCTTCTTCAGCTCCTGAGCCATCGCCTTCAGTCCCTCGTCGAGGCCTTCCTTGTCGGCCTCGGCGCCCTTCATCAGGTCTCGCTCCAGCTCCTCCAGGCGACGGAAGACCTCCTGGCGATCCAAGCGACGCTCCGCGATGTCCTCCACCAGCTGGTTGAACTTGTTCACCGCGGCCAGGGTCTCGGGGTCCTTGTTCTCCTGCTTCATCTGCTCTGCGATGTTGCGGAACAGATCGACGTCATCCGGGCTGAGGATCAGCGGGGTGTTCTGGGGCGCGACCTCCTTGATCTCCTCGTACTGCGGCACGTCGAGGCAC
>JBFXBK010000095.1:0-26115 GCA_050183255.1 Polyangiaceae bacterium | reverse complement strand
TGGCACAGCAGCCCGAGAGCGAGGTGCAACTCTGCACGCTGCTCAGCGTGAAGACCGGCGGTTGCCCTGAGAACTGCGCCTACTGCCCCCAGTCGTCCCACTACGAGACGCCCGTGAAGGGGGAGGCCATGCTGCAAGTGGACGAAGTGCTCGCGGCGGCGGAGCGCGCCAAGGCCGCTGGCTCTACGCGCTTTTGCATGGGTGCGGCGTGGCGTTCCGTGAAGGATGGACCGGCGTTCGACCGCGTCGTCGACATGGTCAAAGGCGTGAAGGCGCTAGGGCTCGAGGCGTGCGTGACCCTCGGCATGCTCGAGGAACATCAGGCACAGAAGCTCAAGGACGCAGGGCTGGATGCGTACAACCACAACCTCGACACCAGCCCCGGCTACTACAAGTCGATCATTTCCACGCGGACGTATGAGGACCGCCTGGTGACGCTGCGTAACGTGCGCAAGGCGGGGATCACCGTGTGTAGCGGCGGAATCATCGGCATGGGCGAGAGCGTCGACGACCGTTGCGCGATGTTGGTCCAGCTCGCGAGTCTGACTCCCCACCCGGAGAGCGTCCCGATCAACGCGTTGGTACGCGTAGCAGGTACGCCGCTCGAGTCGTTGCCACCAATCGATCCGACGGAGCTCGTGCGCATGATCGCCACCGCTCGCATCTTGATGCCGCGCTCCAAGGTGCGCCTGAGTGCCGGGCGCACCGAACTGAGCCGTGAGGCACAGCTCATGTGCCTGTACGTCGGTGCAAACAGCATCTTTTACGGCGATCAGCTGCTGACCACGCCCAACCCCGAAAAGAATGCCGATCAGGATCTGATCCGGAGCGCTGGGTTGACCGCACAGGCTCCGAGCTGCTGAGGCGCAGGCGCCCGGAGTTGAGGCAGTAAGCGACGCGCGAGGGCTGTTCCGCACGGTTCTGCGCTTTCGACCCAAGGCGCTGCCAACTCAAGGCGCTGCCAACTCAAGGCGCTGCCAACTCAAGGCGCTGCCAAACCGAGCGGTTCAACGCTGCCGTATCCGACGTACGTCGGAGTTGAATACCGTGGCCTTGACGAGCAACTGGACACAGCGCAGGTTTTGGTCATTCCGGCTTGGCCAGCGAACCGTCCCTCCGCGCTGGCCGCCGGCCCCAAGCGTACACCTTGCTTTCGTGCCCACGGAGTTCCTCATGCCCCCCACGCCCGTTCAACGGGATCGCCAACGCTCTAGCGTTGCCGTCTGGTTGTTGCTCGCCCTGATTGCAGTGACGACAGCGGTTGCCGGTTGTGCACCGGTGGCGCCCTACCAGCGTGGGCGGCTCGCGGATCCCAGTATGGCTCCGGGCTTCGCTGAGAGCGCAGCGAACGACCACGTGCAAGCCGTACAAGAAGGGGCGGTTGGCGGCAAAGTGGGCGTGGGGAGCGGCTGCGGATGCAACTAGGCCGTTCCGTGAGGATACGGACGAGAGGCGCGTCGCGCGCATCGCGAGCGGCGCCTCGCCCAAGCCTGAGTGCGCTGCGGTTCACCGTCATCGCGACGGCGCTGTGCGTTGCATCGTCGGCAGGAGGGGAGCCCCTGCGCTATCAGCTCGGCGGTGAGGTCGCCGGATACGCGGACACCGACCACGTGATGGTGCTCACGCCGTCGCTCAGCATGGCCGCGGATCAACCCACCGGAGGGTGGAAAGCCAACGCGTCCTACCTGGTGGACATCGTTACTGCCGCGTCGGTGGACATCGTGTCCACCGCCAGTCCGCGCTGGACCGAGGTGCGTCACGCGGGCACGCTGGGCGCGGACTACCAGCCTGAGAATTTCGGTGTCAGCCTGGGTGGCAGCGTCTCCCGTGAGCCCGATTACCTGTCTTGGTACATCGGAGGCTCTTTCCGTGTGGAGATGTATGACAAGCGCTTCACGCCGCTGATCGGCTACTCGTACTCTAACGACACGGCGGGGCGCAAAGACACCCCGTTCTCCGTCTATTCCCTGGAGCTCGAGCGCAATACGATTCAGCTGGGAGCCGAGATCATCCTGAACCCTTCGAGTCGCCTGACGCTGTCGACCGAGGCCGTGCTCGAGGACGGCCGACAGGAGAAGCCGTATCGCTACCTGCCGATCTTTAGCGCGGATACTGCGCCAAACGTGCCTCGCGGCGCCTCGGTCGATGCGGTCAATCAGCTGCGTTTGCCCGGGGAAATGTCCGAGCGATTGCCGGACACTCGTCGCCGCTACTCCGTGGCTGGTGAGTTTGCCACGCGTGACGGTGACCACACCTTACGCGTCTCCGAGCGGCTCTACGCGGACACCTGGGGCGTGCGCGCGACCACGACGGATGCGATCTACGTGCTGGGGATCGGCGGCGGCTTTCGCGTGTGGCCCCACCTCAGGTTCCACCTCCAGGAGGGGGCAAGCTTCTGGCAGCGAGCCTACGTGGCACAGCCGTCGACTGGACAGATCAGCTATCCACGTCTGCGCACCGGGGACCGGGAGTTGAGCCCGCTGCTTACCGCCACTGCTGGTGGAGGGATTGAGTACGCCACCTCAGAAATCCCCAACACCGGTTGGGTGTTCACCGGGCTGGTGGACGTCGGGCGCACGAGCTACTTCGACGCGCTGTACATCGACTCGCGCACCAGCCTGCTCGTCAGCCTGATGGCGGGGCACTCGCTATGAGACAGCTCGGGTTGGCATTCGTCGTGGTGGGCTTGTCCGCGCTGAGCGCGGGCTGCACTGACCCCACGATCGCGAAAGAGCAGGATTCGCTGGGGCCAGAACAGGCTGGTGTGCCTCGTGGCCCGACACATCGTCCCGGCCAACCTTGCGTGCACTGTCACCAATCGGGCGGCGAAGGTAGCCCGAACTTCAGCATCGCCGGCACGATCTTCCAGGACAAAGACCGCCAGCTGCCTATCGATGGCGCGTTGGTCTCACTAGTCGACTCCAACGGCGACTCGTGGAGCGTTCGCACGAACTGCGCCGGGAATTTCTACGTTACCGAGAGCGAGTGGCAGCCACAGTTCCCGGTGTGGTCCAGCGTGTCCTGGTCAGATATTCATGTGGATATGGAGACGCCGATCTACCGAGATGGCGCTTGCGCTGGTTGCCACGACCTGAAGGCGGGGCCCGACAGCCCCGGACACATCTACGTCTCGGAGACGCCCATCGCGGCCCCAGGAGGCTGCCGATGAACCGCTGGCGGCGTGCAGCCGATCTGGTGCCCCGGGGCGGGGTGGCGGCGTTCAGCGCGGTGTTGGCTCTCGCGGTGTTTGCAGCTCCTGCCTGTGGCCCGGACAGCGTGGTCGAGACTTCGACGATGCCGGAGGAAGCAGATTTCGCTGCCGTATCGGAGTCTCTCGGGGTGCGCTGCGGTTCTCTCGATTGCCACGGTATGGCGGAGCGCAACCTACGCATCTACGGCCAGTATGGACTGCGTTGGAGCGACGCAGACCTGCCCGGCGGCAATGACACCACCGCTGATGAACACCACGAGAACTACTTGACGTTGATCACTCTCGAGCCGGAAGCCATGGCGGGGGTGGCTCAAGGTGCACCGGTCACGACGCTGACGTTGGTGCGCAAAGCGCGGGGCGCTGAGGTGCACAAGGGCGGCGCTCCATTTCCTAAGGGAAGCGCTGGGGACCGTTGTTTGGTCTCATGGCTCGAGGGGCAGGTCGACCAGGCGAGCTGCAGGGAAGCCTCCCAGTTGCTCGCGCGTCCCTGACTCGCACGTGGTTGACGGTTCAAAACCTCGAATCTTGGGGGTGAGGGCGCAGCGTTTGGAGCGGGCGCGAGGAAGCCTACGTCCACGTTGCGCTCCAGCAATGTCACCTCGATTTGCCGCACCGGCACGCGACCGCGGATGATTGTCGTGCGCTTCTTGCTGACCACGCGGCGGTCTGGAAACTCCGTGAGCAGCTGCTCCGTGGTCACCGCGAAGCGGTCGTCGGTGACGTACAGGATGCGCGCTGCGTTCCACCACTGAGCCTCCGGATACCAGCTACGAAAATCGTCGCCCGCTGGGGTGCGGCAGCCGATCTGAACCCGTCGCTGGAGCCCCGCCTCGAGCTGGGCGCAGATCACCCAATGTGGCCCGACCACTGGCGGTGCAGGGCTGCCAAGGTTGTGGAGCTCTGCGTCAGTGATGCTCTCCTTCACAAGGCGCAAGCCCGCGTCCCACGCGTACATGTCGTTTGCCAGGTCGTAGCGAGCTTCGTAAGCCTTCCCAAGTACTCTCGGCGGCAGATCCGTGCCTACCCAAGCGGCGCTCAGCAGGATGGCCAAGCCACCCACCGCCGCCGAACTGATCCAAACCCGCCTGCCGATCGCCGCAGGGACCACGCTCGCTCCGATGCAGAGAGCCAGGTAACACGGTCCGAGCCAGTGCGGCTCCGCGACCTTCGACCACAAGCAGAGCACGCCGAGCGGCAGCGCCGGGATCCACGTTGCGTGGAGCAGCAGTGCCTGCTTGAAGTCGCTCCTGTCCAGCTGGCGCACGATGTAGTAGCCCGCGATCAAGAAGGGGGGCGTGACGTAAAGCAGCTGACCACCGATCAGTGCGCCTAAATTCCTTAAGGAAAAGCCGGACGCGCCCTGAGTCGACACCAGGCGGTGGTGCCACATCGGGTAGTCGTGCTGGACCTCGTACCTGACGAACGGCCAGCACAGGACGCCCATGATCAGCAGTGCGCCCCAGGGAGCCAGTGTCCTGACGTGCCGCCGCCCTTGCTCACTGCGCAGCGAGACGAACAGCACCGGGAGCAACAGCAACATGCTGATCTTGCTCAGGATCCCCAAGCCCAAGCAGGCGCCGCCAAGTAGCGCAAAGCCCAATGCGCGCGTGGAACCGGGTTCGCTCTTTACGAATCCGGCGTAGGCGCCCAGCGCCAAGATCCAAAGTGGCGCGAGCAGTAGGTCCGGAGTGAACCCGAAGAGCCCGATGCTGACCTCCGGCAGCAGCAACAACGCGATGACCGTGTAGTGGAGCTTGTCGGACTTTGCGCCGAGCTGCCAAGCGGTCCAAGCCCCGAGCCACGGTAGCGCCGTGCTCAAGAATGCGCTGATGACGTGACAAGCCAGAGGAGCTGGGGCTTGGCCATCTCCGAGCCAACCTGCGAAGAACCCGATAAGCCCAGGGTGATCGAGGTACGCTGGCTGTGGATGTAGAGCATAGGAGGCATACAGCGCTTCGGCGTCGCCGAACCCGACCTTCGACGCTACCCACAGCCGAAGAGCGAGCAGCGCAAAGCTGAAGGCGAGGGCGTACTTGATTCCGCGAGGCAAGTTAAGTGGCCGGCGGTGGGGTGCCGTCGATGCAGCCGGCGCGGGTTTCGCTGGACGCTTGCTTGGCTTGGTCTTGGGCCGCCTGCCGCTCACGAATACTGCTCCACCAACTCAGCCACAGCCTTTCCGGGCGCCAGCGCTCTGCTCGACTCGAGGCGAGTCCGCAGTTCGTCGCAGGCATTGCGATACCGGGGGAGCGCAGCTGCGAGCTCGAGCGTGGCTTCGGCGACTTGCTTGGGTTTCACTGCCTGGCCCAGTAGCTCGGGGAAGGCTCTGCGATCCAGCACCAGGTTTGGCAAACCGACGTGTTGCACGCGCACGAGCCGTTCGAGCACGAGCTCCGCAAGCCGAGAAGTTGGGTACACGATCAGCGGCGGACAGCCGCTCACGGCGCTCTGCAGCGTCGCGGTTCCACTACAGCAAATAGCGACCTCCGCGCGCGCAAGCACGGGACTGGCCGCGTGGGAAGCTTCGAAGCCCGCCCGTCTAGCCGCGCGTGAGAGTTCGGTCCGCAGCGGTTTGGGTAGTGCAGGGCTGAGCGCCAGCTCGAAGCGGAGCCGTGGCTGTGCGCGCCTCAACAGGCGCGCCGCGCTTTCGAGAATCGGCCACAGGCGCCGGACCTCGTGAGCTCTCGAGCCAGGGAGCAGTGCGACCTGTCCACCGACTCGCTCGACCCCTGCGCTGTACCAGCCAAGCGCCGGATGCCCCACGTAGTTTGCGCGGGCACCGAGACTCCGCCAGAGCGCTTCCTCGAAGGGCAAGAGCAACGCGAAATGGTCCGCGCTTGCCAGCAGCTTGGGGCCTCGCGCCGCGCGCCAGGCCCAGATCTGCGGTGGCGCGTACCACACGACGCGGGTGCCCCCGCGTCTGAGCAGCGCACCCAGCCTTGCGTTGAAGTCGCTGAAGCCGATCAACAGCGCAACGCGCGGGTGACGTGTCGCAACGGCGCGTTCGATCTCAGAAAACGCCCGTCTCAGACTAAAGAGTTTCCGTGCGGCATTAAGACCCATGGCGGAGAGCCGCTCCATGGGCACCAGGCTCTCAAGTCCGGCTCGCCGAAGCTCCGGTCCACCGATACCGAATGCGGGCCGGCCCAACGCTGCGAGCGCCTCGGCCCCCATCAGATCGCCGCTCGGCTCACCGCACACAACGAGCAGCGCGTCGTGTTCCCCAGGGGGATTCACGAGCGGCGTCGACGGATCCACACCCAAGCGAGCGCGAGCACGCTCAAGGCGACTCCGCCTTGGCGCTCCGTCGGAGCCCCGACGATGCCGCAGGTGCAGCCCTGGTCCACTGCCCCGGCGCACTCTCCAGAGAAGCCGTGGCGCGGGTCGAAGCTGCAGCTGTCGGCGTCACGCCCCGGAGGATAGATTGCGCAGATCCCCGCGGCATCGTCCGCCGAGAGCGAGCGGAGGCTGGTCGAGCCTGGGGAGTATGTGGCGAACATCGTCGCGTCGCCCTTCTTCGTGTGGCTCAACCCCAGGAAGTGGCCGGCCTCGTGAGTGACGATCGAGAGCATGTCCGTCTGCACTCCTTGGTCGCCAGCGGTGAGCACGTTCTCCGCGGAGTTGATCTCGACATCTGCGTCGAAGATCTCCCCAGTGTTTACGTTGAAGGTGATCGTGGTGAGAGCCAGGGTGTTGGCGGCGCCGGCATACGGCCAGCCGTCGTCACGGTAGAGCCAGATGTTGGCATTCGGTTGCTTCTGGTTGTACTCCTGCGCGTTGCATGCAACCGGGCTGCGCGATTGCAGGGCGATGCTTGGCGTTGCGCCACCGCAGTCCACGCTCGTCCACGTGTTGAACCCCTGAGTGACGAGGTCCTCCGTGGTCTCCCAGTCGATCCCACGCAGCGGCGTACCGGACTTGTTGACCGAGAAGGAGAGACAGGCGCCTGGCCAGTAGAGTGGCAAGCCGCTCAAAACGCAGCCTTCGGCGTCTTGCTCGCACGCGTTACTCTTGGGATCGCAGGTGGTCGTGCGACAGAAGGCGCTGGCTTGACTCGGCACTACAGTGGCGCCCAAGGCTGCGACCAGCGGAATAGCGAAGCGGAGCTGGCGCGACATCAGCGGCTGACCTCCTGCACGAGCGTCCGGACAGCGGATAGCCGCTGCTTGTTCAGCACCCGGATGGCGGACTTGCGGCTGGCGTCGACCTCCGCCAAGCGAGGGGACAGGGTGAGGCGGGGGTCCTTCGCGTCGCCCGTCGTGGGGTATTCCCCCTGGCTCATCGCCTGAACGTAGAGCGGTTGGTTCTTGGCGCGCCCGATGAACAACACGCTGGGCTGATTCAGCGCGAGGGCTGCCTCGCCATGCACCACCTGTCCGATCTCTCCAACCTGCCCCCCCAAGGTGCGCACGATGAGCTCGGTCTCGCCTGGATCCACGGCGCCAAGCGCTTCCGCGATGAGCAATCGAGAGTAGGTCACGATGCGCTTGCGTCCGCCAATCGCTTCCCATTTCGAGCTGGCCTCGACTGGCGTGCCGAACACGATGTGGTGGCTCGCGCGCACCAGGCTCTCGAAGTCCACCGCCTCGGCGAGTGAAGCGTGAGCGTGCCCGCTGAGCGTCAGCGCCGCGCCAGCGCTGAGGGCGGCGCTCAAGAAGTGACGACGAGACCAGGCCACCGTTTGTGGGGAGCAGCCACGGGAGAGTGAGTTCATAGGCTCGAAACGCTAGCACGCTCCGTGCCGCTCTCTCGGGGTTTGGAGTCAATGTGAGTCGTGGCGCTGGAGGCACCGATTCCGCCAGCCAGCCGAGCTGCCTGGCTGTCTCCTACTGACCGCCGATAGCGCGCTCCGCACGGGGTGCTAGCAGTCGAAGTGCAACATCACAGGCCAGCCGTAGCGCGCTCTAACCCCGCGTGATTGCGGCCCAACAAAGCCAACCACTCGCCACGCCTTGCGCTATAACGAGCGCCGGGCGACGGGCGGAAACGGTGCACACATACCGGCTTCTCCGCGAGCCACCCGAATAACGCATGTCATCGGCCCAGCCAGCTCTGCTCGAACAACTCTCGCCGCGTCTGGTCCCAGAGCTCCGCGTGTACCTGGACCGTCATCGCGGTTCCGTGATGGAGATGATCCAGTCCGGGGGCGAGGCCGCTGGCATGCCTGCTTCTCGGGCCTACGCGACCGCCTTCGATGGGCTCTTGTCGGCGCTGTTTCACGCGGCTAGGGCCGCCATGATCGCCAAGAAGACTTGGCGTGAGGTGAGCCTGGCTGCCGTCGGGAGCTACGGCCGCGGGGCGCTCGCGCTGTACTCCGACCTCGATGTGAGACTCCTGTGCCTCGGCCACAAGGACTCCGTGGGGCCCATTGCCGAGGCGCTGCTCTATCCGCTGTGGGACTCCGGGCTGAGCGTTGGGCATCAAGTCGTCTCTCCCGACGACACGGTGGAGCTCGCGCGCCGCGACCTTCCCACGGCGACCAGCCTCCTCGATTGGCGTCACGTCGCGGGGGACGCGGGACCCGCTGAGGCGCAGCTGGGGCGCGTCTTCGAGGGCGTGTTCGGCCTGGGAAATCTGCGCGGATTTTTGGAAACGCTGGCCACTCAAGCCAGCGAACGCGAAGAGCGCTACGGGGACTCCGTCTACTTGCTCGAGCCCGACGTCAAGAACGGCGCTGGCGGGTTGCGCGATCTCGACGTCGCTCACTGGGCGGCTCGGGCTCGTTGGCGCATCGACGACCTGGGTGATCTGTTGAAGCTCGGTGTGCTCGTCAGTCGAGAGCTGGAGCCGCTGCTGGCCGCGCGCGACTTCTTGTGGCGTGTCCGCAATCTGCTCCACTGGCTGGCCAAGCGCCGTTCGGACCGTCTGAGCTTCGACGCTCAGGAGAGCCTCGCGGAAAAGCTGGGCTACGGAAGTGGTGGGCCCTCCGTCGAGCACTTCATGAGCGACTACTACCGCCACGCGCGGACCGTGCAGCGAGCTCGAGATATGGTCGTTGGTCGCGCACTTCCGCCGCCCACACGAAAGCCTCGCACGGAGCCCCTCGACAACGGCCTCCGCCTGACCAACGACGAGGTCAGCATCGAGCATCCAGCGTTGCTCGAGAGCGATCCGGCGGTCGCCCTGCGCGTGTACTGGGAGGCGGTGCGCCGCGACTTGCCCGTGTATGAGTTCGCCCGGGATCAGATCGCTCGCGCCACCTCGAGTGAGTCGTTCGGTGCCCGACTGCGAGAGAGCCCCGAGTCAGCCGAACTCTTCGTCAAGCTGGTGAAGAACATCAAGCGGACGCGGCTCAAGAAACGCAGCGTGCTCAAAGAGCTGCACGATGTCGGCTTGCTGGTGGCGATGATCCCCGAGTTCGCGCCGGTGGTCGGGCGAGCGCATCACGACATCTATCATGTGTACACGGTAGACATTCACTCCGTCGCAGCGGTCGATCGCTTGCGACGACTGTGGCGCGGGGATCTCGCCAGTGAGTATCCCCTGGCGTCACGACTTGCCGCCGAGGTCGCACGCAAGAACGTCGTCTTCTTCGCAACGCTGCTCCACGATGTCGGTAAGGACCTAGGCGGGCGCAACCACTCCGAGCGCGGAGCTGGGCTGGCGCGTACGATCCTGGGACGCTTGGGCCTACCTGAGTCGGACATCGTCGAGGTCCAGCACCTGATCACCAAGCATCTGCGCATGTATCATGTGGCGACGCGACGGGACGTCGACGACCCCCGCACCCTCGAAGAGTTTTGTTCCGAGGTTCACGGTCGAGAGGGCCTGAAAGAGCTCTACTTGCTCACCGTGGCCGACGTCTCGACGACCAGTCCCACCGCGATGACGAGCTGGAAGGCGCGCATGCTCGAGGAGCTGTATCTCGCTGCCGACCGTTTCCTCGTGGATGGGCATCACGCGCGGGACGACGTTGCCGCGCAACGCACCATCGACTCCGTCAAGGCGCTGACCGGCGACTTGGATGCAGAGCGCGTTGACAAGCTGATGAACGCGCTGCCGGAGCGTTACATCTTCGCTAACGAGCCCGACGCCATTGCTCATCACTTGCGCTTCATCATCGGCGCCGCCGATGAGCTGGTGCGCATCACGGTGCTCGGCGAAGAGGACCCCTACATCGAGGTCTGCGTCGTCGCCGACGATCGTCTTGGGCTCTTGTCGCTCATCGCCGCGTCCTTCGCGGCCAACCATCTCAAGGTGATCGGCGCGCAGATTTACTCCTTCAAAGACACTCGGGGGCGCCACCGCATCCTGGATATGTTCTGGGTGCGAGGCGGGACCAGCGCAGAGACTGGGCGGCGCGCCATTCCGCGGGTCGAGCGCGATCTGCGGCGGCTCTTGCAAGGGGAAATCAGCCCTACGGAGCTGATACAACGGCCCGTGTCGAGCCTAGGAGCGCGTCCGGCGCCAGACGTCCCCACCAGGGTCTCGGTCGACAATCGCGCGGCCTCGGATCAAACCGTGGTCGAAGTCGTGACCCGGGACCGGCCTGCGCTGCTCTTTCGGCTCGCCAGAGCCATCAATCTCAACGGGTTCACCATCGAGCTGGCCAAGATCAACACCGAAGGTATCCGCGTCGCAGACGTTTTCTACGTCACTGACGAAGGCGGAACCAAGGTTACCGAGCGCGCTCGCATCGAAGAGCTCAAGAATCGAATTCTGTCATCCATCGAAGAACTGGAACGCGAGGGCAACGCATCATGATCAAGCAGAGGGGCTGGGCCGCCTGGCTCGTAGCGGCGGCATTGGGTGTTTCGACTCTAACAGCCTGTGGTGGCTCCACTCCGCAGCCGAGCGGCCCCACGGACCCGCCGCCACTCGACGATGACGACGGTGGTGGGGAAGTACCCGCGTCGAGCGCCGAGGTGGAGGCCGCCAAGAACGCGATCCAGGCGGGCGACTTTGATGGCGCCAAAGCCAAGCTCGACGCGGCGCTGGCCAAGAGCCCAGACGACGCCCAGGCGAACTACTATTACGGCGTCGTGCTCGAACAGGGCGGCGACACCACTGGCGCCAAGGAGCACTACCAGAAGGCGCTGGCTGCCGATCCGAAGCTCCCGGAAGCCGCAGTGAACCTCTCAGGTATCCTGCTCGAGGTGGACAAGGACGCCGAGGGCGCGCTCAAGGTCGTGGAACCGGCGCTGAAGGCGACGCCCGGTCATCCAGGCCTGCTGATGAACCACGCGCTGATTCTCGAGGCGCTCGGTAAGGCGGATCAGGCGCTAGCTGCCTATGGCAAAGCCAGTGCTGCGAACCCGAAGGACTCTGCGCTGCGCTTCGCCTACGGCGACATGCTCGCCACCGCGGGCAAGAAGGATGAAGCGAAGAAGGTGTTGCTGTCGATCGAGACCGATGACGTGAAGATCCTCGGCGCGATCGGCGCCGTGCTCGGCAAGGTCGAAGCCTTCGCTGACTGCGTCGCGGTGCTGGACAAGGCCATCGAAAAGGATGCTTTGCCCCAGCTCTACGTGCGCCGCGCCGCCTGCAAGAACGCGATGAAGGACGTCGACGGCGCCACCGCGGACTACCGCGCGGCGATCGAAAAGGAGCCCAAGAGCGCGGCGGGTCACTACTACCTGGGTAAGCATCTCGCTGCCGCAGGGAAAAAGAAGGAAGCGACCGCGGCGCTCAAAGAGGCGGTCAAGCTCGACCCAGACGGTAAGGTGGGTCAAGAAGCCAAAGAGCTGATGAAGAAGCTCTAGCAGCGACTACAAGCCAGCCTGGGCGAGCAGGTAGCTCGTCCGGGCGTCTACCCCAAGGGCCGTAGCTCGGCCGGCCCGTGCTTGCCAGTTGCGGTCCGCCTCGGCATCGCCGCGCCAGCGCGCCGCGCTTGCCCGCGCCACGAAGTAGGCCAGGAGAGCCCCCGGTCGGTGCTGTCCAGCGCTGGCATCCAGCCAGACGTCCACCTCACCAGCGTCGCGCACCACTTCACCCGCTAGCTGATATCCGAAAGCCTGCCAGCGGGACGAAACTGCTGGTCGCCTGAGGCGCACGCGCAGCGGGCGCCGAGCCGCTTCGGGGGTAATGGCCAGCGTGCGCCAGAGGTCGAGCGAGCCGCTCTCCACCTGGATGTCTCCCGTGACGAGCTTGTTCAAATCCAGCGGCTCGGGGAGCGCTTTTAGTTGCCGTGCGGCAATGGATGTCGCGGCCAGCGCCCACTCGACGTCGGCGCAGCCTGAGACGGGCGAAGTCCGCTGACCGCCGTCTTCCTCACCTGCCTGAGCGAGCTGCGTGGCGCTCTTTGAGGCGTCGCACAGACGCTTGCCGCGGAGCGCCGCGAGGTACGCTGCAGCACGGTCGCCAAGCTCATTCTCGGCGTAGGCTTGCTGGAGGCTTCGCTGGGCGCTCTCCTCGAGGCTCGTGCTCGCACCGAAACCAGCTCGGTGGCGCTGGTTCAGGCGTAGCGCCGCGCGGGGTTCTCTGAGGGCGAGGTGAGCGGCGGCCAGGCTCAGCTCGAATCCGCCGATCGCACGGCTGGAGGCGAGTGACAGCTGGGTTCGCGCAAGCTCGTGTTTGCCCTGGCGCAACGCAACAGCCAGCGCGTACATGCGGAGTGAGAGGCGTCCACGCTCCAGTGTTTCCTTGGGGAATAGTTTTCCGCTAGGGTCTGTGTCTGCTCCGGCTTCGAGCGCGGGGCCAAGATCCGTGTCGAGGATCACGTCGAGCTGCGTGGCCGCCGCGTCCAGTGCCTCACTGCTGACAGCGACCGGCAAGGGTAGGAGCACGTCGCCTGGGGCGTACCAGCGCGGCGGCTCGAGTCGGGTACGCTCGGGGTGGGTCGAACGCGGCGCCAGAATGCTGAGCGCGAGTCGAGCTCGCACGGCGACGGGTTGCTTCGGGGAGAGCTCGCTGAGCTGGCCCGCGACTTCGGACAAGCGTTGCTCCGCCGTCAGCTCCAGCTCAACGGGTTGGGGGTGAGGAACGCCTCCACACGCCTCGCTCAGCGCGGGGTCGCGGCCCTCCACGCTGTCTAGCCAGGGGCGTAGCTCCGACTGGGGGAGCAGTGCACAGGCGAGGGCGACCGTGCGTTGCGGTTCGCCTGGCAGCTCGCGTCCCGGGGCGGTCGCGAGCAGGCGTCGCAACGCCGCGCTGTTCACCTCAATCAGCGCGGCGTTCAAGGCCAGGTCGCGCCCCATTGGATCGAGTCGGTCGTGGTATTGGTTGGCGAACGCGACCAGCTCGGGGTAGGCGCCGCTCTGGAGCGCAGCGCTAGCCGCCGGGGTCAGCTCGCCGCGCTCCAGCAAGCGAATCGCCGCGACGCTGCGGCGCTCTCGAGACGGCTGTCCGCGCGTGGCGACGAAGAGCTCGAGCTCTGCCGCGCGGATACGCAAGTCCGCGCGAGTCTTCAGCGCGTTGCTGCGCGTCCAGGGCAGCGTCGACGCTATGCCCAGCCAGCGCTCGGACTGGGCCTCGCATGCCCAGGCGTCGCCGCGCGCGGTGTTGCGCAGGGTGCCCCAGCACTTCAGTTGGTCGGCCCGCCTTGCGCCGTCTCGCGCGGCGCCAACCCCAAGCACGCTCACCACGACGCACGCCGCCGCAAGGGCGCGCAGCCCGCGGTGCTTGGGCTCCACGAAGCGCACTTCGTCGCTGCTGGGCTTTGCCCGGGTTGGGTCGAGACTCGCGCTAGGAGCAGAGGAACTCACACAGCGGGTCTACGGCCAGTTGGCGGGGCACTTCAGTGCGCCTCACCCCCAAACCCGGCCGCCGCACTGACCGCGGGAAAAAGCTCGGCTCTAGAGCAGGATTTCCAGCAGGCGATCGAGCTCGTCGAGGCTCGCGTACTTGATTTTGACCTCGCCTTTGCCTTCGCGATCGCTGACCTCGCACTTGGTGCCGAGGCGACGGGTCAGGCGCATCTCGAGATCGCGTACGCTGGCGTTCTTGCCCTTCGCGCCCGGCTTCTTGTCTGCGGCCTTCTGCTTGGCAGCGCGCACGAGCTGCTCCGTCTGGCGCACACTGAGCCGTCCGCGGGCGGCCTTGTCCGCGAGGTGAGTCATGGTGAGCTCGTCGGGAGCGCCGAGCAGCGCGCGGCCATGGCCCTCGCTGAGCTCGCCGTTGATCACCATTGAGCGCACATGGCTCGGGAGCTTGAGCAGGCGCAACGCGTTGGCGATGGTCGAGCGATCTTTGCCGACGCGCGTGGCGAGCGTCTCCTGAGTGTAGCTGTGCTCCTTGAGCAGCCTGTCCAGCGCCTCGGCGAACTCGATGGGGTCGAGGTCTGCGCGCTGGATGTTCTCGATCAACGCGAGCTCGAACGCGCTGGCGGCGCTGACCTCGCGCACCACCACCAGGACGTCTCGCAGGCCCGCGAGCTGCGAGGCTCGCCAGCGCCGCTCGCCGGCGATCAGCTCGAGCTTGTCGCTGTTTTGTAGTCGGCGCGCGACCAGGGGCTCGATTAGCCCGTGTTCACGAATCGACTGGGCCAGCTCCTCGAGGGCGGCCTGATTGATGTGCTGACGCGGCTGACCCTTCTGCGGGATCAGCTTGTCGATGGGGCACCTGAAGACGTTGTTGTCCCCGTAGCTCGCCGGCGCGGGAGCGCCTGGCGCTGCCGTTTCCGTGCGGACAGGCGGTTTGGTGGGGAGCAGTGCGTCGAGTCCGCGTCCGAGGCCCCGGGTCGGTCGCTTGGTGTTCATGCGTGGGCCTCGATCACCTCGCGCGCCAGGCTCAGGTAGCCTTGTGCGCCCTTGCAGCTGACGTCGTAGAGCAGCGCAGGCAGCCCGTGGGAGGGCGCTTCACTGAGGCGCACATTGCGGGGAATGATCGACTCGAAGACGCGGTAGTGACGACGCACCTGATCGGCGACCTCATGCGCGAGCTTGTTTCGCGGATCCCACATCGTGATCACGATGCCCTCGATATCGAGGTTCGGGTTCAGGGTCTCCTTGATCCGATCGATCGTGGCCATCAGCGCCGTGATGCCTTCGAGGGCGTAGTACTCGGGTTGCAGCGGAACGATCACACGATGAGCTGCGGCGAGGGCGTTCATCGTGAGCACCCCTAGGCTTGGCGGTGAGTCGAGCACCACGAAGTCGAAACGCTGCGCGGCTTCGGACTCGAGCACTCGGCGCAGGTGCGTGCCGCGATTCTCGTCCAAGAGCTCGTATTCGACACCGACCAGGTCGCTGCTCGAGGGCACGACCTTGAGCTGCTCGATGGGCGTATCTCGCATCACTTGTTCGAGCGACGCCGCGCCGATCAAGGCGTCGTAGACCGTGAGCTCCGCGTCGCCGCGATGGACTCCTACGCCGCTCGACGCGTTTGCCTGCGGATCCAGATCCACGAGCAGCGTCGGGCGCTCCGCGGCGGCGAGGCTCGCGGCGAGGTTCACCGCGGTCGTGGTCTTACCGACGCCACCCTTCTGGTTGGCGATGGCGATGATGTGAGGAGGAGCCATTCGATCCGTACGTACTGAGCGACTTGCGACCTGCGCGGGGGTGGGACTGAGGGCGCTGCTGCCTTCTACACGGCGATGGGTCGCGGCGCCCACCCTAAGCAGGGCAGGGGGCAACTCTTATCGAAATTCACGTCGCGACTCTCGTTTTCTTGGTCGGCCTGGGGTCCTGTCCTACTCTGTGCGCAGATGTAGGTGCAAGTGGTTAAGTTGATCACACAGCGCACAAGGCTCCCCCCCAATCGACCGCGAAAACACGTGAATTCTCACTTCTTCGCCGATCAGGACTCACCAGGCCAAGTCGCGGCCGAACGCATCCTGCAGCAGCACTTCTGGTGTCCCCAGAGCCCCAGTGGCCCCGCCCGACTGGTCTCGATGGTCACCGGCTCCGGTCGTTCCGGCGATCCGAGCGCTCCTTCATCCAAACGCCCGTAGCTCCAACGAATCCGCTCCGCTGCTCGGAGTGAACCAACCCTGCCAGGAGGACCGATGGCCCCCCGACCGTCTTACCGAAGCTTCGATGACTTTTCGCGCGAGGAGATCCACAGCAACTTGAGGCCCACGTGGTCCATCGATGACGTGGAGGATCCCAACCGCCAAGAGATCGACTTCGATCACGACCCCTTCGAAGCGATGCTCGACTCTGCGGAGTACGAGGACGACGACGAAGACGACGAATAGCTTACGAGGAGCGACGCGTTCGCTCTTCGTCGTCCCTCCCGGGACCTCGCCCCCTGCGGAACTGCCTCCCGCAGGGGGCTCTTCTTTTTGTCCCGCGCAGCTTCGGCGTTCGCTCGGCGCCCCCCGGCGGACTCGCCTCGGACTTCGCCTCGGCTCGGCCGTCGGCTCGGCCTCGCTCCTTGCCTGCGCGCGCTCTGGGTTTCCCGCGCGGCTCGTGGTTGACCCGGGCTTCCCTGCGGCAGCTAGCTGGCGAGTCTGGCAGTCCACGCTGGCAGTGGACCGAGCGCCCGATCGGGAATGCGAGACGTGATCGCCACCAACGCATCCGCGAGGTAGTGATACGGGTGTTCACGCTGAACCACCATCCGCCCGTGTTCGCGGATCACGCGATAAGCTCTGGAGCGACCCGTGGCCTCGCTGCGATCGCCGACCTCATCGAAGCGGCGGATGGCTTGATACAAGCGCTCCTCGTCGAGCCCCATCGTGACCAAGTTGTCGCGCATGCGATTGAGCAACGGAATGTAGGCGAGGGCACCCGCGACCTTGGCGGGGGTGAGGGAGCGCCGCAGGAACACGAGCAACCGTCTTTGATCCTCCGACACCTGCTCACCCACGCGTTCCATGACGTGGAAATCCACGGCGAGGTGCCGCGACTCGTCCTGGTTGATCCGCGCGAATACGCTCTCGCAGAGCGGGTCATCGACCTCCTCCAACAGGAACTTCACGAGCGCCCCGTCGAGGGCCACTTCCAGCATCGCGATCACGCAGGTCAGGGTCGCAAAATCGATCTTGTGCGGATAACGATCGAGCCAGTTGATGACCAAGCGAATGTTGGTGTTTGCCACAGGGATTTGCCCTGGAGAGAGCATGCCCCAGCGCCGCATCAACTTGGCTTCGGCCCGCGCGTGGCGCTCTTCTTCTAGCTCGAAATAGCGATAGATCTGCTGCAGCTCAGGCTCCCGCGCCTTTGCGCCCAGCGCCGCAAAGCCACGCGCCCCGACGTGCTCGATCCAGACCAGGTCGGTCATGAACGCCGCCAGCTTCGCGCGCTGTTCCGGGCGAATCGCATCCGCGCCCGGAGCACGCCAGTTGATGTCCTCGAGCGCCCACTGTCCGCGTTCGATCTTCTCCAGCATGCGCGATAAATCGAGCTTCATGCAGTCCAGGCTGGCAAAGGTCGCGCATCGATGCAACGAGAATACGATCTTGTTGCATCGATGCGAGGTGCTTGCCTCGATGAGCGAGCCCGCGCATGCTGGACTGCGTGCCTGTGATCGACATTTCGTCGCTGCTCTCCGCCGCCGTCGAAGGCCCCGAGCTGCCTCCGCGACCTGCAGAGGAGCTCGACGACTACCTGGATGCCGTCGAGCGTTGCGTGCGGCGCTACGGGTGGTCTCGCACCTCTCCCCAAGACATTGCGCGGGAGCTCGGCATCAATCGCACCACGGTCTACCGCGTGCTGGGCACCCGAGATCGCATCTTCGAGCTGCTGGTGTCACGGGAGGTGCACCGGCTCATCGATCGGGTGAGCCGCCACGCCGTAGGCATGGTCGCCGCGGGCACTGCGGGTGCGGACATCGTGGTCGAAGTGTGCGCGCTCGCGATCGAGGAGGTGCGCGCCAACCCAACTACGGCAAAGCTGCTCGCCGACGAGCCGGAGCTGGTATCCGAGTTCTTGCGCGACGGAGTGCCCGCCGTAGTAGCCCGCTTCGCGGACGCCTTCGCGCCGATGTTGGGCCTCGCCATGCAGCACGGGCGCATCGCCCATCGCGATCCTCACATCGTCACCGAGTGGGCGGTGCGCATGTGCCTGTCGCTGTTGTTCGCGCCCCCGCGCGGTGACTTGAGGTCCTTTCTCGCCGAGGGCCTCCGGCCGCTGTTCGCGGTGTGAACCTACCCCAGGGAGCGCGACATCGCCCGCGCGAGCAGGCGGTTCAGGCCGAGCTGTAGGCGCGGCGCTCGGCGCTTCAACCAGTACAGCATGCGCGCCTCAATCTGCGGTAAAATCACGAATTCGCCTGCGTCGTGGGCCCGCAAGATGTGGTCGGCGACGCGCTCAGCGGATCGCCCTGTGAGCTGCATCCCGCGCTCCAGCGCTCGGCGTGCATCCGCACGGATCCCCGGGTTGTCGCCGATCGCCGTCTTCACGAACGTCGGACACACCACGCTGACCGCAACCCGCGAGTCACTCAGCTCAGCGGCGAGCGTCTCCGAGAGCGACATGACGCCCGCTTTGGAGACGTTGTAGGCGGCCATGCGGGGACCCGACACGAAACTCGCTGAGGAGGCGATATTGATCAGGCTTCCGGTGCCCAGTCGTCGGAGCCCTGGTACGAAGGCGTGGCAGCCATGAATCACTCCCCACAAGTTCACATCCAGGGTGTGCTTCCAGTCCGCGATGGATAGCTCGCCAATCGCGCTACCTCCCACACCGATGCCCGCGTTGTTGACGACGTAGTTGGCGTGCGTGCCGAAGTAGTCCTCAGCGAAGCGCGCCAGCGCCTCCACCTGCGACAGCGAGCTCACGTCGCACGCTCGAGCGGCAGCGCGTCCGCCGTTCGCGTTGATCTCCGCCGCGACTCGCTCGGCGCCCGGGCCGTCGATGTCAGCGCACACCACCTCGGCCCCTCGCTTGGCGAGATGGCGCACCAGGGCGCGCCCGATCCCGCTCGCGGCGCCGGTCACGACCGCCTGTCGTCGCTTCGCTTTGCCTGTGCTCATCCTGCGAGCATCGCAGAGCACGCGCCCGAGCGTCCAGCAGCATGCAACAGAAAGTGAGAAGTGTTGCACTGTGGCCCCGACCCGGCCAGACTCCCGAGCGTGGAAGCGGAACTCGATTTCCTGATCGTCGGCGCGGGTCTCTCGGGGATCGGGGTCGCCTGTCACCTAACCCGGCGCTTCCCTGCAAAGCGGCTGCTGTTGCTGGAGCAGCGAGCCACGCTCGGCGGCACCTGGGACGTATTTCGTTACCCCGGAATCCGCTGCGACTCGGACATGTACAGCTTCGGCTATGGGTTTCGGCCCTGGCCGACTGACGCGACGATCAGCGACGGTGCCTCGATCCGCGACTACCTGCGCGATACCGCGCGGATCTACGGCGTCGATCGCAAGATCCGCTATCGTCAACAGGTCCTGCGAGCGGAGTGGTCGAGCGACGAGGGCTGCTGGACCGTGACAGCGCGAGGTGAGGGGGCGCTCGCGGAGCAGGCCCATTACCGCTGCCGCTTCCTGTTGCTCTGCCCAGGCTACTTTCGCTACGAGCGCGGCTACACGCCGGAACTCGCAGGCCTCGACTCATTCACCGGGCCGGTGATTCATCCCCAGCACTGGCCTCAAGACTTCGACTGCACGGGCAAGCGAGTAGTGGTGATCGGCAGCGGCGCGACCGCGGTGACTCTGGTTCCGGCGCTAGCCAAGCGAGGCGCCCACGTCACGATGCTCCAGCGCTCGCCAGCGTACTACCTCTCGATTCCCAGTACTGACGTTTCCGTGCGGTACTTGAGGCGGGTGCTGCCCGACGCCTGGGTGTCGCGAGCGGCTTTGGTGCGCAACACGTTGCTGCAACTGTCGATCTATCAGCTCTGCCGGCGCTACCCGGAGCGCGCGCGCGCGCTTCTGCTCGGACGCGTCCGCCGCAGCATCGGGAACCTCGATATGCGTCACTTCACGCCGCGCTACGCGCCCTGGGACGAGCGAATTTGCGCGGTGCCAGACGGCGACCTGTTCAAGGTCCTGCGGCGGGGGGACGCCCAGATCGTGACCGATCGAATCGCGCGCATCGAGCCCGATGGAGTGCGCTTGGAGTCGGGGTCCAGTCTGCCTGCGGACGCGATCGTGACGGCCACGGGGTTCGACCTACGGCTGTTCGGTGGCGTGGAGTTTGCGCTGGACGGCGCGCGCATCAGCCTCGCTAAGCGGCTCATGCACAACGCGCTGATGTTCGATGGGGTGCCGAACCTCGGCATGATCTTCGGCTACAGCAACGTCTCCTGGACGCGACGTGTCGACCTAGCAGGGGCGTACCTGTGCAGGCTCACGACGTACCTGGATCGCGAGCGCTTCGCCGTCGTGTTGCCACGCGCGCAGCCGCGTCATGCCTCCGACAAGCCATTCGTCGAGATGATGAGCGGGTACGTTCGCCGCGCGGCAGACCAGTTCCCAGCCCAGGGCACTGCGGGGCCTTGGCTTACGCGGAATCACGTCGTACTGGATGCGCTGCGCGCTCACTTCGCTCCCATCGACGACGGTCAGCTCCAGTTTCGCCGACTCGAGCGCGCCTCCAAGCGCCGCCCCGATGCCCGCTCGGCGCCTGCGGATCGAGCGTAATTCAGGCTGGATCCACAGTAGGTTTGGTTGTGGGGGAGGAGCGCCGTCCGGCGCCGTGACTGCAAGGGCGGCAGCAGGGCCGGTTTAGGTTGACCTAGGGTGGCTTGCATGGCAGAGCCGCTCTCCTTCCAATGCAGGTCAACGTACAAAAGCTGAGCCCAGTCCTGGTCGAGTTCGATGTCGAGATCGAGTCCGGACGTGTCCAAGACGAACTGAACAAGGCCTACTTGGCGCTGTCGAAGTCGGCGCGCATCAAGGGCTTCCGCAAAGGCAAGGCGCCGCGTCAGGTGCTGCAGCGGATGTTCGGGCCTCGCGTGGCCGCTGACGTCGCCCAGAAGCTGGTCGACGAGAGCTTCCCCAAGGTCGTGAGCGAGCAGCAGGTGCAGCCCGTGAACAACCCGGCGATCGAGCCCGCAGAGCTGAAGCAGGGCGCACCGTTCTCCTACAAGGCGCGCTTCGAAGTCGTGCCCGAGATCGAGAGCGTGGAGTACGAAGGCCTGGAGGCGAAGCGCCCCAGCAAGGCGGTGAGTGACGAAGCCCTCGCCGAGGAGCTCGAGGCACTGCGTAAGGCTCACAGCACGTTGGAGCCCCCGAAGGACGCACGTCCCTCCAAGGAAGGCGACTTCGCGACTGTCGACTTCGAGGTCTCCGTTGGAGGTGCGATCGTCGAGGACGCAGGCGCGACGGACCTGCCCATCGAGCTCGGCTCCAAGGCCGTGTTCGCCGAGATCGAGGAGGCGTTGATCGGCAAGCAAGTTGGCGACACCGCCGAGGCGACGCTCGACATGCCTGCCGGGCATCCCCACAAGCAATTGGCGGGGAAGCAAGCGACGTTCAAGCTCACTCTGAAGGAGCTGAAGGAGCGCGTGCTGCCAACGCTAGACGACGAGTTCGCGAAGGACGTGGACGAAGCGTTCGCCAGCTTGGACGACCTGAAGAAGAACGTCCGCGAGCAGCTCGAGAAGAAGGCCGAGGAAGAGGCCGAGAACAAGCTCGCGGAGCGCTTGGTCGCCGAGCTCTGCAACAAGAACCCCGTCCCGGTGCCTCCGTCCCTGGTGCAGCGCCAGTCGCAGCTCACCGAGCGCGAGATCCTGCAGCAAGCGTGGATGCAGGGGCAGCGTGGCAGTCAGCTGAACGATGAGCTGCGCGCGCGCATCGCCGTCGACAGCGAGGTTAAGGTCCGTGCGGGCCTCTTGATGGCTGCGATCGCAAAGAAAGAAGAGATCAAGATTGGCGACCCCGAGATCGAGGAAGGCCTGAAGGAACTCGCCGAACAGACTGGGAAGAACGTCGCCAAGCTCCGCGCCGAATACCGTGAGGCGCAGAAGCGCGAGATGCTGATCGGCATGATCCTCGAGAACAAGGTGCTCGACCTGATCGAGGCGAAGGCCAAGATCGAAGACGAGTGAGCGTTCTACGGCGCCGGTCGGTAAACCCAACCGGCGCCGAACTCCATCTGGGGCTAGCGCCGGTTACCAAAGAGCGTCGCGGGTATGCGCTCGTCCTGAAGCAGCCCGCGTCATTGTCCGTAGAGGCGTGAACGGACCAAATTCTGCAGGCCTCGATGGACTCAGGACCCTAGCGACACTAGAAGAGGTGGGATGATCAAGCGACCGGAGACTCGGGCCCAAGCTCTCGATGTACTCGAGCGTTCAGGGGACTACTTGGAGCGCACTCGTGCGGGCGTGATTTACCCGCACGTGGTGGAGACCACTCACCGCGGCGAGCGCACGTGGGACATCTTCAGCCGCCTGCTGAAGGACCGCATCGTGTTCATCGGCAGCGGCATCGACGACGATGTGGCGAACATTGTCATCGCCCAGTTCCTATTCCTGGAGAGCGAGGATCCCGACAAGGACATCCAGCTCTACATCAACTCGCCAGGTGGCGTCGTGACCGCTGGGCTCGCGATGTACGACACCATGCAGTACGTGCGCTGCCCGGTCAGCACGATCTGCATCGGGCAAGCCGCTAGCATGGGCGCCTTGCTCCTCTGCGCGGGCGAGAAGGGGCGACGTTACGCGCTGCCCAACGCGCGCATCATGATCCATCAGCCCCTCGGTGGCGCGCGTGGTCAGGCCACGGACATCGAGATCCAGGCACGTGAGATCCGCCACGCCAAGGACGTCGTGGTGAACATCCTTGTGGAGGCTACGGGCAAGGACAAGGAGCAGATCCACAAGGACATCGACCGCGACTTCTACATGAGCCCGGCTCAAGCGAAGGAATACGGGATCATCGACGAGATTTTCGATTCCACGACCAAGAAGTGAGCGGCGGTCCTGGGGCGCTCGGGTACCCGACGCTCGCGGTCCTCGCTGAACGGCGCGGATGACACCAGCTGGGGTCATCCGCGTCTCGGTTTGTGGCATCCCGCGGAGTCGAGCCCTGGGAGGATGCCCGGTTTAGCTCGCGTTTCCGTGAGCTTGGACGGCGCTCTTGAGAGTGTTCCTTGAGCCGATCACAGCGCTCGAGTGTTGGGGCAAAGCGGGGCGGAAACGCGGTGATTGGGTTCAGTTTTGGGTTCAGCTGTCTCAGCTCGGAGAGCTGACCCTGAATGTCGCCTGCGCACGGGGCACTTACGTGTGGGAAGGGCCGCGCCGTTAGCTTGCTACGGTAGGCCGCCGGCTCTACCCTTCCTGAGACTCGACACGGGAGTTAGAGAAATCAGTCAGGTTGTTTCTAGCTCTCTAGTGAGTCGGATCCGACCCAGTGAGTGGAGATCGCAACAGCATCCAAACCAGAGAGCCCCCTCGGGGGCGAATCGTCCCCCAACCTGAGGGCGAAAAACGCACACCACGGCCTCGCTCTGATGGGCGTCCGAGGTAGAACATAGGCCAGACACCTAAGCATCGAGAGAAACCAGTGGAGCGACGGCGAGACGACTCAAACGGCAACCTGTGCTGCTCCTTCTGCGGCAAGTCCCAGAAGGAAGTGAAGAAGCTCATCGCGGGGCCGACCGTGTACATCTGCGATGAGTGCATCGCGCTGTGCAACGACATCATCGCGGAAGAGGTCGAGAAGGAAGAGCCCAGCGACGGTTCGGATCCGATCCCGAAGCCCGAAGAGATCAAATCGATCCTCGACGAGTACGTGATCGGTCAGATGCGCGCGAAGAAGATCCTCTCGGTAGCGGTCTACAACCACTACAAGCGCATCGACTCTAAGATTTCCGCAGACGATATCGAGCTCTCGAAGAGCAACATCATGTTGCTCGGGCCGACCGGCAGCGGGAAGACACTCCTCGCGCAGACGCTAGCCAAGATCCTGAAGGTTCCGTTCGCCATCGCGGACGCGACCACCTTGACGGAAGCTGGCTACGTCGGTGAAGACGTCGAGAACATCATCGTTCAGCTGTTGCAGAACGCGGATCACGACGTCGAGCGCGCTCAGCGCGGCATCGTCTACATCGACGAGATCGACAAGATCAGCCGCAAGAGCGACAACCCTTCGATCACTCGCGACGTCTCCGGTGAGGGTGTGCAGCAGGCGCTGCTCAAGATCATCGAAGGCACCGTCGCGAACGTGCCGCCCAAGGGTGGCCGCAAGCACCCCCAGCAGGACTTCCTGCAGATCGACACCACGAACATCCTGTTCATCTGCGGTGGCGCGTTCGTCGGGCTCGATCAAATCATCCAACGCCGACTCGGCCAGAGCCGGTTGGGCTTTGGTGCGGAGATCAAGAGCAAGAACGAGTTCCGGCTGGGCCAGCTCCTCGAGTCCGTGCAACCCGAAGACTTGCTGAAGTTCGGGCTCATCCCGGAGTTCATCGGGCGTCTTCCGGTGATCGCCACGCTCCACGAGCTGAATGAGGATGCCCTAGTCGACATCCTCACCAAGCCCAAGAACAGCCTCGTTAAGCAGTACCAGCGCCTGTTTGATATGGACGGGGTGAAGTGCACGTTCACCTCGGCGGCGCTGACCGCGGTCGCGAAGCGCGCGATCGAGCGCGAGAGCGGGGCCCGTGGGCTGCGCGCCATCATCGAGGAGTCGATGCTGGAGATCATGTACGAGATCCCCTCCAAGAAGGGGGTCAAGGAAGTCGTGATCAACGAGGACGTGATCACCAAGAAAGACACCCCGCTGATTGTCTACGAGAAGGAGGCCGAGCTCGCCTGAGCTCGTCGTTTCCTCACGGTACTACTTGCTGGGCGCCAACATGGGCGCCCAGCGCGTCTTGAGCCACCAATCTTGACCCTTTCGGGCGCGAACCTCCGCCCCCAGCCAACTTTCACTCGCCAGGGCCTGCATGTTTTTTAAGAACGACAAAGACCCCGCTGGAGCACGTCGACCCCTTCCAGCGCTTCCGCTGAGGGACATCATCGTCTTCCCTCACATGGTTTCCCAGCTCTTCGTCGGGCGAGAGAAGAGCATTGCTGCGCTAGACGACGCGATGAGCCGGGAGAAGGAAATCTTCCTGGCGGCCCAGAAGAACGCGAAGACCAACGACCCGACGCCGGACGACATCTACACCATCGGCACCATCGGCATCGTGGTGCAGCTCCTGCGCCTCGCTGACGGCACGGTGAAGGTGCTTGTGGAGGGACGCCGCAGGGCGCGCATCAAGCGCTACGTTGAGACGCGGAACTACTTCGTCGTCGACGCTGAAGAGCTCGCAGAGAACATCTCGGCAGACGTCGAGGTGGAAGCGCTCATCCGTAGCGTGCAGAGCACCTTCGAGGTCTACGTGAAGCTGAACAAGAAGGTTCAGCCCGAAGTCCTGATGAGTGTTCAGAGCATCGACGAGCCCGGCAAGCTCTCCGACACCATCGCTGCCAACCTGCCCACGATCAAGCTCGCCGACCGTCAGAGTTTGCTCGAGATGCTCGACGCAAAGAGCCGCCTCGAGCGGCTGTACGAGCTGATGCAGGCCGAAATCGAGATCCTGCAGGTCGAAAAGAAGATCCGCTCCCGCGTCAAGAAGCAGATGGAGAAGACGCAGAAGGAGTACTACCTAAACGAGCAAATGCAGGCCATCCAGAAGGAGCTGGGTGGGGGAGAGCGCGACGAGTTCAAGAGCGAGCTCGCGGAGATCGAGGAGAAGCTCAAGAAGAAGAAGCTCTCCGAAGAGGCCAAGGGCAAAGTGCAAAAGGAGCTGAAGAAGCTCCGCATGATGCATCCCACGAGCGCTGAAGCGACGGTCGTTCGCAACTACATCGATTGGGTGCTCGCGCTCCCATGGGACGAAAAGACCGAGGAGCGCTACGACGTCGCGGAGGCGGAGAGCATCCTGGACGAGGACCATTACGGCCTCAAGAAGTGCAAAGAGCGCATCATCGAGTACCTCGCGGTGCAGGCGCTTACCCAGCAGTTGAAGGGACCGATCTTGTGCTTCGTGGGCCCACCTGGTGTTGGCAAGACTAGCCTCGCGCGTAGCATCGCGCGTTCGACCGGCCGCAAGTTCGTGCGGCTGTCCCTCGGAGGGGTGCGTGACGAGGCGGAGATCCGTGGTCATCGTCGCTCCTACATCGGCGCGTTGCCTGGCAAGAGCAGCCAAAACCTGAAG
>JBFXBK010000094.1:0-26137 GCA_050183255.1 Polyangiaceae bacterium | reverse complement strand
GACGAACAGAGCAACCAAGTGCTCGCGCGCTGTTCCGAGGGCAACATCGTCTACCTACAGAACGGCAAGCAGGCGATCGCGCTCTGCCAGAAGGGCATGAGCGAGGGCGAATGCAATCAGCTGCACCAGAAGCTCAAGTCCTACACGCCTTACTGATGGGGCGCATGGCGCTGCGCTCGGCGGTGCAGCGTCGACAAGCGCACTGCATATCGCGCCGCCACCCGCGACCCCACGCCTGCTAGTCTGCGGGGGATGCGCGGCGGCGGCGAACAACCCAGCGACGAAAGCCAGCCCGACCCAGAGCAGCCCGACCCAGAGCAGCCCGACGCAGGGCAGCCCGACCCAGAGCACAGCGACGCAGACGAGCGCTACGGCCCCGAGGTCACGGACCTCATCATCCAGTATCACCCGGACACCCTGGAGCGGGGCCGGGTGCGGCGTGAGGTGGTGGTCGAGTTCTTCGAGCAGACGGGAAACCCCCAAGCAGCACGCATCGCTGCCTCGCTCCCCGTCGATTCCGCGGGGTACTACGATGAGGCCGCGATTGACGCGCTGTTCGTTGAGGTCCACACCGAACTGCAACGCCTGCACGAGGAGTTCCTCCACGGCGAGCGCCTGCTGAACGTCTTGCGCCCCCTCGTCGACGCGCTGCTTGCGAGTGGCCTCGAGAAGCTGCGCATCGTCGACGTGGGGTGCGGAACCGGCTTCGTGGTGCGCTGGCTCGCGGCCTGCGCTGGCTTCGACGAACGCGTGGAGCTCACGGGTTGCGACTACAATCGCGCGCTGATCGCTGCCGCGAACGACGCGAAGCGCGCCGAGGGCCTGAACTGTGACTTCGTGATCGGCAACGCCTTTCGCCTCCGGGAGCCTGCCCACATCTACCTCTCGATGGGCGTCGTGCATCACTTCCGCGGCCCGGATCTCGACCAGTTCTTCGAACAGCAGTGCGGGGCGGACACTCTGGCTTTCGTTCACTTCGACATCGCGCCGACCTGGCTCGCGCCGCTGGGTGCGTGGTTGTTCCACGTCGCCCGCATGCGCACGGCCATCGCACGCCACGACGGCGTGCTGTCGACGCTGCGCGCGCATCGGGATGACGTGCTCCTGGGAGCAGCGCGCCGCGCAGGGGGCGCGAAGGGGATCGAGACGGCGCTGTACGGCGTTCCGTGGCGTTGGCTGCCTATCACCCGCATCATTCGACCCGTAGTCGGCATCCGTACGGAACATAAACAGGCTTGGGTCAGCCGTATGGGTGAGCGCGCGCGGCTGTTCGGGGAGTTCGCGTGAACCTGACGGCGGCTTGGCCCGCCTTGTTGCTGTACGCAATGGCCACACTGGATAGCTTCTTGGTAGGCTTTCGGGTCGCCGCGGGTCGCAACTTGGCCATCAGGAAGCGCGCGTATTTCCTGAGTTCCATGCGCAGCAGCTTCTGGCTTGGGCAGGCACTCCTGGCCCTGAGTGCACTGGTCACGACGCTGGTCTTGCAGCTGAGCCCAGCCCGGGGCGAGACCTGGAGGCTGTTCTTGGTTGCCGCACAGAACTTACTCTGGGCCTACGCACCCTACTCCGTGCTGGTGATCCTCGCGCTCGCCTTCTATCTGATCCCGAAGCACGACAGCCGCGCGATCGCCACGGTGGTGATCCTCGGGCCATTCACCCTACTCAGGCCGTACGTCTTCGTGTTTGGCTTGGCCATCTGCTGGTGGCAAACGCGCGAAGTGGTGCCGTGCTTGATCGCGAGCTTTGGCGTCTTGCTGCAGCTCGGTCTCGAGCCGGTGCTCGAGCTACGGCGGAAGCGTCAGAAGCGCGACGATGGTGCGCGCGCCTGAGTATTCGGCGCCACGTAGAAGCCAAAGTCGAACTTGAAGTGACCGACGAAGAGCAGCGTGTGGGTCACGCCGTCTCCGTCACCACCGAACGCCACGGCGGCGCCGTCAATCGTGTTGTCTCCAGAAGCGCCGAGGCCTTTGCGCAAGGTGTACGAGATCATGAACCCGTACTGGATCCACGCCACGTATTCGTCCTTCGCGTCGACGCCAACGCTCACACGAGGTCCGACGGAGCGGTACAGCCGGTTGGTCTGTACGGTGTGTCCCGTGAGATCGCCGTCGCTGAACTCCCCGTCGCGTTTGATGCGCGTCAGCGCGTACTCCCCCCCGAGCCCGATCCAAAATGGCTGTGGGGTGAGCACCAGATCGGCCCCGAAGCCGCCGATCACCCCGGAGCAATCCACGCCGCTTGGGCACCCGCTGCCCTTACCTGCGGTGAGGCTCGCGGTACCGACGATCACGAACATCGGATTCAGCCGGGCGCCTGCCTCCAGGGTGATCCCCGCGGAGATGTTCAACTAGTCCTGGAGCTGGACCCCCGGCTCCAGCTCACCAAAGTTGACCGCGAAGGGCCCACGCAGCCCAAGCACGAAGCCACTCCCTGGCTCTGGATTCAGCTGTGCCTCGGTCGGGGCATCAGCGAGGGGTGCAGGCTCACGCGGAGCAGGAGCGTCCTGTGAGGACGCCGGGAACGCCGCCTCGGGCTGGGGACCAGGCAGTTCGCTTCCCGCGTCAGCAGTCGCTTCGAGCTCTTGCGGTGTCACCCCCGCGTCTGCATCGACCGGCGCTGGCTCCTCCGTCGGCTGCTTCTCCACGCTCGGATTTGGGGGTGAGGGCGCTACGGTTTTCCACGCAGCAATCTGGGTCGCCTCCACGCGCACCAGCGCCGAACAACCCTCGGGCGGTGACTCATCCCCGGTGGACGCCGCGCGACACGCCTCAGGGTCACCCGAGCGACTGAGAATGTGCTGGCTCGAGCTGCGCTTGGCGCCCGCCCCGACACCAAACGCGTCGACTCCTCCGCCCGTCGTCTGCTCTGCGCCGGAGTAGAAGCGAAAGGCGCCAACGGTCAGTGAAGTCAGGACATGCGTCGCGCCGTCGCAACGCCCGGCAAGTTGATCCCGGCTGACATCCGCCGTGACGTCCCACGTCCCAACGATCGAGGTATCGACGTTCAGCTGACCGGTCTTCGCGAGCTCGCCTTCGAGCTTCGTCGCACCGATCGGCACCTTGGCGTAGAGTTCATCGGCGTCGTTGATGGTGATGCGGTCGCTCTGCAGCGTTACCGGTGTGTAGCGGTAGCTTTGCTCGACCTGGCACTGCGAGAGCACCTCCATCTCACATCCGGTGTAGCGCACGACGACCAGTCCACGCTTGGCTCTGGACTCGAGCGCCGCGCGATCAGCTGACGGCCACTCGACGATCAACGGTCGCGACTGGCTCGCTTGGATGGAGCACTTCGCATACTCCTCCGGCAGCTCCGGTGGCTTTGGCCGCGTATCCGCCGCGCCACAGCCTGAAACCGCCAAAGCTGCGCCCAGCGCCAGCAGGCGGTGGGCGTCTGAACCAGCCGGGCCAGCGAACCGACGACGTGTCAAGGCTCCCCCGCGTCTACTTCTTTCACGCCAGGAATGTTTCCGCGTGGCACCAATGCAACGATCCCAGACAGCAGAACGGAGCTAACCAGTGCAGTGGAGTGCCAAAGCAGCGCGGTGCTCACCGCGAGCTCGAATGGGTACCCAAGCTGCTTGATAGTCAACGCCCAAGCGGCCTGTGCGGGGCCGAGACCAGCGACGCCGTTCACCGGCAAGGCGAACGCGACCGCCGCAGTGGAGTTGGCGAACACGGTGTCGATGACCTTGAAGCTGCCAAGAGCAGCCCCCGCGCAATACGAGATCGCGAACTGCATGAGCCAAATCAGCGTGGTCATTGCGAGGAAGTGGGCGTGAGCCCCCCCAGGCTGCAGCGCGGTGACGCCCTGGAGGAGCCGGCTCACCAGCTGCATGACCCGAGGGAACTTGACGAAGACGCGACCCGCCAGCGCGTGCAAGGCCCGCGCAACCGTGGGGAACATCACCAACGCCGCCAGCGCCACGAGCAGCAACGCCCACAACGTGCCATGGCCGAGGCCCTGCCAGTCCGGAAGTAGCGCCAGCGCACAACCTGCGGCGACCCCCACGACGCACACCATGTCCACCACGCGCGTCACGAGCAGCACCCCCGCAGCGTGGCCCAAACTGGTGCCGAAGCGCTTGTTCATCAGCCACGGGAAGCTGAGTTCCCCAGTCTTGAACGGCAACAGATAGTTCAACAGCACCAGGTAGACCCCGATGCGAAACTGCTCGAAGGGTGGCCGCTCTAGCTCGCCGCTGAGCAACAGTTGAAAGCGCCAGGCGCGCACCCACTGCAGCGCCGGGAGCAGCACCAACCCGGTGACGATGTAACCCCAGCGCGCGTGTTGGAGCGCGTGCCCCAAACTGGCGACGGTCTTCGCGTCGAGCATCCACCAGAGCACGGCGCTGGTGACCGCCACGGCGACCAGGAACCATCCCACCCGAGCTGCGCGGCTCATGTCGCGCCCTCACTTCGGAGATCACGCTGGACGCACTTCATGACGAACGCCGTGGTTGGCTACTTCTTCTTCCTCGGGCTCGGAGCCTTGAGCTTCAGCTCCTGGATGAGCGCCTTGTTCTTCGACGTGTCCGCTCCCCGACGCAGCAGAATGAACTCGCCGTCGCGCGCCATCAGGCCGTGGCTGCCCGAGCTGAGGATCTCCCACAAGCGCGCCTCGGTCTTTTCCAGGCGGAGTTCCCGCTTCGAGATGAGGACGTATTCCCCCATCTGCTTGCCCCAGCTCAGGCGGATTGCATACATCGTCACGCGCGACGACACATGCGGACCGACGATTTCCGTACTGGAAACCTCCGCGTCCGGGGGGATCATGTTCGCGAGACCGATCAGCTGGTGGTAGCGCTTGCTGTCTTCAGGGCTGTAGTCGAAGTCGATATGCGTGAAGCCCGCGATCAATTGCTTGTGGGTGAATGCGCCCCACTGAAACTGCGTAATCGCGGTCAGCATCAACATCGCTAGCGCCGCCCCCACCGCCCGCACCTTGCCCGCCCGGTTCTGAATCGAACGCAGCACGAACGGCGTGGCCAGGAACAAGAGGGCGCACCAGTGCATCACGTACTGGAAGCTGTACGAAATCGTTGGCTTGTAGCCGGTGGTTAGCAGCGAGAAGAGCAGCCCCGGAATGAACAGGACCCAGACGAAAGCACGCCGCGCTGGCAGGAATGCCAGCGGCACGAAGAGGTGCAGGAAGTAGTAGATCTTCGGCTCGGTGACGACGGTCTTGAAGGTGTAGACAGGGTTCGTGAGCAGCGTCTTGGCGACCGGCCCGAAGCCCTTTTCTCCAGGCGGAAACAGGTCATCGTACATGCTGGGGAACCACCAGTCCCCCTTGTCGCCCATGATGACGAAGCGCAGGACGAAGAACCACAGGCTGGCCGACGCCGCCATGAAGAAGCCGAACTTCGGACGGTGGCCGCTGAAGGCGAACACCGCACCCATCACAGCCATCGTGACGGGCAAGTCGTCCCGCATGAGCATGGAGACGATGAACGTGAGCGTCGCCCAAATCCAGCGCCTGGTGTCCACCAGGTAGGCCGTCAGAATGACGAAGACTGCCGCAAACTCGATCGGCTTCAGCTCGAAGAACGCCGCCGAGTGCATCGGGTAGTACGCGAGGTAGCAAAGCGCCACCAGCGCGGCCAACCACTGGGCAATGTAGCGTCGCGCCAACAAGAACAGCGGGATCGCCGCGAGCCCCGTTGAACATGCCTGGAGTATGAACAGCGTCTCGGGCCTGGGCCGCAGCGCGTAGATGGGCGCGTAAACGTAGAGCCCGAACTTCGCATGCACCGCGAGGTACTTCGGCGCCTGGTCCCCGAGCGTGACAGGGCTCTCGTTGAAGCGCCCGCTCAGCATCCCGTAGACCAGGTTGTTGTTGATCCCGGTGTCGAAGTTGTGAGTCTTGAGGCTGAAGTGGTTCAGGCAGGTGTAGTAGGCAATGAACGCGGTGAAGCTGACGCTCGCGACCACCACCACCCACGTCCAACCGTTGCGCGCGACCGCCTTCGGGATGGCCTGAAGCACCTTGCTCCGAACGCGCCCGAGAACGCTCGGAGCGTGGAGCAGCGCGCGAGAGAGTGAACCTTCAAGCAGGATGCCGAAGGCTGCCAAGAGGGGCAACAGCGCATCGTTGCGCTTGACCCATAGTTCCGTGCGGAAAAAGATCGGGATCGACGGCAGCAGCGCGAGCGGAGAGAGAAACCACAGCCAGCGCTCGACGTTCTCCAGATCCCGGCGGCGCAGGCGCTGAACGAGCGCGATAGCCAGCACAATCAAGGCGCCGACGCCGATACCGCCGGCCATCGACTTGATCATGCGCTTGCGAAGCGCCTTCTCCATCGCGTTCGAGCTGACAAACCCCGGAAGCCAGTCCGCGCCGCGCAGCACCCAGTAGAACACCACGGCACCGGCGCCGATCACGGCCGCGAGCGCCAAGCTGCGGAGCAAAGACGCCAAATCGAGCTTCGGCCGCGCTTGTTTTGCCTCGCGGCTCGAGGGCGCCTGCGTGAAGGTCAGCGCAGTAGCGGATGCTGCAGCGCCGGATGCCGGGGCAGCGCCGGATGCTGATTCTGGCGGGCCCTCGGGTGCGACGCCCGTCTGCTCAACGCCTGCATCGGTGGAGGCCGCAGCTTCGATCGGCTGCTCCAGCAGAGCCGGGTTCTGTTCAGTGGCGGATGCTGAGGGTGCGGTTTCGCTCGCCAGCGCGTCGCCCGACGCCGGAGCGGACTCATCGCGACCACTGTCGCCCGGATTCGTCATCTCAAATTTCCGTATGGTTTTCGACGGAGTCGGCTGCCGCGGAAGCGAGGTCGACCGAATCGGTCTTTGCGACGGCGGGCCTCGAATCCGGCACATGCCCCGCGCCAGTGATCAAGTGCCTAACGTGGTAGGACTTGGCCCCCTGGGACTCGAAGTAGGTGCGAGCGAGCAGATCGGCGATCAAACCGAGCGACAGCAGCTGGATGCCGACCATGATCAGCAACACCCCAAGCAAGAGCAGTGGGCGCTCCGCCAGCGGTGAGTGATAGACCAAGCGCATGAACGCGAGGTAGCAGCACACGGCCGTTCCGATACCAAACGACACGATCCCGCCCAAGCCGAACACCTGCATCGGACGCACGAGGTACGACTGCATGAAGCGCACCGTGATCAGGTCGAGCACCACGCGCAGGGTCCGACCGATGCCGTACTTGGAGACGCCGAACTGCCGAGCGCGATGGTTGACCTTTACCTCGAGCACTTCGACGCCCATGTTGGCGGCGATGGCGGGGATGAAGCGATGCATCTCTCCGTAGAGCTTGAGCTCCTTGGCGACCTCCAGGCGCATCGCCTTGAGCGTGCAGCCGTAGTCGTGGAGGTGAACTCCGGTGGTGCGGCTGATGATGCCGTTCGCGATCATGGACGGCAGGCGCCGGTTCAGAAATGGATCCTTCCGATGAGCGCGCCAGCCAGCGACCAGGTCGTACCCTTCGTGGATCTTCTCCAGCATCATGGGGATGTCCTTGGGGTCGTTCTGGAGGTCCGCGTCCATCAGCACCACGACCTCACCTCGCGCGTGGTCGAGACCGGCCTGGAGCGCCGCCGTCTGACCGAAGTTGCGGCGGAACCGGATCACGACCAGGCTCGGATCCTCCTCCGCTGCAGCCTTCAGCAGCGCGTAGCTACGGTCCTTGGACCCGTCGTCCACGAGGAGGATCTCGTAGGAGATCCCGGCCGGTTTGAGTGCGCCATGCAGCTCATCCAGCAGCCGAGGAATGCTCTCCTCCTCGTTGTAGATAGGTAATACGACAGACAGGTCCATAAGCGGCGGTACCAGTATCACGGGTCGCCGGATTGGTCGACTCAGGTTCTTTGCGCGAGATCCAAGCGCAAACAGCGGGAAAAAGGCCTGCGGCAGTCAGCCTCAGGCGCTGCGCAGAGACCGAGCGCCCCTGGCAGGCCCGGCGGCGCGCCGGCGGACCCGAGCCAGCACGGAAGCGAATGCGTGGACGCGTTGGCGACGGGTCCGGACCGCGCTATCTGCATGCTGCCATGATGAAGCAGCTTATTGGCTGGTCGACGCGCTACGTGCCGCGGCATCACCTGCATCGACTCAGCCACTTGTTCCTGACCCTGGTCTCGCCGCTGTACCGCGGGGACGAAGTCGAGGACCCGATCAGCGGCAAGTCTTACCGGAAGTTTCTGCCTTACGGGCGGCTCAAGACTCGGGAGAACGCGCTGAGCCTATCGCTCTCCTTGGAGCGGCATCGCCTGATGTGGCTCTACCTGAAACTCCGCACGGATTTCTTCACGAAGCGAGCGCGCGTTCTGCACATCGCTCCAGAGTACTGCTTCATCCGCGTGTTCCGCGAGATGAAGAACCTCGACTACGTGACGGCCGCTCTGAACTCACCCTGGGCCGACGTACACATGGACGCCCACGAGATGCCGTTCGAGTCCGGGAGCTTTGACGTCATCTTTTGCAACCACGTGCTCGAGCACGTCGCGGATGACAAGCAGGTGCTCTCTGAGTTGTTTCGCGTGATGCGCCCCGGAGGTTGGGGGATCTTCCAAGTGCCCCTCGACACCAACCTGGAGCACAGCCACGGCGACCCCAGCATCACGAACCCGCGGGAACGCGAGCGGCTGTATGGTCAGTCGGACCATGTGCGGCAATACGGACTCGACTTCGAAGACATCCTGCGCAGTGCGGGCTTCGATGTAGAGGTCGACGCCCTGGTAGACGAGCTACCAGCGGAAGACGTCCGGCGCTACGCGTTGCCAGCGGGTGAGATGCTGTACATCGCCCGCAAGCCGGCAGCGCCCGCGGCCAGTAACTAGCGGGGCCGCGGCGACTCGTCGCTCGTACGGTACCAGTGCACCCAGGCCCTGATACCTTCCTCAAGGCTGATCCGCGGGGAATAGCCGAACGCAGCCTGGGCACGCGCTGTATTTGCGGACGTGACCTTGCTCTCACTGGGTTCGAGTTCACCGAGCTCGATCTTGGGCTCGACGCCCAGCTCCGCGGCTAGAAGCTCGATCAACCGCCGCACGCGCACCGGTTCGCTACGGCCCAGGTTGAACGTGCCAAAGCCCTGATTTTCGGTGATCCAGCGGCCCGCACCCAAGACGCCGGCGGCGATATCTTCGACGAAGGTGAAGTCGCGCTCGGTCTCCTCACCGTGCATGCGAATCGTCTGCCCGCTGAGCAGCAGCTCGGTGAACTTGGCGACGGCCATGTCCGGACGCCCTCGCGGCCCATACACCGTGAAGAAGCGCAGTACCGCCACCGGGAGCTTGTGCAGGTAGTTGAAGGTGTACGCCATCAGCTCGCTGGCACGCTTGGATGCAGCGTAGGGAGACAGCGGACACACAGCGCTCGCCTCCTCATCGAAGGGTGGCTGCGTGGAGTTGCCATACACCGATGAGGTCGAGGCCAGACATAGCGGCACGTTTCCGTGGCGCACGCACGCGTCGAGCACATTGAGCCCGCCGAGCTCGTTCGTGCGCAAGTAGGCGTGAGGATCCGCGACGCTCGAGCGCACACCGGCTTTGGCAGCCAAATGGATCACCAGGTCCGGCCGACGTCGCGCGAACACGCGGTCGAGCTGCTCGGCCTCGGCAACATCTGCCTCCACCAACTCGTAGCGTGGATTGGCCTGGGCCTCGCGGATGTTCCGGCGCTTCTGTGCGGGATCGTAGTAGGGGTCGAAGTTGTCGAGTGCCGTCACGCTGGCGCCCGTGGCAAGCAGCTGATCTGCCACCGTGGACGCGATGAAACCTGCACCGCCCGTCACCAAGACATAGTTCACGCGGGGGACTCTAGCGCTGTCAGAAGCGAGCGCTCAAGTCGTGATGAACGCACGCGAGCGCCGGGGCACCTGACGCGGGTGTCCGCGACAAAGGTCATGCAACGAGAGCGCCGCAGAGAGCTGACCGCGCTGGTGTGCGCGGGTCTGCTGCATGGTGCCTTGGGTTTGACCTTCTTCGCGCTCTCACCCCCAAAAAGCCTGGAGGCGCCCGGGGAGCCACCCCCAGCGGAGCTCCAGGTTGAGCTGCTGCTGAGTTCGGCAGCAAGCGCGAAGGCCGACCCGGCCACGACCACGGCGCCGCGTAGCGCGAAGCTTGCGAAGCTTGTTCCGGGCAAACAACCAGCCACCCCAGCTGAGCGCGGGGACTCCGAAGCGGCCCCTGGCAATGCCGATGAGGATGGGGATTGGGGTGAGGATGCCCCTCGAGCCAAAGCAGAAGACAGCGAGGCGCAACCCAAGGAGAAGCACCTAACGCTCACAGAGCTCGGCGTGGGTGATCCGAGCGCGCACTGGAGCATGCCCAAGGGCGACTCAAAGTCGCCGCGGTCCGTTGCCGCAAGGAAACGCAAGCGCAAGCAGCAACTGGAAGCCCGCATCGAACGCGAAATGGCGCAGAAGGCGCTCGAGCGAGACGTCAAGCGCGGCCTGGGCCCCGGGGGACCGGTGCTCACGGCGCTCGAAGGCGTGACGCGCGTGTCCAGCGCACCGATCCGCGGCTACGCCGTGTTTCAGGTCACGACCGATGCCGCGGGTAACGTCACTGGCGTCCAGTTGATGGAAGCCAACGGAGGCACCCCGCAGTGGGCGGCGGTGGGTCAGCAGGTGCGTAGGCGCCTCGCCGGGCAACACCTGCGCGTCGGTGGCAAGCCAACCCGCCTGCTGGTGCGCATCGAGTCCACGGAGTCGCTACCAAGCGGCGCCGATCCAGGTTTCGGCATCGACGCGTTCGGGATCCCAATCAAGAAGGGCGAAGGCGAGAAGTCTGCAAAGCTCTCGCTGCTCACACCTCCACAGTTCGTGGAGGTCGAGGTGCCTGACCCAGGCAACCCAAAGAAGAAGCTCAAGATGCCGATGTTCGTCCCGCCGAGCCTGATCAGCGGAGGCGGGGACTTGGCCGACATCGGCGGCAAGCGTCGGCGCATGGTGCACTCGCGTATTCTGCGAGCCGACGCGCTGGCTCCACCGAGAAAAGACTCCGTGCGGAAAACCGAAGGGCGGCAGGATCCACCCGCCGCCCCACGTGAAGATTGAGTCGCTCGAGTCTCAGGCGGCGACGACGCCCGCGCGGATGGACGCGACCATCGCCGTGGGACGACTCACGGAAACCACGCTGCTCGGGCTGCTTCCGCCCATCAGCTCGTGCACCAGCGTCCGCAGCTCCGCGGCGATGCTTCCCCGACGACTTGGTTCGAGGCTTCCGCCGTCGAACTCCACCAATGCGAGTCGGTGAAGTTCGATGCTGTCCTCCAGCGCTCGCTCCCAGCGAACCAACTGGACGCGCAGCTGAAACAATCGAGCCAGCACTGCCTCGCGCAGCCGCTCAGCGCACACGCGCTCACGGACACCCAGCTCCAGATGGGAAACAATGCGTCCCCCGCGCACGAAGCGCACGCCTACCAATGCGTGCTCTTCAATCCATGCCGCAGAGCGCTGGTTCGAGGCGCGGAGGTTCGAGTTCATGACCCTAGTGTCCCGCTCGGCGGTGGATGGGTGGTATCCATCAAGTTTCAAGTCGGTTAAAAAGCTACTGGGGCCCAGTGCTCTGGGCGCTCCCGGGCTGCCTCCAACCATCATGAGCCAAGGCTTCACTCCCAAACCCCTGCTTGGTGACACTGCGGAACGCGACGTTCGGGTCGGCCCGACGGCGCACTACACGGCGTATGCGTGGTTCCGCCTGGGAATGCCATACGCGGAGTGGTTCAAGACGGAGACTGGCGCTCGGCTGTTTTGGTCGCTGCGCTTCGGAGTCGAGTGGGTAACGAGCGTTACCCAGAGCGTGCCGCGCCTGATCGACTACCTGGAGCTGCGCCACCGCTCCATCGATCACACGCTCGCGCGCCTTGGACCCGACCGTGTCGTCGAGCTGGGCGCCGGACTCTCCCGGCGGGGCGTCACGTGGGCGCTCGACCACGGAGTCGACTACGTCGAGGTCGATTTGCCGCAGATGATCGACGCCAAGAAGCGGCTGCTGTTGCGTTTCCCCAAGGCAATTCGCTCTACCCTGGACGAGCGTCTGAGCCTCCTCAGCGCCGACGTGCTCGCGCCAGACTTCGAGGCTTGGCTGGCTGAGCGCCTGGAGGGGAGCCAGCGACCGGTGGTGATTGCGGAAGGCCTGCTCGGCTACTTCGACACCGGGGAGCGGCAACGCCTAGCCAGCGCAATCGCCGGCGCTCTGCGCCGCAGCCAGCAGGTACAGCGCTACTCCGCGAGCTTCCTCTGCGATCTGCGGGTACGCAGCGAAGCATCCAAGACGCGGGTGGCGGTGGGTGCCATGCGCGCGGCCATCCGCGTGGTGACCCGCGGTCGTGGCGCACGCGAAGACTTCACTTCCGAAGCCGCGATCTACCGGCTGTTCACCAGCGCGGGCTTCGACGCCGCGCGCCCCATTGATCCGGCTCAAGTGCCAGAGTTGAACTCGGGCTTGCTCGAACAGATCCCGATGCGCGTCTGGCACTTCACGTTGACGCCCTCGGGTTCTAGCTGACCGCAACGAGTCAAAGCGCGAACGCGCGTTCGCTCGGGCGCGAGTCCAGCGTGGGCATGGTGGGCAAGTCATCTTGATCGGGTATCAGCTGCCGCAACTGCCAGGCGTGGAGTAAGAGGTTCCGCTCGACCCTCGCGTAGGCATCCATCGTGCGCGACAGCGCCCCGAACACCATCAACACCACGATGGTGTGGAAGAGTACCACTCCGACGGTCGTCGGGATCATCGCCAAGTTCGCGAGCCAAGAACGCAGCACCAGCTCCCCTGCTTCGAAGACTGCCACCTGCGGAAACAAGCCGAGCCACTCGAGCACCAGCGGCAACAGCATCGCGCCAAACGCTCCAATCAGCATGCGAGTGTGATTCGCTCCCCGCACCCGCGTATGCAGCATGTGCATCGTCATCACCGCTAGCGCCAAGAGCGGTACCAGCACCCAGGAGCCGAGCAGCGCCGACACCGCTGCGACGCCGAGGTAGTCGCCACAACATAGCGCCGTCGAGATCGACATCGACACAACCTTTTTCCTCGCGGCAACTAAATTCGCGACACTGAGAACCAACGCCAGCCCCAGCAGAATAGCCAGAAAGAGGTAGCTCCTCACCCCTTGGGTGAACAGCATGGGAACCAAGAGGAGCCAGCCCAAGTGGCCGAGGCCGAGTGAGCGCAGGCGATGCTTGAGGTCCGATTGCTCCACCGCCTCCACCTCGCGCTGCGCGTCCGGTGGGAGCTGCTTGGGTGGGACGGCGAGCAGATTCACCAGGGTGCTCGTCGCTCCCTGGTGAGACGGATCGAGCGCGAGGGCAGTGGTCACTTCGCGCATCGCTCGTGCGCGATGCTTGGCAGCATCGTTCGGGTTATTTTCCAGGTGGCTATGCGCCAGCGCAACCTGAGCCATCGCCGCGCGCTCCGCCGCCATGCCCTGACGAGCCTCGGTGTCTCGCGAGCCGTCGAGCAGACGCTCGATGGCTTCGTGCACCGCGCGCGCCGTTGGTCGCTGCGCAGGATCGCTGGCGCTCGCGGTCAGGCAGAGTTCGTCTAGCTCTGGTGGTACGTTGCGGTGGGGCGCGCGGGCGCTTGGCCGCCCCTGCGTACCCATCAGCGTCGAGGTGAAGATGTCGTCCACGGTCTCGCCGTTGTGCATGGGTTCGAGAGACGCGAGTTCGAACAGGATCGAGCCAAGGGCGTATACGTCGGCCTTCGCATCGACCCGCTCCGCTCCGCGGATCTGCTCGGGCGGCATGTAGCCCGGCGTTCCGAGCACACTGCCGGCGCGGGTCGCGAGACCTTGCAGATCCGGCAGGCTCACGCGTTGGCTCGCCGGCATCACGTCTTCATTGCCGGGGAGCTTCGCAAGACCCCAGTCGAGGACGATGACCTCGCCGAAGTCACCCAGCATGATGTTCGCCGGCTTCAGATCGCGATGCACGACGCCACGCGAGTGGGCGTAGGCAATGGTCAGGCACACGCTGCTGAAAGCGGTCAAGAGCCTGCGCCGAGAGTAACGACGGGTGATCTCCTTGTCGCCGTTCTGGAGGCCAAACAGCACGGCCTCGAGCGTGAGACCCTTGACTCGCCGCATGGTGAAGTACGCCTCCCCGTGCGGCCCCTCGCCGATGTCATAGACCGGGACGATGCTGGGGTGCTCGAGCTGGCCTTGCACTCTTGCCTCACGGAAAAAGCGCTCGCGCATCTGGGCGCTGCTAACGAACTCTGCGCGCACCAGCTTCATCGCCACGTCTCGACCCACGCGTCGGTCGTGGCACAGCTGCACGGTGCCCATGCCTCCCTCGCCCAAGCTATCGCGGGCCTCGTAGCGTTCTGCGAAGTCGCCGCTCAGGGTCCCGCCGCGGGGATCGACGTGGCCCACGTTGGACACCACCGTCGGGTCGTCGAAGGTTGGACGGTATGGCGCGACGCGCCGCGTGATGGGAGCCCCAGACGGATCACCAGGCATAGCGCGCGCATGTTACGCTACGGATACGAAGCGGTGCATGAAACGCCGGCCTGAATGCTTCGAGTTTCAAGCAGTGCGGAAATTCTTCGGTCTATCGCTCGCGTTGTCGGAGTAGGCGGCGCCCCAAGCCTTTTTTTTCGCAGCGCCGATGCTTCGCGCCTCCGGCCAGCGGTGGGTTTGTTCCGACGTTTCCCGCGAATTCTTACGGGTAGCGACGCACCTACATGTTGCAGGTATGCTGGGTCCGATGGATGTGTCCGTGGAGACGGCAACTCCCGGCATCGACGAGGTGCTTCGGGACGTCCTCGATTCCGTCGAGGACGCTGCGCTCTTGGTGAGCGAAGCGGGCGACATCTGTTACGGAAACTTTGCGGCTACTGAGCTGCTCAAGCTGCGTTCCAGCGATCTCTTGGCGCGCAAGGTCTGGCAGCTCGCGGTCAGCCCTTGGCGGGACGCGCGCACCTGGGGTGTGGCGACGGCTGACCTTCGCGATGGACGGGTGCGGCGCGGCAGCGGGCTCTTGCGTCGCCCCGGCGGGGAAACCCTCGAGGTCGACCTGAGCCTGCGCCTGTCCCAGAGCCGCTGGATCATTCTGACGGCGCGTGACGCGACGCCGCGCCTGGAAGCAACCAAGCAAGTTCAAGCCGCCGAGAAGCAACTCGAGAGCATCCTCGACAGCATCGCGGACGCCGTGATCATCACGGACCTCAGCGGGCGAGTCCAGAAGATGAATCGGGTCGCCGAACAGCTCACTGGCTATTCACGGGAAGCCGCGTTCGGGCACCGCCTGAAGAGCATCGTCCGCATCTTCGAAGACGAGAAGCCAGCCAACATCGTGCGCGCCGTCGTGGATAGCGGCGTCGTGGTCGTGTTTGGCGACCGAGCACGCTTGCAGACACGAGATGAGCGCCACGTGTCCGTCGAAGGGGTCGCCGGTCCCATTCGCGACGAGAGCGGCTCGACGACTGGCGTCGCCGTGGTGTTTCGGGACTGGACTCACGAGCGCCGAGCGCAGGACGCGCTCAAGCGATCTGAAGCGAGCTTTCGCAGCCTTAGCGAAGGCCTGCCGGTTGCGCTTTGGGTGACGCGCGACGAGCGCGTGGTCTACGCGAACCCGGCGGCGCTTGCTCTGAATCAAGTCGATGCGCTGGAGGCCATCCAGGGCAGCCGCCTCGTACACCTCATTCACGAAGCCGATCAGGCAGCCTTCCTCCAGCACCTGCGAGACGAGACACCGGACTTTCGCGAGACCCGCGTGCTTCGGAGAGACGACAGCGTGGCGTACGCGGAGCTCGCTTCGATGCCTTTGATCTTCAATGGCAAGCCGGGTGTCGTAACCATTGGTCGGGACCTCACGGAGCGCCGCGCGTTGGAAGCCCAGCTGCGTGTTTCCGAGCGGATGGTCAGCGTCGGCACGCTCGCGGCTGGCGTCGCCCACGAGATCAACAACCCTCTGGCGTACGTTCTCGCGAACCTGGAGCAAGCACAGCAGTCCTTGGATGGCTTGAGCGGCCGCGTCGAGACGAGCCTGCTTGAGGAGCTGCGCGACCTCGTAGGCGAAGGCTTTCAGGGGGCGGATCGGGTGAGGCGCATCGTCAGAGATCTTGGAACCTTCTCACGCTCGGACGACGACGTGGTCACGCTGGTCGACGTCACCCAAGCCCTGGAGAGCGCCATCGCCATGGCGCAAAACGAGATCCGGCACCGCGCCATGCTCACTCGCGACTTCGCCAAAGAGCTGCCGATGGTGAGCGCCAACGAGGCGCGGCTCGCGCAAGTGTTCTTGAACCTACTGATGAACGCCGCCCAGGCGCTGGATGATGGCCGTGCGGAAACAAACGAGATCCGCGTGCGCACAAGACATCGCGGAGACGAGATCATCGTCGAAGTCAGCGATACCGGTCCCGGGATCCCAAGTGAGCTGCGTCAGCGCATCTTCGACCCGTTCTTCACCACGAAGCCGATTGGCGAAGGCGTTGGGCTCGGGCTCTCGATCTGTCACTCCATCGTCAACGCCTACGCTGGGCACGTCTCGATCGTTGATGAGGGCGAGGGAGAAGCCTCGCGGCGTTGGGGGTCGACGTTTCGCGTCCACCTACCCGCGTCTCGGGCCTTGCCGAAGCCAGCTGAACTACCGCCGCCAAGTCTCTCGAAGACTCGCGCCGCGCGCGTGCTGATCGTCGATGACGAGCCTGTAGTGCTCAAGGCGCTCAAGCGCATCCTGAAGCAGCATGAGGTCGAGCTCGCTCACAGCGGTAAGCAAGCGCTCGCGCGCCTGCTAGACAAGCAGGAACGCTTCGATGTGATCGTGTGCGACATGATGATGCCGGAGGTGAGCGGCCTCGAGGTCTATCAACGCCTGGACGCCGAGGCCCCTGATCTGGCAGTGCGCATGGTCTTCATGACAGGCGGCGCGTTTACGCCGGCCGCGCGGGAGTTCTTGGCCGAGCACAAGGATCGTTGGCTAGAGAAGCCGTTCGATCGCCAGCGGGTGCTCGAGCTGATCCAAGAAGTGCTGTTCGAAACCGTCGAGGAGGACACGTCACGCCGCCACGAAGGGCTCACCCCCCCCGGCTGAAGACTCACGTCGGGCTCCGCCGGTTGGAGCGATCAACGTTTCACAGCGTCGAACCATCGATTTCGGCGTTGTCAGGCAACTCCAAGTAGCGTCGCAACCAGCGCACCAAGAGGTAGAACGGCAGCGTATCGAGCAGCGCTGCGACCATCTTGAACAGGTAGTTCGACACCAGGAGGCCGAGCAGTGTCTTCAGCGCCATGTCACCACGTAGGAACGCCGCACCGAAGGTCACACTGATGACCATCGTCGCGTCCACCAGCTGGCTCACCAACGTCGAGCCGTTGTTGCGGAGCCACAGGTGCCGCCCGCGAGTCAACTTCTTCCAGAAGTGAAACAGATAGACGTCGCAGAACTGCGCAGCCATGTACGCCAGCATCGAGGCGAAGACCGCGCCACTCGTGCACGAATAAATCAGCGTGTAGAGTTCGACGCTGCCTTCCGCCTTGTTTCCGTCGGGTAAGAAGACGGGCTGTGAGAGCTGGAGTGTCTGCCAGGGCGCCTGGACGTCCGGGGGAACAGACGCCGCCTGGTGCCCCAGCCACATCACCCCGATCACCAGCAAGTTGACTCCAAGCCCCACCCAGACGACCCAGTTCGCGCGACGTTGGCCGTAGAGTTCGCTGATCAGATCCGTGCACAGAAAGGTCAGCGGATAAGGCAAGACGCCAACTGCGAGCGCCAACGGCCCCAGCTGGATGAAGCGGGTGATGCTGATGATGTTCAGCATCGCCATCGCTCCGAGGAACACCCCCGCTAGGATCAGGAACACTCGCTCTCTGCGGGTCCAGCGCTCGATCAGGTGCTGCGGGACGTCGTGAACTTCGCTCTCGATGCCTTCTCCGACTGCCATGTTGGCCGGAGCATAGGTGCCAGCTTGGCTGTTTCGCCGAAAAACTTGCGCGCGCTCACTGACACGGACTGTCGATCGTCTCGGGAGCGCGCACCGTGGCTTTGCCGGTCTTCAGGTAGGTCTCGAAGAAACAGCCATATTGATGCTTCACGGCGTCGAGTTGCCCGTAAATCCCATGAGGGTCGTAGATGCCGTCACCCTGGTACTGCACGACGACACCCGTGTAGGGCGTCCCGTCGTCGCTCGCTCGATTGTCAGTCACCGGGTAGTCAGCGAAACCATCGAAACCTCCCATGCTGAGAGAGGTCTGCATCTCCGGCCAGACTTGCTCTCCCGCCTCCTGGTTTCCGTAGGCTAGGCTGAAGGCGTCATAAATCCTTGTGGAAAAATAGCTATCACCCTGCCCTGCCGGTTCGTAGATCGAGCGTACCGGGTGCCCCTCGAGCGGACGGCGAGCCAGACGCGGTGTGTAGACCATGGGCTCGACCGCTTCCCAACCCGTCTGCAAGATTTGGAGCGTTGGATGCAGGTGGTCGAGCACCTCTGGCGAGCCGAGTAGCACTCCGGCGAGCTTGTCCAAGTCTTTGACGACTTCGGTGTCCTCCACGAACATGCTCCAGTAACCGCCAGCGCCCGTTGGCACAACAGCCTCGATGCGCGGCTCCACCGCCCCGATCATGTTGGTGTACATGCCACCCATCGATTGCCCCATGGCCAGGATCGGCTTGGTGGCAAAGTGGTAGCTCGATTCACCGTTCGGCAGGCTCAAGCCGCTGCAGCTCGCAACGAGATCGGGCGAAATCTCCAGCTTGCTAAGCGCCTCCAAGTACAGACGCTGCTCGATGACGCCCTGACGGAACGTGTCACGCATCGCCGCCAGGTTCTTGAAGTTCAAGTACTCGATGTCGCTCGCACCGGGCAGGCGATCTGGACTCACCGGGTGGGACGAACCAACCGCCGCGAAACCATGCGCTGCAAGCACGTACGCTGGCCCCTCACCCTTGGTGGGCTCGCCTCCAACCTCCGTCACCTTGCCGCGATCCACGACTTGGCCCGCGACGCCGCCAGAGCCGTGGAAATACATCACCAGCGGATAGCCTCCTGCCGGCATGGGCTGCTTGGGCAGCGTGATCACGATCTTCGCGGTCTCCTTGCGCTGTTCGATGGGCATCCCGTCGGAGCCCAGCTCGAACAAGCCTTCCGTGTCGAAGGGGGGAGTCCCCTGCTGAAACTGAGGGAAGTCGACCGTCCCGATGATCTCGCAGAAGCGATCGTGATCCGCTCCATCGTCCGGATCGACCGCCAGGTTCTCCAGCGAGACGTCGTAGTTCTCAACCACGTGCTGACTGAGATCGAAGGTCGCTTTGACGACGTCACCCGTCGTGAACACCGTCGCCGCGGCGACTTCGCCCTTGTCCACCCCGAGGGTCTTCAACGTCTCCCAGAGCGGCTTGTATTGAGCGGCCAAGCCCTCTGCGCCTGCGGGATCCTGACCGAGCTTCACCTTCTCGAACTCGAGGGGCGAGCCGAGAGGCGCGCCGGTCGCGTCCCCGAGGCCTCGCATCACCACGAATGCGTAAGTGCGCACCGGATTCAACACGATGCCCGGGAAGCTCGCGACCGCAAGCAAGTTGTCTGGCACGTAGACGTCGGGATTGGGCAGCTTCGCGATGGTTGGGAACAGCTTACCTCGTTCCGGCGAGTCAGGATCGATATCGACCAACAGGATGTTGGAAGACGTATCCGCAGGGATTACGTCCTGCACTTGAGGCGCGGTGATGGCAGCGTCAAAGTGAAAGTACGCCACGGGCACCGTCGGGAAGCGCGGATGCTCCCCCGCGATCGTCAGGAGACTCGCCAGGATCTGCTTGTTCTTGGGATTCGGAAAGTTTGCGACGTCCGGTGTGCCGTTCGCGGTGAGTCGGGCGTCGGAGGGATACGGGAAGTCGTAGAACTCGTTCCCGTGGGAAGCCTGCAGGTCGAACCTCACGGAAACACCGGCTACTGCCTTGGCGGTGGGTGCTGACGCTTCGTCATCCGAGGAGCAACCACCTGCAGTGGCCAGCAGAGCACACACCCACATCGAGCCGAACAGGCTCTGACGAGTCCAGCGACGCATCTTCATATTTCTTCGTAGTCCTAAGCCGGGGTTGAAGGCTGCTCGCCTTGCAGAGCCGTGTTGTGGCTAGCGAACAGGAGCACCAAGCATACCCACAACAGGGTGCCAACGGCGAGGTGTGTCACCTGCATGTAGCCGGGCGCTGACAACGCGATGTTGACCACTCCCACCCCCACCTGAAGCGCGAGCAACGCTTTGACGCGGCGTGCCCACACTCCTGATTGAGCATGGAAACTCGCCGCCGCAATCGGCGAGTCACCAGACGCTCCAGCGCCGACAGCCCCACCCGCAGCACCGAGTCGCTCCGAAGCCGCCTCCGCAGCGTCCTGAAAGCGCGCCATCAGCCACCAAATTCCAAACGCCAGGAACACCGCGCTGATGGGGTGCGCGACGCGCAGGCGCTCGAGAAAGTTGCTGCCGTGGAGGCGATCGGCGAGCGCCGCCCCTTCCTGCACGGGATAGAGCGTGTCGCCCAGCGCCGTCACCGCGCCCAGCATCGACACCAGCACCACGCCGACCATCAGCACGAGCAATCGACGCCCCAGGCCATCCAGCGGGCGGATTCGCAGCCTGTGAGTCGCCGGGCTCCCACAAGTCCAGGCGGTCAGCGCCATCGCGCCCATCAGCAAGCTCGTGCTGATCAGGTGAACGCCCATGAAGGCTGCTCTGGACACGGACGCGTTCGCGCCGACCAACTCGAGGAGCACCAAGCTCGCGCCGACCAACGCCTCCACCACCATCAGGAGCACACTGAGCGCCGCGTAGCGGCGCGTGGCGTGGCCACGTTCAAAGCGAACGAGTGCCCACACCCAGAGCGCGATCACGACAGGCAAACACAACCCGGACGTGATGCGATGAGTGAACTCGATCAGCGTCTCGATGCTCTTCGGCATATGCGCGATCTCGCCGTGACAGGTTGGCCAGTGCTGACCGCACCCCGCCCCGGACCCGGTGATGCGCACCACTGCTCCGAACAGCACGACGAACAGCGTGTAGGCCACACCAGCCCAGGCCACCTTCGCGAAACGCGCGCCGGCAGTCGGCGCGCCGACGCTGGTGGTTGGGTACATCGGCAACGTGCTCATCGCGAACGCGGATCTAGCGCCGTCTGCCGCCGAACTCCAAGCCGCGAGGGCGGTTTTCGCCACCGATCTCCAGCGAGTGCGACCACACGTCGCGGCAGCCGGGCGGGCCAGGCGTAGCGACTTGCGCCTACCTCGAAGTCCAGCCCATGCTTTAGCCGGTGCTTGAAGAGCTTGGAAAACCGCGCCTAAGGCGGCGGCGGGGGGCCGGTGCAACCCGGATCGTGAGCGTGCTGGCGGCGGCAGGCTGCTCGGTCAGTTGCCTACTCAGCTTCGATGGCCTCACTGGCGGCGAGGCGGCCGACGGCGGAAGCAGTGGCACGGCTGGGGGCGGAAGCGGTGGCACAGGCAACACGGGTGGGACGGCTGGCGGCACTGCAGGAGGTTCCGCGGGGAACAGCACGGGCGGCGGAGGAGCCGCCGGGAGTTCTGGTGCCGGCGGCAGCGGAGCCACCGCCGGCAGCGCTGGGAACACAACCGGCGGTAGCGCAGGCGCATGCACGACGCCGACTTGCAAGTGTTGCGGCAACGGGGGCGCCGCAGTGTGTACGGACCCCGTCGAGACGCTACTTGGCACGAGCGTCGGCAAGGCACGCGGCCGCGTCGCCGCGCTGGGCGAAGTCGTGTACTGGACGCGACAACCAGATGCGCTGATGCGTCGTCTGCCTGGCGGTCAGCCAGAGGAGTTGGTCAGCGCGAACTACCCTGAGGCCTTGGCCGCCGAGAACAACTGGCTAGCCTGGAGCGACTCTGGAGGTCTCTACCGTTGCCGCGCGGATGATTGCTCAAACACCGCAACGCGCTTCATCAGCGCTCAGGACGTGAACGAGCGCCAGGTCCTGGCGCTACAAGCTGGCGAGCTGTACTGGCTCGTGGGCATGGGCGATCTCGGGCGCAGACTGGTGCACTGCGACCTCGCGAGCTGCTCAAACGGCAACGAACAAACGGTCAGCAACAACCGCGACTCGATCCGCGGCATCGCGGCCAACTCGAGCCATGTGTACTGGACCGAAGAGGGTGGCGCCATCTTCCGACTTCCGCTCGGAACATCCAATGACGCACCAGCGCCGTTCCTGGATAGCCGCGACCATCCATCGAGCATCCTGGCGACGGAGAGCCAGCTGTTCTGGACAGAGGAAGGCGACCCAGGGAACCTCTACTACTGCGAACTCGCGAGCTGCAATCCAACGCCGATCGCACCCAATGCGACCCTGCAACACCCAATCCGCGCGCCGGCTGGCCTCGCCAGCGACGGCCAGCGCATCTACTGGACCAACCTGCTCAGCGACAGCGTGATGAGTTGCCCGCTGCCCGGTTGCTCCGGCGCGGAAACGCCAGAGCTCGTCGCAACGGGTCAGATCACCCCGAACGGCGTCGCCGTGGGCAGCACTTGCACCATCTGGCACGCCGTAGACGACGGCGACGGCGCGGTGTGGGTCAAGCCCAAGCGCCCTTGAGCTTAGAACGCCGTGGAAAACATCCCGACGGCACCACCTGGAGCCGGTGCGAAGCCCGCTCGCGTCGTGGACGTAGCCACACCACTCGGTCGATCCAGGCTGATCCAAACCGCAGCGCCGAGCGCCACCACGCCGACACCACACGAAACATTGGAGAGCAGCCATTTGGACCTGGCGCTGTCCACGTCCGCCTCGGGACAAGTCGGCTTGCAACTGTCGAGGTCATCGCGCTCCGACTTCGCTTGCAAGCCGAAGTACGCATAGCTGCCGAGCGCCACCACGCCGACGCCGCCGAGCACCCACGCGAGGGTCGGCACGCCACCGCCTGCGTCCTTGGGTCCCACCGCACGACTCCCAGCATCGGCCGAGTGCTGCGCTGCGAGTGGAACGAGCACCACGTCCACTAGGCGCGCCTGCTCCCCTTCTCGCACCACGATCTCCTGAGACTGCGACACGTATCCGGCGCGCTCGAAGTGAAACACGCGCTTGCCTGGGTCCATCACGAGCGCGTTTCCGTCCAGAGTCTGCGCCTCTTGTGCGTCATCGATGCGCAGCTGAACTTCGGCGATGTCGTTTCCGTCTGGATCTCGAACCCGAAGCACCAAGCTCGGTACCCGGCGCTCGACGTCGTTCAGCCACGCGACGCAGTCCTTCTGCACAACCCTCGGGCAGGCTTGGTTCGAACACGTGACGAAGCTCTCGCGCGCGGACTTCAGCTCTCCACCGTCCCGCTCCCGCTGCCCTCGTTCCGAGGCATCCAGGCACTGGTCCACGCTGATATCGGCGGCCAGCGCCGATTCACCCAGCGAAAGCAACACCGTCGCGGCGCAGAGCGAACGCAGCGCAGTGGCGCCGCAACGACCAAGCATCTCCCGCCGGACACTGCGCCCTAACACGTTGGACCGCCGCCCCATGTACCGAGGATGCGCTAGAAGCACTCGCGCTTGTAAACTTTGTGCCCCTGAGCGTCGATCACGAAGGGCTGCGCGCACGCCGCTGATTTGGCTGCCTTGGCCGGCTTCGGCTTGATCCAGCGCCGGGGGCGCTTTGCGCCCTTGGGTTTCTCCGAGGGCAGGTCGCTGACGTCCAACGTGGCGTCGGCGTCCTCAGCAGTGCCGCCCACGAACACCGGTGCCACGTTCACGGGCGAACTCGCTGCAGGCTGCTCTGTTTTCCCCGCGGCAATGTCGGACTGGCCTGCTGCCGGTGCGCTCGCTGCGCGCTGTGGGGGACTGAACACGTCGGCTAGAGGCTCGTTGGTGGTGAAGCGCTGGGCGGCGCCCGCGCCAATGCCCACCAGCAGCATCGCAGCAGCAGCGGCGAGCCACCAAGCGGGGCGGCGCACCGGGCGTCCCAGCTCGCGGATCTCGGTGGAGCCTGCCCACTCTCCGCTCTGGCTAGCCGAGGCAATCGTCGACGCGGCCGGGTTCACTGCGATCTGAGCCGCGGGCAGCGTGAGGGGCGACACCGACCCCGCTGGGGAGCTCGCCACGTCCTGCGGCAAGAGCTCGGTCGCCCCCGGGCCGGTGTAGCGCCGCGGCGGGACGTGCGGCGCTGACAGCGTCGGCCCGAGACCCATCCGGGTCGAGTCGCGCTCGATAGGCAACGCCTGCCCAGACCTCACCTGAGCGATAAGCTCCGGGTTGGTGCCGTCGACGTCCCAGAGACTGCTGCGCCCGTCGCTTCGCTCGATGGCGAGGATTTCAAGCGATCGCTTCTCCAAGGTCTCGCGCGCCAGCGACTGCATCCATTCGGAAACGACGCTGGTCGCCGCGGGAGGGGCGGCACGCTCGATGGCGCGGGCAAACTCCAGCGCATCGCAGAAGCGATCTGACGGGTCCTCTTCGAGCGCCATCAGGACTGCTCGGTCCAGTGCGCGCAAGCGGTCGAGGTCCGTCGACGAGCGCTCCGAGCGGCTCACACGGGCGCTCGGTGCATCCGCTACGGGGTCCACCGTCTTGAGGATGGCTGGTGACTCATCGCCAGCGAAGAGCCGCTCCCCAGTGAGCAGCTCCCACAGCACGACACCTGCGGCGTAGACGTCCGCGCGCCGGTCGAGCCGCTCGCCGTACAGCTGCTCTGGAGGCATGTAGGCGATCTTGCCCTTGATGTAGCCGTCTTGGGTGCAGTGGCTGCGGCCGACGGCCTTCGCGATACCGAAGTCCAGCACTCGCGGCACGCCGTCCATGCCCACGATGATGTTGTGGGGAGAGATGTCGCGATGAACCAGCTTGAGCGGCTCACCCCGGGCATCCGTCGCTTCGTGAGCGGCGTGCAAGCCCTGCAACGTGCCGATCATGATCGCCGAAGCGATAGCTGGCGGCACGCGCTGCTGGACCACGCTGTTGCGACCATTGCGGTGCAAGATGAGCCGGTCCAGCGTCTCACCATGGATGTACTCGAGCACGAGGAACAGCTCCCCATCGCTCTGCACCACATCCAACGTGGAGACGACGTTTGGATGCTGAATCCGTGAGGCAACGCGAGCTTCGTCGGTGAACATATCCACGAAGCTTGGGTCCATCGCGTACTGCGGGTGCAGCCGCTTGATGGCGACCGTGCGCTCGAAACCCACAGCACCTTTCAACCGCCCAAGATGGACGGTCGCCATCCCGCCGTGCGCGATGTTGCCGTAGATTGAGTAACGCCCGAGCTCGCTCATGGATCCAGCTGTGCGGTCCGCCGACTTGAGGCGGGTCACCAGGAGTCAGGTCCACGACCGTGTGAACCTCGACTGCTTCCTCGCCAAGCCAACCGTCCTGACCCTGGAAGCTCATCGAATATAGGGGATTTTGACAACTCAGTCACATTCGCCCGCGACTCGGTGCCCCAGATCCGTCCTACATCGGCGCCAAGCGCGAGGTCCCGCGAACGCTTCGAACCCCACCCCTCCAGGAGCGGGCTGGCGTGACGCAGAGCGCTTTTCACAAGTGAAAAGAAATCGACAACGCCAAAGAGCGAAAACGTCGCGCAGGGTTAGGCGCGAGCTCGGGATCCGCGAACCGCCACAAACGGCATCGAGCGCCACGAAACCTGCAGCGAACATGCGTTTGGTCAAACGCCGGTCTCGCCCGAAGAGCCGCCGCAGGCGAGCCTCGCCAACCTCTCGAAGCACGGCAAACATCCACCTCCACTGTCAGGCCCGCGAACCGGAAACAGGCTCTGCGCTCACGTCAGCCTTCGAAAGCGGGTCCGGAAGTCCCCTTACGTGGCCTTGAGCCAGTCGCTCTTCGAGGGGGGGAGACGGCACCGCAGTGTCACTCTCCCCCCACACGCTCTTTATCCGCACGGTAGCAAAACAGCGCAGACCCCGCGTGGCTCAGCGCGAGACCTTGACGCTGTGGCTACCGGGAGCGAGCTTCACGAGCAGGCTCCCACCAACGGCGGCGTCGAAGTACCAACCCGTGGCAGAGGCCTCCAGTGCTTCCACGCTCGTCGCGACACTCAACGTCGAACCATCAACCGTCACCCCGCTGGGCGGGGCGCCGAGCGCAATCAGCTCGAACAAGGTGCCTTGCTTGAACTCGGAGCCGTCGCTGGTCGTGAGTTCGACCGTACCATCAGTCTGCTTCGCCGCTCCAAGCTCCGCGCCATCGAACACGCTGAAGGTCGTTGCCTCACCAGCGAAGACTCGCGCGTACA
>JBFXBK010000093.1:0-26256 GCA_050183255.1 Polyangiaceae bacterium | reverse complement strand
TGTTGCTCTGTTCGGTGCTTCGCCCCATTGGCTAAGGTTTCTCGGCTCTGGGCTTCGCCGATATTCCTCAGTCTTTTGTTGGTGGCTCGGCTCGGGGCTTCGCCCCATTGCCTTAGGCTTCTCGGCTCGGGGCTTCGTACGTTGCCTTAGGCTTGGTGTCGGGCGGTGATTGTTGCCACGCGGAAAAGTACTGGGTTGGGGCGGCAAAGCTTGGGGGCCTGGCAGTCCTCGGCGTCACGGGCGGAATGTGGTGCCTGAGAGCGCGTGGCACAGAGGTTGCTTATCGGGGGGCATGGCTCGACATCCCCGCTCCAAGGCGTCGCGCGTGCGTGCGCCGTTCGTGATCACTGCCAGCTTGGCATTGTTGGCTCCGGCTTGTGGTGGAACGGCAAGCGGAGGCGAGGGCGGGACGGGGGGCGCAGGCGGTTCTAGCGGGTCCGGAGGCAGCGGTGGCACCTCATCAGGTTGCCCGACTTCGCTGCCCGGAGATGGCACAAGCTGTGCCGTTGGCGCGAAGGACTGTTACTACGATCGCTGCGGCTCTGAGGGGCTGAGCGACTTGGTCGCGAGCTGTAATGGCGGGAAGTGGGAAGTCCGCGAGGGCGGCACTTGCAATCCTCCGCCGCCGCCTGAAGAGTGCCCGTCGAGTGAGCCGTCCACTGGCGCGTACTGCAACGTGGCTGCGGACCGGTTCTGCAGCTACCCAACGAGTGAGTGCTGTCCTGACGTCGAGGCGCGCTGTGTCGACTACACCTGGGAAGTGCTGATCTCGAGCTGCAACCCGCCTCCTCCTCCGGCTTGCCCGGAGGAAATGCCAGAGGACGGCAGCGACTGCGCGCCGGCGGACGTCTGCGGCTACACCGTCCAGACTTGCAACTACGGTACGTGCAGCGAAGGCAGCTCGGATGCGTTCACGGCTTTCTGCAACGGCACGACCTGGTCCGTTCAACTCTGTCAGGGCGTCTGAATCGCGATCGCCCTGCGGCGGGCTCTGAAGGCTATACCTCGCAGCCAGACCGGGGTAACGGCGGGAGATGTCCGCTGCAGCAGAGCCGATTCAGACTCGAGTAGAGAGCGACACCGAGGCGGAGTTTCCGCCTCTTGATCTCGTAGCGCCGCAGCTCACCATTCGCGCTGTGCTGACGGGGATGGTCCTCGGCGGGCTGCTGTCGTTCTGCAACATCTACAGCGGGCTCAAGATCGGCTGGAGCTTCAACATGTCGGTCACCGCGGCGCTGTTGTCGTTCGGTTTCTGGCAAGGGCTCCACGCGCTGTTCAAGACGAGGCGCTGGGGGTTGCTCGAGAACAACATCAACCAGACGGCAGCGTCCGCTGCGGCGTCCATCGCTTCCGCGGGGTTAGTGGCCGCCATTCCAGCGCTCACGCTGATCAACGGCTATGAGTGGACCTACTGGGTACTCGTGGTTTGGACCTTTGCGGTGAGCGTGCTTGGGGTCACTGTGGCGATCGGGCTGCGGCGCCAGTTCTTGCTCGTCGACCGACTGCCGTTTCCGTTCGGCATTGCGACCGCCAGCACCGTCAAAGAGATGTACGCCAAAGGCCAGGAAGCCGTGATGCGTGTGCTCGCGCTGATCAGCGCTGGGGTCGTTGCGGCGGCGCTTAAGTTGATCGTCGACTTGGCGAAGGTGCCGAAGCTGCCCATCCCGGGGTCTTTTGCGGCCAAGGGTGTGCTCGCAAAGGGCGGTGTGAGCAAGCTTTCGCTGTACAATCTGGGATTCGCGCTCGACCCGTCGCTCTTGCTGTTTGCGATGGGCGGCATCATGGGTTTCCGGGCGGGTGTTTCCGTGTTGCTGGGGGCGCTAGTTGCGTGGGGCGCGCTGGGGCCATACGCGCTCGAGCAGGGCTGGGCAGAAGCAGGTAAGGCGGGCGCTACCTGGTTCTCAACGGTCAACAAGTGGATGCTCTGGCCCGGTGTCGCGATGATGGTCACCTGTTCGCTGACCTCCTTCGCGTTTTCATGGCGCGCGGTGCTGCGTGCGTTGACCGGTGCGCGGCGTGCCGCGGGTGAGGCTCCCGCAGAGGACTCGAGCCACGACGTACCCACCAAGGCTTTGATCGGGGCTGTCTTGGCAGCGCTGGTCCTGGCGACAGCTACCCAGGTGAGCTTGTTCGGTATCGTGCTTTGGGCGGCGGTGCTCGGAGTGTTGCTCACGTTCGTGCTCGCAATTGTTTCCGCGCGGGTATCAGGAGAGACGGGGCTCGCACCCGTTGGACCCATGGGTAAGGTGACGCAGCTATTCTTCGGCATCATCACGCCGGGAAACGTCGCCGCGAACCTGATGGCTGCGAACGTCACGGGAGGCTCGGCGAGTCAGTGTGCGGACCTGCTTCACGACATGAAGACGGGCCTGTTGATTGGTGCCTCGCCGCGCTTTCAGGCCGTGGCGCAGGTGTTCGGCGTGCTTGCGGGGTCGCTCGCAGGCAGCTGGGCATATTTGGTCATCATGCCGAACCCGCAGGCTCAGCTGTTGACCGAAGAGTGGCCGGCTCCAGCTGTTGCCGCGTGGAAAGCAGTTGCGGAGATCTTTGCGAAGGGCCTCGATACCATGCCCAAGGGCGCCATCGGGGCCATGTTGATCGCCGGCGCGCTGGGTATCGTGCTGGCGATTCTGGAGAAGCAGAGAGGCAAGTGGGCCAAGTTCGTGCCTTCGCCGGCCAGCATCGGGATCGCGATGGTGATTCCGGCGTACTACTCGGTCTCGATGTTCTTGGGATCCGCGGTGGCGCTGCTTCTCACCCGCAGCGTGCCGAAGTGGTCCGCTCGCTTCCTGATCGTGGTCGCCTCGGGGCTGGTTGCCGGGGAGAGCCTCGCTGGCGTGGGACTCGCGATCCAGGAGACGCTGAAGTTCGCCGCTGGTCGTTGACCACTTGTTTTTTTGGGGGGGGAGAGAGCGGCGTAAGGCGGCGCGAGGCCCTCCAGATCTGCCAGCGCCCTCGAGATCCTGCGGAGCTGCGAGAACGCCGTCAAAGACTGCCAGAATGCCGTGGAGCACGCGTGAGCGCGATGTGGCACATTCGGGGGGCTCGTGGCGGGCTCGAGGTGCGCCTCACCCCCAAATCCGCGAGCTCCAGCGAGCCATGAGTGATCTGATCGTCCCCTTCCTCTACGAACTCAGGAACAAGCGCCTGAAGGTGGGCACCCAGGAGGCGGTGCAGCTGGCGAAGGCGATGCGCCTCGGGTTGCACAACCATACTCTGGACGGCTTCTACTACCTCGCGCGGTCGTTGATGGTGCACAACGAGGCCGATCTGGATCGCTTCGACGAGGCGTTCCTGGCGCACTTCAAGGGCATCGTCGTCGAGACTCAGGAGTTGATCGATCAACTCGAGGAGTGGCTGAAGGATCCGAAGATCCTCGAGACGCTGACCGACGAGCAACGGGAAGCGCTGCAAGAGCTATCGAGCGAAGAGCTACAGCGCATGCTCGAAGACCGGCTCCGCGAACAGAAGAAGCGGCATGAAGGCGGGAGCAAATGGATCGGTACTGGCGGCACGAGCCCGTTTGGTACCGGTGGTCAGCATCCGTCCGGAATCAGCATGCGCGCTCAAGGTCAGAAGGGTCATGGCGGCAAGGGCGCGATGGGCATGGCCGATGCGCGGAAGTACCGGCCCTATCGCTCAGACCTCGTGCTGGACGTGCGTCAGATCGAAGTCGCGCTGCGCAAGCTCAAGAACTACAGCCGTGAGGGGCTTGAAGAAGAGCTCGACATGGAAGCCACCATCGACGCCACCGCGAAGAACTTCGGTGAGCTCGAGATCGTGCTCAGGCGCCCCAAGAAGAGCAACGTGCGGGTGCTCCTGTTGATGGATGTTGGCGGCTCGATGGACCCATTCGCGCAGACCGTGAGTCAGCTCTTCAGTGCAGCGAAGCGCGCCTCCAACTTCCGTGAAGTGAAGGCGTACTACTTCCATAACGCGGTCTACGGTCGCGTCTTCAGCACCGAGAACCTGATGGACCCAATCCCGGTGCCAGACCTGCTGGACACATTAAATTCCAGGTGGAAAGTCATTCTGGTGGGCGATGCGGCGATGGCACCGGGCGAGCTGCTCGGCTCCGGGCCCTGGGGGTCGCCTTACGGCTTGAACACATTTGGTGAAGGACCGACCGGGCTCGACTGGTTCGTGCACATCGCGAACAAGTTCGACCACTCCGTATGGCTGAACCCGGATCCGCCCCGCTACTGGGGCGGTGGCACTTGCAAGGCGATCGCTGCGGTGTTCCCCATGTTCCACCTCACGCTAGAGGGCCTCACGGAGGCCATGGCGCGCTTGTCCAAGGGCTCCGTGGTAGCGTCCCATCACCACACCGTCGGTCGCTAAGGCGCGGCGGGCGCGGCTGATCCAGGAGGCGCGGCTGGTTCGGGCGCGGGAACGAAGGTGCCGGGCAAGTCAGGTGTTGGGGTCGCTGGAATTGGCGTCAGGCCCTGGGGCACGGGAACTTGCTTCTCGTGCTCGCGTACGTGCTTGGCCACCGCCTCGACTGGCTTCTGCAGATCGATATTCGCGAAGAACTGCGGGCCAGGACGCTCGTTGGTCGCGGTGAGGGAGTAGCGCTCGGTTTGCGCCATCGTCCCGAGCTGCACACCGAGCTGGACTTGGGTGACGAAGAGCGCGTCTGGCCGCACGAGCTCCACGCGGATGGCATTGTCAGCCACGCGAATGCCTCGCACCTTCCAACCGTCGCCGAGGTCGTCCCCCCGCTTGAGTCCAAGCAGCGCGGCGGCGTCAGCCGGTGGGTCGCCAGAGTTTTCCGTGGGGAACCAATGGTCCAATAGACGCAGCTTGAACTCGTCCTTCGTCATCTGCGCGACGCTCGAGGCGGGCGCCGCTTGCTTCGCGCCAGGCTTGACTGTCATTAGCAGGAAGATCACGCCCACGCCCAGGACGACCGCCACGGCCAATCGCATGGGGAACTTCGAATCGCTCGGTGTGGGACTCTGCTTGGCTTCGCTCAAATCACTTCACCAGCTGTTGCAGATGCTTGGTGTTGTCCAGCAGCTCTTTGAGCGCCACGTCCTGGCGGCGTGCAGCTTCCTCGATTTGGGTCGCCGCTGCGAGTGCTGCTTCCGAGCCGCGCGCCTGCTGACGGTGAGAGACGTTCAGCTGGTTCACCATGTTGCTGATGTTCTCAATCGCCTGAGTGATCTGACGTCCACCGCGAGTCTGCTCCTGACTCGAGCGCTCCACTTGCTGGCTGATGGTGCGCATCTTCTCACCGCTCTTCATGATGAGCTCAGAGCCGCGCGCTTGCTGGGCGGTTGCAGCGGCGATCTGTTGGACGGTTTCCGCGATGCGCCCGATGGCATCGGTGACCTGCTTGCTGCCCTTGGCCTGTTCAACGGTGGCGCGAGCGATCGCGCGCACCATGTTGGTGCTCTTCTGGGAGCTCTCGAGGATCTTCTTCAGGGCGCGCTCGGCCTCGTTACTCACCTCGACGCCGCGATCAACGTTCTGTGCGCCGCGCTCCACCGCTTGGATCGCGTTCTTGCTCTCCGCCTGGATGGTCTTGATGAGGTCGGCGATCTCCTTGGTGCTTGCGCCGGCGCGCTCCGCGAGATCTTTGATTTCGTCGGCCACGACCGCGAAGCCCTTGCCATGCTCACCTGCCTGAGCGGCGATGATGGCGGCGTTGAGCGCCAACAGGTTGGTCTGCTCGGCGACTTCGTCAATTACGTTCAGGATCTGACCGATGGCGTCGATGCGTGAGCCCAGGTTCGAGATCACGGCCACAGCCTCCTGGCTGCTCTCCTTGATGCGGTAGATCTCGCCGATGGTCTTGAGGATCGACTCGGCGCCCCGCTCGGCGTCCTGAGCCACTTCCTCTGATAGCCGCGCCGTCTCGTTGGCGTTCGACTGCACCTGGTCGATGGACACATCCATCTCGTTCATGCTCGAGCTGGTTTCCTCAGCCGTGAGCGAGAGCGCGTCGACGTTCTTCGCGACCTCTTTGATCGAGTACGCCATCTCTTCGATGGAGGCGACGGTCTCGCGCACGCTGGCACCCAGCTCGCCGATGTTCTCTGCGACCTCGTCATTGGTCGCAGTCATCTCGAGGATGCTCGAGCTGCTCTCTTCGGCGCTGCCCGCGAGCACCTCGACGTGCTGGGCGATTTCTCGCAGGTTCGAAGTGACTTCCTTGATGTGGGCGCCCGCTTGCTCCGAACTCTCGAGCTGGTGGACGACGCCCTCTGACAGCATGTTCACTGCTTCGGCCAGCGCCTGGGCTGCGGACTGAGCCTCCTGTACCCGGCGGCTCCAGGAGGCGTGCTCGTCTTGCAAGACGGCAAGCTCTGCCTGCAGCTCTTCGAGTTCCTCGGAGTTCGCGGCAGGCGCTTTCCGTAGGGATTCGATCTCCGCGTCGCGTTCCGTGAGTGCGCGATTCTGCCGCTCGATTTGCTTTTGCAGGTCGCGGGTCTTTTCGTCGCTGCCCGACTCCAGCTCCTTGACGCGGTCTTTGGCATCGCTGATTGCCTCCACCAGCATTCCGAGCTCCTCGTAGAGCGACGCGACGGCCTCGGGAGCCCCTTCCGGAGCACTCACCGACTTGCCCATACCCGCGCGGCGGATCGCATTGCGGATGCCATCCAGCTTCGGGCCGCTCGCGGTTCCGGCGAATAGCAACGCGGCAACACCGCCGGCCCCGGCGAGCACGGCAGCGGTCATGGCGTTGTCTTTGCCGACGACGGCGCCGATCACGGCGGCGACTACCACCAACAAGAGTCCGAGAAGCTGGCGCTGAGAGAGTGTCATGTGGCGAGTTTGCTGACGATTGACGGGGCCGCTTCGCCCTCGTTGGCTCGTTGGGTGGCCCTCGCGGGCGCTGACGGAATCAGTGGAAGATGACCGGGAGCGCGCGTCCCGCGCCTCAACTCAAAAGGGACGGACAGAGTATTGGGCCCCCTGCTGGCAAACAAGAAACTTGGAGTCAGGCCGATTTCGCCAAGCCTCGGCGAACCGTAGCGAGCTCCGCATGGGGCGCAGATGTGCAGTAGTGCTAGCCCTTGAAGTCCCGCGTCGAAGGCGGAGCTTCTGACAGCAACGGCGGGCCACCCACGGGTAGTGTCACCCGAAAGCAAGCGCCACCACCGCTGCGGTCTTCGTAGCTGATGTCCCCTCCGTGTTCCACGACGATGCGTTGGACGATGGCCAGGCCCAGGCCCGTTCCGTGGGGCTTGGTCGTGACGTACGGCTCGAACAAACGGGCCTGAATGTCCGACGGGATGCCAGGGCCGTTGTCTGACACGCGCAGTTCGATCTCCGTGCTGTCCAGCGGCTTGAGGCTGACCCTCACTTCGGGTGAGGGGACTTCACGGCAAGCGTCGATCGCGTTCTGCAGCAGGTTGGTGACGACCTGCACCATCTGATCCGCGTCCGCTTGGACCTCCGGACAAGGCTCGAAGCCGAAGCTGACTTTTGCCCCAGTGTTCTCGTGCAGCATCACGACCTTGCGGATGCTTTCCACGAGGTTTAGTGGCGCCGGGTTCGGGGCAGGGAGGCGGGCAAAGCGGGTGAATTCGGAGACGATGGTGTTGATGCGTCGCACTTCGTCGAGGACGGTGCGCGTGGCCTCATCGAAGTATTCGTCGAACGCCTCGTCGTTGCGTGCGCGGAGGCGCCTCAGCGTCTCCACGGCGGCGCGGATTGGGGCGAGGGGGTTCTTGATCTCGTGGGCGACCTGGCGCGCGATTTCTCTCCGCGCGGCAATGCGCTCGGTGGCGGCCAGTCGCTTGCGCAGCGCTGCTAGGTCCAGGATGGCTTTGTTGAACGAATCGGCGAGCTCTCGTAGCTCCCTCCCCCCCCGACCACGCACGGGCTGAGGATTACCCACGACGACAGCCCGCGCTTGCTCCGAGAGGTCCGCGATCGGGCGTGCCAAACCGCGCGCCATCAACATCGAGAGCAGCAGCGCGACGCCCAACGTGACACCGCCGATCGCGAGGATGGTGCCGTCCAGGTGCTTCAAGGCTTCGAGCAGCGGCACCCGCGACTTGGTGGCGATCAAGGTGATGCCGCCGAGTTCTTCGACCTGGAGACGCTCCACCATCAAGTCGCGCGGGACCTTGGAGCCCGATGCCACGCGTAGCTGCACCCCGTGAGAGCGTCCGACGTCTTCGAGCAGGCGGTCCAGGTGACGAGCGGCGTAGACGCCGATCCAGACCTTGCCCAAGCGACGGGTGCAGTGCGCTTCGACCGCCAGCGGCTCGCCCTTACCACCGCGAACGCCCGCGGCTTGGCTTGGTTTGGCGATGCGCGAGGCGAGCTTCTGGTCTGTCGCGCCGACGACCAGGTTGGGGTGTACAGCGCCCAGAATTTCGCCCTCGCTCGTGATCAGCACCAGCTCGTCGACGCGCAGCGCCTTGCGCATGTCAGGCACGCGAAGGCTCGCCGCGAGACGCCGTCCCGAGTCGAGGCGTCCGGTCGACAAGTCGATCAACGTGCTGTCGAGTGTCGGATCGTGGCGACAAATTGGCTCGACCATCTCGGGCAAGCTCGTGATGTCCGTGCTGAGCTGCTCGTTTAGCCGTGAGACCGCCTCCTTGAACTGCTCGCGAAAGCGCTCTTCTTCCGTGCTGCGCCAGGCTTCGCGCACGCCGAGGCCTACCGCGGCGGTCACCGCGATCGTGAGCACGGCGATAGCGAGCATGAGGCGCTGCGCGAGAGTCACAGGGGCATCCTACGCTAACGCGCCTGCCCGACGCACGATTCCGCCTTCTCGTTGCGCGGGGCGCGGCGCGCTTCTACGGTGCCCGGCGTGAGCCCGCGCTTCTATACCCGAGCATCGCTCCTCGCCCTGTGCTTTGCCTTTGGCTGCGGTGCGACGAACCAAGAGCACACCGAGAGCCCACGCGGACCGAAGGGAGCTTCCGCGAAGGACAAGTCTGCGACTGACGTAGAGGTCAACGGCCTGCGCTCCCACGTCTTCGCCAAGGTGCCAGGGGGCACGATGGGGCCGTACATCGGCTCGAGCAGCGCAGGGAGCATGGCCATCTGGGCAGCGACGAAGTCGGCGAGCGCCACCTGGTACAGCCAGGCGTTGGATCCGCGAGGACAACCTCGCGGTGACGTTCACGAGCTGGGTCCCGCCGCCGGGGAAATCGGACTGGCTACCGTCAGGCCCGTCGGCGACGCGAAGGCTGGTGGCAACCTCAAGGCCAAAGGCTTCGTGATGCTCTACAGCGAGAAGAGCGCCGCGGAGGAGACCATCAATCTGCTCGCCGTTGGGCCAGGCGGTGAGCTCGCGAGCGGACCGATGGCGCTCACTCGCACGACTGACAGCGTCCTCTGGCTAAACGCGGTGCCGACCAAGCGCGGCGCTCTGGCACTCTGGGCGGTGCGCGGCTCGGGCAAAGCCGAACTGTGGGCGTCCGATTTGTCTGATACCTCGGGGAAACAGGGCGCTGCATTCAGCAAGACGGCGCGCGCGTGGCAAGCAGTGCCTTTTGCTGGAGGCGCCGCGGTCGCTTGGATCGAGGCTGGAAGCGCTGCGGGGAGCAATGGGCCTGTCATGTTGGCCTTCCTCGACGAGCAAGGCGCCGTCAAAGGCAAGCCACTGCAGGTCAGCGGCACCGCGAGCGCCCAGCTCGATCTGGATCTCACGGTCAGCGCAAATGGGCTCGTTATCGGCTGGTCCGACAGCAAGAACCTCGAGCCTCGGGTGCAGCTCGCGCTAGTCGACGCCCAGGGCAAGCTCCTGGCTGGACCGGTCGCGAACCTGCCCGGGGCAGGTGAACAGGCCCTCGTCGACTTGCTGGCGCCAGCTCAAGGGCTTGGCACCGCGTATGCCGTCTGGGAGGCGCCGGGGCTCAGCAGCGAGCGCGAGCGCTGGCTCGAAATCGCGAGCCTGACGAGCGACCTCAAGCCGGACAAGCGCGCCAAGTTGCGTGTGGTCGGCGCAGAGACGGCGCCAGAGCTCGTCGCGACCAATAGCGGCGTCGCAGCGCTGACCCTCGCAGAGAATTGCCCCGAGGAAGTAGAGTCGTGCGACGACGCGGATCTGCTGCCGACGTTCGTGCGCTTGGACAGCAAGCTCGAGGTGGTGGCGAGCGAGCCGCTCAAGACCAACGAGCTACCCAAGGGCATCAACATCGCCTGGGGCCTCTCCTGCCCTCGGGAGAGCTGCTTCGCGCTGGCCGCGGACAACCAGAACCCAGCGCAGCTCTTCAGCGTCGAGCTGGCGCCAACGGGCACGGCGTACCGTGCTGCCGCCGAGGCCTGGACGCCGGAGTCGCCCCCACGACTCGAGTCGAATCAGGCGCTTGCGAGCGGCGATCCGCTGAGTAGCGTTGCCGCGGTGAAACAAGGCTCGGGTTCACTGGTCGCCTGGCTCACCTTCTTCGACCCGACCACACCTTATACGCGGCGTACCACGCCGGCCCCCGACGGTCGCTTCGACCCGGTGCGCGCGCTGCTCAAGGTGCGCGGCGTTGGGGCGGATGGCACGCCCGGCGCGGTGGAGACGATTTCCTACCGCGCGCGCTCGATGGGTGGCGTGGCGCTCAGCGCAGGTGATTCCAAGGGCAATGACGCGCTGCTCGTGTGGAGTGCGCTCGACAACAAGGTTCCGCAGGTCTTCGTCACGCTGCTCGGAGCTGGCGGCAAGAAGTCCAAGCAGTCGATGCTGACGCGGGCGCCGGGCGAAGTCAGTGACGTTGGCGCAGGCTACATCCCGGATTCGGCGCTCGGCGCTGGGGGTTGGATCGTCGGTTGGGTCGACGAGCGCCATGGCGATCCGGAGGTCTACGCCGCGCGCATTGGCAAGGGCCTGCAGCGCATCGGTCCCGACCGCCGGGTGACTTCCGTGACTGGTGCCGCGACTGATGTGCGAGTGTTGCCCCGCGGAGACAAAACGTGGCTGGTTTGGTCTGAGGCGCGCGATCCTGCCGCTGCAGGAGTCGCGGATATCTTCGTCGCTACGCTGAAGAGCGCCACCGCTGAGCCGCAGCCGGGACAGCGAGCGCTCGCGAAGACGAAAGGTCACTCGCACTCACCTGCCGTGGCGCTCGCTGGTGACAAGCCGGTCGTGGCGTGGCTCGAAGAAGGTGCGGAGGACGGCGTGCGCATCGCGGTGCTGAGCGACTCCGGCGCGCCTGAGCGAGACCCACTGGTGATCGAGCTGCCGGACGCTGCACGTCCCACGGCGCTGAGCATCGAGTGCGATGGTCAGCTTTGCCACGGTGTCGTTAGCGCCGCGCGTGGCGCGGCCTCGGAGCTGTACGGCTTCACCGTTCGTCCTCCTACGGCCGTGGTGAAGGTGCGTCGCTTGGCGCGCCTGGAGGGACCCAGCGAACAGACGGCGGCCCCGGCGCTGCAAGGCAAGACGCTGTTCTTCGCAGATCAACGTGAAGGCCGCGGCTTCCTCCGGCTCGGCGAGGTCACCTGGTAGGCGCCCAGCTTGGTAGGCGCCCAGCTTGGTAGGCGCCTAGCTTGGTAGGCGCCCAGCTTGCTAGGCGCCTAGCTTGGTAGGCGCCCGACGTCGGTCGGAAGCTCAGGGCTTCGGATGCGCAAGCAGCCAGTCCACGAGGGCGCGGCGGTACTCGTCGGTGAAGTTCGGGATGTGGCCAACGCCGTTCATCTTCCACAACTCCACCGCGCCGCCCGTTGGGCACTCGGTGTATTCCAGCTTGTCCGTCTCTGAGCCCGAGACGCCGGCTTCGTAGTCCACGGGCTCACCAAGCGGCGTGAGCGAACCAGTGCAGCCGTTCTTCGTTGCCCAAGTGTCCACGCTGTCCTCGGCGCCGGGAACGCCGGGTACCGTGAGGTAGGAGACGGTTTCGTCGCTCGTGCCGTGCATCTGCAGCGCATTGACGGGTGCGCTTGGTGCGCACTTGCTCTCGTCGCTCCACATCTCGCCCGCCAGGCTCGCGATGCCAGCCACCAGATCCGCCCGATCACACCCGAAGCGGTGAGACATGAAGCCGCCGTTCGAGTGACCGATGACGTAGACGCGCTTGTCGTCGACGTTGTAGCGCTGCTTGGCTTCGTCAATCAGCCCCGCGATGTACGCGACGTCGTCTACCCCGGTGTTGCCAAAGTCACAGCAGGCGTCGGTCGCGTTCCAGAAGCGTTTCCCGTCGGCACCGGTGGTTCCGTCCGGATAGATGTAGATGAAGTTCTTCTCGGTCGCGAGTGGCTTGAGCTTGAGGACGACGAGCTCTTCAGCGGCGCCGTTCGCGCCAAAGCCGTGGAGCATCACGATCAGCGGCGTGGGCTGCGACGGGTCGTAGCTCTCGGGGACGAACGGTGTCACCGGGCGGTCCCCGCCCATGGGCGATGTGTCGACTCCACCCTCACCCCCAACCCCCGATCCGGAGCTGCCACCGCTGCCGCCGGTCGTAGCCCCTGCGGTGCCGCCGTTTCCGCCGGTCGCAGCGCCACCCGTTCCAGCGTTGCCGCCTGAACCCGAGCTACTGTCGCTGTCAGAGCCGCACGCAACGACTCCAAGGCCCAACGTGCAGACGGACACCAGCGCCACACGCTTCGAGAGCTGGGCGAACCTGAGGACGTGAGAGGTCATGCCGCAGTCTATCGCAGCGCTCGCGGTGCGACGCCAGTCAGAGCTGCAGCTTTGGCGCTTGAAGCACCTATCAGCGGTGATTCAGTGTGACTCGGTTTCGCCGTCTTCGACCAACTTGCGGAAGCGCTCGTTGAGCCAGGCTTCGAGCTCGTCGAGGGGGGCTTCGAAGTCGGGTAGTCGGACGATGCGGCCACCGACGTCGCGCGCGAGCGCATCGAACTCCTCGGGATCGAACGCATACGTCGTCTCGTTCATCACGATCGCCCAGGGCCGCAGGGTAGCGGCCGCGGTCGTGAGCCGTTCAACCACGCACTCCTCGATGTGGCCGTTCAGGGCTCGTAGTGCAGCCGCACGGCAGATCCTCAGGCGCGGACCTTCGATACCGCAGGCGAGGACGATGCGTTGGCGCACCTGGCGGACAGTCTTCACACCGACTGGCATGGCTCACTTCAGCTTCCTGTTACTTCGCAGGTGAGGCAAGGGAAAGGCGCGGGCGCAGCAGCTACGAAGCGGAACGCCGCACTGCGCCTGCGAAAGATGCACTGCGCCTGCGAAGACGCACTGCGCCTGCGAAGACGCACTGCGAAAGATGCAAGCGTGCCTCACCTAGCCACCAGAACGCTGCAGGATCTCCGACCGAGCGGCTTGGAGGAGCACCAGCCGGGGGCTATCCTCAGCGGATCGTGGCCAAATCAGACGACGCTGCCGAGTCCAAGCCGGGCAAAGACGTCGAGTCGCCGAGTGACGACGTCGAACAGAGCAAGCCAGGGCTCGACGAGTCCCAACTGCGTACGAAGAAGCACGACTCGATCATCCCAACCACGCAGATCGAGATCGGGCCGAGCAGCCTGCATGCGCCCGAAGAGCTCAAGCCGGCTTCTCAGCGGCCAGTGATCAAGGGCTTCGAGTCCGCCCCCCCAGCCAGCACACGCGTCCCGGAGTCCATCGCGCGCTTGTCGGAGCGCGGTGGGGCGATGAGTGACAGCGACCGCTGGATGGCCGCCGGCGCGCTGAAGAAGGCTGTGGCGGACGGCGATGAAGCGGCCGTCGAGGCAGCCCTGAAGAACCTGCCGGAGGTCGCTCAGCTCGCATACCGCATCGCAGAGGTCTACTCCGTGGCAACCACCGGCTTCTCCGGACCGCTCTTGTATGCGCGGGGAGGCGGCGCGGTGGAGGCGCTGCTCCTGGAGTTCGCAGAGGCCGCCAAGCAGAAGTAGCTGCCAGCACGGCCCGCATTTCCTCGGGGAAAGAGATTAGAGCAGTTCTAGCACGCGCTCCGGGGGCCGACCGATGCGAGCCTTGTCGTCCACCACCAAGACGGGGCGTTCGAGGATGCTCGGATCCTTGACCAACGCGGCCACGATTTGAGCTTTGCTGGCGGTCTTGGAGAGCCCAAGCTTCTTGTATCCAGGCTCCTTGCTGCGCAGAAGGTCGTGCGGCTTGAAGTCCGCGTCGCCCGCGCTCAGCGCCTTGAGTAGCGTCTCCACCACGGACTTGCTCGGTGCTTGCTTGAGGTACTCGCGTACTTGAATCGCTTCTGGGCCGAGGCGGTCAGACAGGAGCTGCAAGGCCTCCCGGCTCTTGGAACAGCGGGGATTGTGCCACAACGTCACGCTTTGCTTGGACATGGCGCGGATACTGACACAGCTGTGCAGGACTAACGGCGAAGACTTGCGCGGCTTCTGAACCTGGTGCAAGGGGAGGCCAGCTTTCTAGTGCCAAGCCTTTCTTACAGTCAGGCAAGAATGCCCGGCAGCGCAGAGGATCTAGGGGACCGGTGCGTTCATCGATCTCGGAGCCAACGTCGCTGGCTCGGGCGCGCCCTCTTCGGCTTGGTTTGGGGGTTAGGGGTCGCGTCACCTCACGTCGCTTCCGCGGCCGCACCGACCAAGCCGGAGAGCTCCGAGCCGCAATATTCCCCATGGCAATCCAAGAAGGCGACGCCCTTCGCGTCGCTTGCGACCGACGTGGGGGTCGTCTACGCGCGGCCTCGGCTCACGCTGGGATACGGCGCGCCGTTCTGGAACTTCATTGGCGTCGACGCGTACTGGCTCGTCACGAACAGCTTCACGTCGCCCTATGTTGGCTGGCGCGCGAGCTTGCCCTTTCTGGATACGTTCTTCGGCATCCGGCGCACGATTCCCTTCGACCGGCGGTTCCTGCGCAAGCAAGAGCAATACTCCGACACCGACCTCGGCCTCGAGAACGGTGGCGAGCGCAGCAGCTACACCGCGGTCGATTTCGAGCTCGACCTTGCAGCTCCCGTTGCGCACGGCGGTGCTTTCCTCGGCGTGCACCCCGTCTTGATCGACGTGCCCCGCGACACCTATGTCTACGAGGAAGTGCTGCGCGTGGTGATGCGCCCGCCCTTCGCGATGGGGATCCGTGGCGGCTACGTCTATGGGTTCGGTGAGAGCCAGGACGTTCAGCTCGGCGCGCTGGCTGAGTACGTGGTCGTGCCGGGCAGACCTCGCGGCGTGACCCGCGGCGGTCCCTTGTTCCACGTCAACTTCAGCAAGCACCTCGAAGGCTTTGCGGCGTTCTCGTTCGTGCTCGACTCTCCCGATGCCCTCGGTGTGGTCGATGGCACCTATGCGTTCCTAGGCCTGCTGCATCGCTGGGCGCAGCGCTTCTAGGTCGCGCAGCTCGCATATTCGTGCGGATACGCAGCGCGTCGACTACTTCGCGCTCGAGCTGGGGATCAGGCCCTTGCACTTGGCGTCACGGTCGGCGGTTAGCCGCGGCTTGTCCTCGGGCTTGGCATCAATCAGCTTGAGCTGCGCCTCGGTGCAGAGGTTGTTCTTCTTCAGCTCATCAGTCAGTCCGCTGACGATCTTCACCTGGAGCTGGGCGAGCTTCTCTTGCGCCGCCCGACCGCTCGCGCCGCCAGGATCTTTCTGTACGGCCGCTTCGCAGGCCTTGCTGGCTTCTTCCAGCTTGTCCTGCTTTTCAAGCTCGAGGCAGTGCTCGTAGTCGCCCTTCGCGGCATCGCAACCGACGCTCACTAGAGCCGAGATCACGCTTCCGATGATGAGTGCCCCGCGCTGATGCATGGCGCGCCTTATAGCAGCAGCGCGCGCGGATGCACCGCGAAGTGCCCTGAGTCCGCTACCGCAGGCTGCGGGCTGCTCGCGCAACGATGGATTCCACGGCGGCGCGGTAGCCATAGCTTTGCACGGCTGGATCGACCGTCTGCTTGGCGCAGATGCTCGCCGTCACGCCTTGTTCGCCGAGGGCACGCAACAGCTCGAGTTGCCGCACGCCCGGCATCGCTCCGGCGCTGTGACGATCGCCCGTTGTCTTGCCAGTGTCCGGGTCGACGCAGATCGGATCGCTGCTGATGCCGTAGCACTCACAGTTGGTGGTCAGGCAGGGGTCAGGCGCCGGGAGCGGTGAGAGGCAGGCGTACTGCAAGGCTTTCCCATCCGTGTCGTAATCGTAGCCGTTGGGGTAGGCGAAGCCGTCGTCCTGACTGCGGATCCCTTGGCCACTACGAAGGGTGATGGATTCGCGCATCAACGGGTCTCCCGCCGGGCGACCCGCCGTAGGCAAGAGGTCGCTCCAGCGGTCCTGCATCTCGCTTGCGCTAGCGAAGGTCAGTGAGCCTTTGCTCGTCAGGCTCGCTGGCTGCGCGATGTCCTGCCAAGGCACACCCACCAAGGCAGCGAAGACGACGTCCTCGGGTCGACGTCCGTCGCCGGAGGTCGAGCTAAAGAGCGGATTCGGTAGTCGCTCACCGAATTCGTCCTTGATGGTTCGGTCTTGCAGTGCCGCGCGGTAACGATCGACCGGGTAAAGGAAGTCGACCCCGAAACGCCGTTTTTGATCGAAACAGCGCAGGTTGGGCGGATCCAGGCCTTCATCCAAGTGAGCAGACTCGCAGCCGGGCGCTGGACTCGGACAGCCGTTTGGTGGCGACTGACCACAGGAGTGGCAGCACGGGTCGTTGGGGTCCTTCTCGCACGCTGACGTGGCTGGAGGCAGCGTTACTTGGTTGCCCAGCTCGTTGATTGTTTGCAGTCCCAACCAGTACTGGTTGAGCGTCGGCACAGAGCAGTCGTTCTCGTTGCTGAGCATCACGACGAGCACCAGCGAGTCTTCGCGCAAGAACACTCGCCGTTGCTCGAGCAGCTCTTCATCGACGCCCACCCCGATCGCGCAGCCATTGGAGGTGTCGCCATCGAAGCAGGGGCCGCGTTCGCTGGTTCGGCTGGGGTGTGGATCCGCGAGAAAACGATAGGTTGACTCGAGGCTGGCCTCGTAGCCGCAGCCGTTGCTGCCCGCGGCGAGTACTTGGGCCCGCGTCTCCTCGAGCACCGCCTCTAGATTTGCCGACCCTGCTGGGGCTTGCTGGGCGTCGGGATCCCAGGAGATCAGGCCGAGCCCGCGGTACCCAGGAGCGCCTTGGTAGCGGTCCAGGCTGGCAACCAGGTGAGCCCGGTCGTCCTGCGCCGGATCCCAGCTTGGCCAAGCGGGGCTGCAGCTATCGGACCCCGCGCCGCCGATGCTGGTCGTGATCACGCCGACGTGCAGATCGCGCACCGCCGGGAGCTCGCGCTGTAGGCCTTCGGGGCAAGCAGCCGTTGGGTCTGCGAGGGTGACCCGCTGCTCGCCAGCGACGCAGTCAGGGTTCACCAAGCGGTGCACCAAGAGCGGTGCCGCTTCGGCGAACGAGGCCTGAAACGCGTCCATCCCATACGAGTTGTCGACAACGAACAGCAGGTCGACTTTGGTCGGCGCGACGAGCGACGGCTCAGCGTCGCTGTCAGCGCCCGCGTCGCTCTCCACGCAGCTCGCTGGATCGCCCTCACAGCCCAACCGGGTACGCCCGCAACCTGCAGCACTTACCAGCGCCGCAAACATCAACAGTCCGAATCCGCGTGCTCGCATGATCCTAACGTACTACTCGCGGGCCAATTCTGACCTTCCTAAGCGACAAACTTCACGTTCTGACCGCGTGGAACCAACGCTCGCTTTCGTACTCACGCGGTCGCGACCCGCAACTTGCGGGAGTCGACGAAGAACAGCGCCGCGAATCCGACGAAGAAGACCATCGAGCTGAGCTGGTAGAAGGTCAGACCCCAGAGCACGCGCGGCTCCGGCCTGAGCAACTCGGTCGCGATGCGCCACAGCATGTAGGCCATCAAGTAGAGCTTGATCAGCTGGGTTCGAAACAGGCCGCGCCTGGCGGCGAGCGTTAGCAGCACCGCTGCGGTCGCATGAAATGCAAACTCGTAGAGCTGTGTCGGATGACGCGCAACCCCGTCCCCAAATCGCACAGCCCACGGCAAGTCGGTGGCGCGCCCGAAGCAACACCCAGCGTGGAAGCAGCCAAGGCGACCGACGGCGATGCTCGCCGCGACGGGAGCCGCGAATCCGTCACCTGTCTTGTGGCGCACACCAGCAACCAACTTGGCAACTTCGACTCCAAGGTAGCCGCCTGCCAGACCCCAAGTGATGGTGCGCCCATCCTTCAACCACGCGCTGCCATCCACCAGGCTCTGCCAGTCGGAAAGGGCGTAGGGCAGCTTGGCGAAGAACGTGCTGCCGATTATTGCCCCGAGGAAAAGTGCGAGGCGCTGAAGCCGCGTCTCGCTTGGGCCCTTCGGCAAGGCTCGCCGCACCAAGACGCCCACCATGATGGCCGTGGCCATCAACGCGAGGTACGCCCAATCCATCAGTCCGCTTCGCCGCGCCGAGTCAGCTGAATCAGCTGCGCTTCGAGTTCAGGCAGTGGCGCGTGCCCCGGTCGGTAGAGCACGTTGTAGGCACAAAACGGAATGACGTGGCCGCTTGGCAGCACGTGGTGGGTGCAGCACTTCATCACTCGACGGAGATCGAAGTTGTAGACGTCCAGGAACGAGGTGATGGCGATGCGGAACACGCGATCGGGTGAGAGCGTCTCGCTCAGCGCGGCTCCGAAGAACTCCACCACGGCCTTGGCGTCCTCCGCGCTGACTCGATCGAGTTGTCGCTGTCCGAGGGCGCTCCCAAGCCAGGCTTCGACCGACGCGCAGTCCCCGGCGCTGCAGCCTTCCGCGCTGAGGTACTCCTCCACGAGCTGCCGCGCGCGCGGCCGATCGAACGCGATGCCGTTGGCGAGCAGGTCCTTGTGCTTTTGCGCATCTATGAAGCGCAGCAGGGGATACAGACGCTCGCCGTCGCGGTAGGCGTAGCTGAGCGTGTGGCAGTTCGGGTGCGCGCAGGGCAGCGGCATGAAGTCAGACTCGCGGAAGAGGCCGTCTGTCTGCTCCGCGATGCCTTTCACGACGTCAGGGAACGTCACCCTGTGCTCCAGTGTCTCGGGCAGCTCGCTCCGTCCACTATACGTCGCTGGCTGGAAGCTCACGCCCCCGATGTTCGGTCGCTTGATGGCATAGCGGATCAAGGCTCCCAGCTGGTGATCGTTCACGCCGGGCTGCAGCGTGGCGACCAAGGTGACGCGCACCCGGTGTTCTGCCAGGCGATCCAGCGCCTCGAGCTTTTCCGCGAGGATGTCAGCGCCACGCAGGCTCTGGGTTGCCTTCGCTTCCAGGCTGTCCAGCTGGAAGTAGACCTCGAAGCGACGCTCGTAGCGCGATACGTGCTCGGCGAGCTTCGGATCTCTGGCGAACCGGAGTCCGTTCGTGTTCACCATCACGTGCTGGACGTTGCGCTCGTAGGCGTATGCGAGGATGGCTTCGAAGTCAGGATGCAGTGTCGGTTCGCCTCCTGAGAGCTGCAAGATCTCCGCCTGACCTTCTGCCGCGACCAGCCGATCGATGGCGCGCTTCACGTCGGCGAGGGACTCGTGGACGCCTCCCGGCGCGCTGCTCGCGTAACACATGGGGCAACGCAGGTTGCAGCTCTGGGTGAGTTCAACGAGCCCGATGCAAGTGTGCTGCTCATGCTCCGTGCAGAGACCGCAGTCGTAGGGGCACCCTCGCTTGGGCAAGCTGCCGAATCCAGCGGGGAGCTTGCCAGGGACGGCAAACTCTAGGCGATCGTAGTACTCGACGTCTGAGCAGATGAAGTCTTCTCGCTCACCGTGCTCGGGACAGCGCTTCTGAAAGTAGACGCGCTTCCCCCGGGCGATGATCTTCGCGGAAACGACTTGGTGGCACTCGGGGCACAAGCTCTGCGTGAGACCGAGGAAGCTGTAGTCACGGAGTAGCATCAGGGCAGGCTCGCGAAGCAAATGATGGCAAAAATGACGACGGCAGCCACGAGCAGCATCAAGACGACCGCAGTCACTACCAGGAACACCGTGACGCCGATCGCCACGCCTTTGATGACCTTGTCCCCTGGACGGTCGCCACGTCCGCCTTGGACCGAGCCCTGGACTGCGCCATCGAGGTTTCTGGGATAGGCTCCGTCAGCGGTGACGCCTGGGGTCGCGGCATGGGTCGCGGCCTGCGCGGCTTCCGCTGCAGCGGCTTCAGAGCGCCAAAAGTCCAGTCTGCCCACCCAGGCGATGCGTGCCAGCACCACCGAGACAGGCAGCACAAGGACTCCGTACGGAACCAAGAGACCCGGGGCGATGACCCACAGCTGAGCCCCGACTAGCAGTAACACCAGGCTCGCCAAGATCACGATCACGAGCCAGGTGCGATCGCGCTTCGCGACCTCGGATGCACCGGGGTTGAGCGCCTGTGAGAGCGCACCCTTGCAGAGCCAGCAGCGCGTGGCGCCAACGGCTACGGTGGTCTGGCAGTGCGGGCAGGGGTAGGTAGCGCTCACGCCCCGTCCCCCGAATCAGGCGCTTCCGCGGGAAAGGTCGAGTTGGGCGCGGTGTCCACTGCGGCGAACAGGCGCTGGGCTGCGTTGACCAACACGATCAACACGCCCGCCAGGATCACCACCGTGAGCGCGAAGATGAGCTGGTGATAGCGCGGCACCGCTAGCGCAGGACGCAGCGCCGCCGTGTGCCACAGGAGCACCCCGTAAGAAACCAACGTGCCCCCCGCAGTGCATGCGATCAATCGCTGGCTAAAGCGTGTGGCGCTCAGCGCAAGCACCAGCACGAACCCAACCAGCATGGGACTCTTGGGACCGTCGAGTACCGCGAGCACCGCGGTCATCATCGCGAGATCGATACTGGTGGTGAGGTACTTGAGCCAAATCGGGAAGTAGCGGAGTCGCATCACGACGACCGTCAGCAGCGCAGCGCCCACCCAGCTACCAACCAAGGCCGTCACCATCGCGTGCATGTCTCGCCCAACCACCGCTGGCATGCCGAGCGCGCGAGAGCCGTGGTGATTGATGATCTCGATCACGTAGAACGCGAGCACGGCGACCACCCGCGCGAGATTGGCGAAGGATTCCCCGCGGAATTCTTGCTTGCGCTTGGCTACCTGCCAACGATTCGGAATCATCGGAGCCTAAGACGCCAGCTGAGACAGTCGTGGTGGTTGCCACCCGCCAAAGCGCCGCTCGAGCTCCAACGCCGCGGCGATGGTGTGGTGATCCTTCAGCGGCGCGCCAATCACCTGAACCCCGAGCGGCAGCCCTTGGCTATCCAAGCCGAGCGGTACCTGGGTCGCTGGCAGCTCGAGCACGTTGACGATGGCCATATACGACCAAGGCATGTGCAGCCGCGTTGCCCAACGTGCCGGCAGCTTGTGTGGCGGCGCCGTCACTGAGTATGACGGATACAGGAGCAGTCCATCTTCGCCGAGCAATGACTCGACTTCCTGCCGCAGCTGCAGGCCGAGCTCCAGCATGCGTTGAGCCAGGCCCGGTAGCTTGCGAGGCAACGGATCGGTCAACGCGAGCGCCGAGGCCATCCAGGTGTGTTTCGAGCGACCCACGGTCCATTTGAGCATCTCGAGCAGCGGATTGATCGGCTGACCGTCGCCAAGTAGCGTCCCGAAGGGCACCTCCGTCGCGACGCCCATCATCGCGGACCAGATGTCGAATTGTTTCCGCAGGGCAGGTAGCTTGATCTCCCGTAGCTGCATGCCAAGGCTCTTGAAGTGCTCCGCAGTTCGCGCCTGGGCACGTCGTAGCTCGTCCGAGACCGGCAAATTTCCGCTGTCTTCAATGGAGAACAAGGCGCGCCCGCTGAACTCCACGGTCGCTGGATCGCCCAGGCTTTCGCTCAGAGCCCACTCCGGGTGCTCGTCGTCAGGTCCTGCCATCAAGCGCAAGAGCGGCATCAGATCTTCCGCTCGGCGGCACATCGGGCCGGTGCACAAGTAGCGCCGCATGGCCCCGTGAGCGTTCGGGTACTGCCCGGTGTTGGGTACCAAGCCTCCGGTTGGTTTGTGACCAAAGATGCCGTTGAAGAACGCCGGGCCGCGGATCGACCCGCCCACGTCGGACCCAAGCCCAAACGGAGATGCGCCGGAGGCGATCACCGCTCCCTCACCCCCCGAACTCCCGCCAACGATACGCCCGACGTCGTAGGGGTTATTGGTGCGGCCGTAGACGTTGTTGACCGACTCCATCCACATGCAGAGCTCACTGGTGTTGGTCACTCCGAGCGGAATTGCTCCTGCCGCGCGGATACGAGCGACAGCGGTTGCGTCAGCCTCGGCGATGACGTCGCGGCGCGCAACCAACCCGGAGCTCTGAGGCATGCCGGTGAAGGCGAAGCACTCTTTGATGGTGCAGGGCACGCCGTGAAATGCCGGCAACTCCCCGCCGCTTTGCACCTTGAGGTCCGCCGCGTCGGCCTCCTGGCGGGCGGCTTCGTAGCGCTTCTTCACCACCGCGTTGGTCTGAGGATTGGTGCGCTCGATCTGCTCGATGTGGAGCTCGACGGCTTCCCGTGAGGTGAGCGTGCGATTGCGAATGCGTGCGGCGAGCTCTGTAGCGGACGCGAGGCGAGGGTCGGTCATGGGTCGCGGGAGATTGACCTGACCGAGCCCCTCGCTCAAGCGCCCACGGCGCCAACTCAAGGGTTTTGGGGGTGAGGACGCGCCGTTTAGCGGCGAGTGGCGGTGTAGAGGTCGTGCGCCTCCGTCGCAGTGCTCTCACTCCGGGCGTAGATGATCGTGCACAGGTCCGGCGACAGGCTCGGCTCCGTCTCATCCAGCGTCGGGTCGCTGAGCTCGATGCGCTTGGCCTTGCCCGTCTGCTGACCGCTGTTGTCCACCAGCGTCCAGTAGAGATCCTTGGGCCCGTCGACGCTGGTCACGCAGCCGGCCGACGAGAGCGACTGCGCGGAGAGCAGCATCAAGTTCCCGGCTTTGCCGACCCAGGGCGTGAGGTCAGGGCCCTGCGCGGGACAGTCGTCGTCGAGCACGATGGGTACGTAGTTGATGTTGAACACGATACCCGGCTGCCCCGTGTGGAGATGTGGTCCTCCAGCTTGTCCGGCGACGACCCGATCGCTCATCCACCACACACGGCCCGCGCCCACCGCGATGCTGTGGTCCAGCGTCGCGACGTTGGCGCCTACGATTTGGTTTAGGCTCCCCAGGTCGCTGAGCGATCCGTTGTCCGCTACTCCGACCAGCTTGCGCGTGCCGTCTGTCTCCTTGGTGTCGAAGGCCGCGTCGAACCTCAGACCTTCCCCGTCGATTCCGCGAGGAATGTACCCGCTGCCGTTCTGATACTGAACGCTCGGCGCGCTGGAGTAAGGGGGCGACAGCTTTACGATCGCGTAGCCACCACCGCCGTCACCCCGAGTGTACCAGAGCGTCCCGTCATCGGCGACGCGTGGGAAACGCTCGTCTACCCCCGTACTGTTGTTCAGTGGGACCCTCGTGGGAGGTCCAAATCGCAGCCGACCGGCGATCGTCGCACAGCTCGTGCACTTGTTCGTGTCCTCGTCGCAGTACTCTCCCATGAGGCACTCGGTCGCACAGCCCGTGGCGCCGCCGGTCCCCGCGCTGCCGCCAGCCCCGGCGCCGGCGGTCGAACCTCCGGCTCCACCTGAAGGACCACCTCCATTGCCGCCGGGAAACGAGCCTCCAGTGGAGCTGCCGCCCGCAGCATTGCCAGAGCTGCCGCCCGCAGCACTGCCAGAGCTGCCGCCCGCAGCGCTGCCAGAGCTACCGCCTGCAGCGCTGCCGGAGCTACCGCCCGCAGCACTGCCGGAGCTGCCGCCCGCCGAGCTACCACCGGCGGAGCTGCCCCCGGTCTCACCGGCGCTACTGAACTCAGACCCACCACACGCGACAGCCAGGGCCCCCGCGAGGACGCCCCCAACCAAGCCAAGCCATTTCATGCTCGGAAGCGTCCACTGGGTCCGGGGGCCGCGCAAGTCACTCGTTGGTCGGTACTCCCCGGCAGGCGACGTAGACGTCAGCTCCGTTTCGCGGCGTGTCGTCGCCCACGAACCGCAACAACTGGCGACGGTCAGCGGGGCAAGTTTGCACGAAGCGCTTCCCCTGGGGCGTTGCCTCCTCGTTGATGTAGCACCAGCCGAACCCGTCCACCGCGTCTTCGCTCAGGCAAGCAGACAGCGTCTCCCCGCGGGCTTGCTCGATCTCGCACAGGCAGTAACTCTCGCAGTCCACCCCCGTCCCTGCACCGCAGCTCGCGTTTTGCTTGAGCTGCCGTCGGACAATCGGATCCAGGTCGCCATTCAGCGCTTTGCGCCCGCGACTTCCGTCACAGCCGCAGGTGTCGTCCCGGGTTGCTTCCACGACCTTGCTCGACTCGCCGTCAGGCGTCACTTCGAGCGCGCGTTGGAGGCACTTGCCGTTGAGCAACCCGCTCACGCGATCGCCAATTGCCTCTGCGGCGGGAGAGTAGCCAAAGCTTGGGCTGTCCTCGTCGCTGACTTCCTTTGGGCAAATCGAGGCAACCACGGCCGCATCTTCGATGCCTGCGAGCACCTGGAGCTCCCGCCGAGTGGGAAACGCCCGGCCATAGGTCTGCTGATCGGTGTAGGTGCCGTCGGGTCGCTCGCAAATGGGCTTGTCCAACGTCTGGCCGTTGTACTGGTCTTCTTTGCACTCGAAGCCATCCGCCGGCGGCTTCGCGAGGGGAAAGATGCAGGAGTATTGCAGGTCGTTTCGTTCCGCGATGTTCCACTCGTGGCCGTTGATCGGATTCGAACTCGGCGTTGCGTTGGAGTTCGCTGGCACGAGTGGAGCGCGCAGTACCGGGTTCGAACCGCTGCGCTGTTCCACGCTTTCCCACATCAGCGGGTCCTGAGCGGGAGCGCCAGTCACTGGATCCCCGAGGATCATGTCCCAGCGTTTGTTGGCGCTGAGTTCAGCGGCCGTGAGGTAGCTCACGGGTGCACCCAAGGGCAGCGAAGAGACGCAGTCAGGCTTGTCTTCGCAGGTAACGTCCGTCGAGACGACGTCTTGCCAAGGCACACCCAGAATGCCAGCGACCAACACCGTCTTCGGTGTGCGGGTGAACTTGCCCGCTGTGGGTTGTGGGAACAACGGGTTTTGAACCTCGCGGCCAGACGAATCCTTGATGAGCGGCTTGGTCAGGCCGTCTACGTAGCGCTGGATGGGCTGCAAGTAGTCGACGCCGAACCTGCGCTTCTGCTGGAAACACCGGAGATTGCGCTGATCTTCGAGCTGCGTCAGTCGCTCACCTTTGCTGCACTCCGCGTCCGTTGCCGGGCAGCCTTCCGGCACGGCGTCGGTGCAGCTGTAGCAGCAGGGGTCGTCGGGTGAGACGCTGCACGCGCTCGATGCGCGCGGCATCCGCACCGTGTCCACCCCGAGGTTGTTTACCCCCGACTTCGGGACCACCGAGCAGTCGTTCTCATCCGTCAGCATCACCAACGCCAGCAATGAGTCCGGGCGCAGGAAGTCTCGCCGCTGGGCGAGCAGGTCGTCGTCGACGAAGTCTGGCCGTAACTTACCGTCTTCGTTGACCCAGGCGTGAACTGGCTCCGGATCCACCAAGAAGCGGTACCAAGCCTCGAGGGACGCCTCGAAGCCGCAGCCGCTCTCGCCTACGGCGGTGACCATCTCCTGCACGTTGCCGATCAGTCGGTCTGCGTTGGCCTCGCCCGGTGGGTCGAGCTTGCCCTTCGGGTCCCAGGCGAGGAAGCCCTTGTTCTGATAGGTTGTAATGTGATTGCCGCGCGGTAGCGTCCCGATCAGCCGACCGTTGTCGCTCAGGCCGTTGTCGCCGCAGCTGCCAGGGGTAAGCCCCAGCTCGATACTCGAGGTGATGACCCCGATGTGAATGTCTTCGAGCGGCTTGAACTCTCGCCGGTAGCCTTCCGGACACTCAGCGTCAGGTGACGCCATGTTCTGACGATCTCCGCTGTCGCTGACGCATGCAGGGTTGACCAGACGCCCAACCAACTTGGGGATCGCCCGCTTCAGCATGTCCTGCTTGTCGCCCATCGAAGAGGAGTTATCGATCATGAACAGCAGGTCGATCTTTTCGATGGTCTCCTGCCGCAGCGAAAACACGACGGAGTTGGTCGTTTGTGGCTTGAGCGGACTGACCGGCCTATCCAGGCATGCGGCCGTCAGCGCACCGCCGACGAGCAGGAAAGAAACGCCGACCAATTTCCTAGAGGATTTGACCATGAGAGCTGAGTCGCCTCTGGTCGTGCTCTAGGGTGTTCGCGTTTCTGTCTCCGATGGGGGCAACCCAGTTGGCACCCCCCAGGCTGAATCCATGCGGAACAGCCACACGATGTCTGGCTAGAGCGAGGCTCGCGCGGCCCAGCGCAGCGCTTTGTCTCTGACCGCAACGCTCGCGCCAGGCACGCTCGCCGCGGCCCGGGTCAAGCGCTTGGCTTCCCCGCGATCGCCACGAGACAGCGCGAGCTGCGCCTGACCTAGTAAGGCCTTGGCTCGAGTGTC
>JBFXBK010000092.1:0-26281 GCA_050183255.1 Polyangiaceae bacterium | reverse complement strand
CCGCCAAGGCTCGGACCAACGCGCAATTGGCCGCGTGGGTGGAAGCCGTTCGCTGGGGTTATCCCCTGGCGGGGCAAACGTCGGGAAAGGTCGTCAAGACGCGCTTCTTTCGCAGATCGACTTATGAGGGGCTTAGCCACACCGGGCTCTGACGCTCACCACACGGCGCTCACAGGCGCCCGCCGCCGCATCAGTCAGTGACACGCCTCCATCCACGCTGCCGGGTGGAGGGTAGCTGATTTCCTCAAGGATTCAGCCTGGACCACGGAGGCTGGTTCAACGGATTGAGCGGCGTATGCCGATGTGCGTATCCTACGTCCCGGTATTCCCATGCGTCTGATCCAGTGTGTTCCTTTGTTCTTGCTTGGCTGCGCCTGTACTCCGACCCAAGCCGGAGAAGCGACGCGTCCCAATGCGCCCAGCGCTGCCCGCGCGCTCGAAGCCGAGAGCCGCATCCCCTGCGACCCAAGAGCGGAGCTGAGCCCGCTGGTCGTCGACCTGCCATCGGGGACTCGCGTAGCCCTGGAGTCCGCCATGCGGCGTGGCATCGGCATCGTGGCCCATGACTGCCGAGAGCTGCGAGTGCTCGAGAGCTGCAGGCTCTCAGGCGACTACGAGTTCGCGGGCGTGAACCGCAAGGAAGACGTGGTCACCCTCAAGGATCAAATCGAGCTCGGCGCGAACTTGCCGTTCGGTGCTGCGAGTTTGTCGGGGCGCCTCGCACAGGGCAGCTCGATCCAGCTCGCGCTAATCCAGGTTGGGACGCGTCGCTCGTTGTTCGATGCCGTGGGGAGACCGGAGCTCCGAGGGAGCTGCGACGGCGCCACCCATTTCGTGCAAGGATCTACCCTTGGCGCGTTTGCGATGCAGACGTCGGCCCAAGGCGAGGCCAAGATCGCCGCCGAGGTGTTCGGCGTCGCCGGCAGCGCAGCTTCAGCCAGTCAGCGTGACGCGAACGCGAAGGACGGAGACCTCAACGCGTGTCGACGTTCGAGCGTCGACGCCGCAGCGCCACCTGACGGTTGCTCGGTCCCGGTTCGCCTCCACCTGGTGCCCATCTCCGAAGGCATCCCCGTCAGAGACGCCAAGCGACAGCCCAAGGAAAGCGCGCCCGTCGCCCTGGACGATCAGTGCCCGGCTGGGTTCCGACGGGTTGGCAACAAGTGCACCCAAGACGCGTCCGGGCCGTTCCTGTGCAAGCCGGGCGCTAGCGCCGATGAGTGCCGCGCCCAGTGTAACGCTGGCAACGCCGGCAGTTGCTACAACCTCGCCGTTCAGCTGCAACAGGAACACTACGCGTGGGCAGCGCGCGGCAAACGTGACGGTGAGGCACCGCGCAGCTGGGACCAGATCGTCAAAGACAACGACGCCAAGCTCGCAGCGTACCGGCCACTGTTCGTCAAGGCCTGCGACCAAGGCGTCCCCCAGGCGTGCGACCGGCTCTACTGGATCAAGGGGTCCAACCCCGAACGCGAAGCGGCGATTCAGCGCGCATGTGACCTCGACTACGCGCCCTCCTGCCGCATGGCCGCCAGCAAGTATTTTTACCACAAGGAAACACTGGACATCGACAAGGGGCGCAAGCTCTTGCAGCGTGGATGCCGCCTCGGCGGGCGCGACAGCTGCATGGGTCTCGTCACCAGCTACTTCGAGCCTCCCGACGGCAGCAAGCCGACGAACGACGGGATCCGGGCCGGGGAAGCGGTGCTGGAACGGGTGTGCCTGGCCAACGACTCCGGCGCGTGTTGGCAGTTGGCTGATCTCAGGCGACGCGGAACGACCCTGACGAAGGACCTCGGACTCAGCTTCGCGTATTTGGACCGCGCGTGCTCCTTGAGCGATCTCTCGGCTTGCTATGAGCTCGGTGAGGCATACCAAACCGGTGAGCTCGTCGGGGCGAATCCAGCCCTCGCAGCGACCTACTTCGACAAGGCCTGCCCCCTGGAGAAGCCCGATAAGCTCGTCAGCTGCGCGCGCATCGGGCGGCTGTTCCGTGAAGGCAAGTTGGTGAAGGCGCAGGCACAGCAGGCTCTGGTGTGGCTCGGGCGCGGCTGCCGTTACGCCGACACCAGCAGCTGCATCGGCCTCGCCGAGTTGTACGAGCGCGGGGAAGGCACCCCGAAGAACGTGGAGCGCGCGTTGGAGCTGTATGATCAGGCCTGTCAGGCAGAAGCTCCGTCTGCGTGCCTGGCGCAGATCAAGCTGTTGAAGACCCGGGACGCGGAAAAGGCGCTGGCGCTCAGCCGCGCTGGCTGCAAGGGGGGTAACTTTCAGTACTGCGACCTGGTCCGAGACGTGGCCGGAGCAAAGGCGCTGCAGAGTTTCGAAGCGGATTGCTCCAAGGAGTCGCCAGCGCCCTGCCTCGAGTTCGGCAAGCTGCTCGAGAAGTCGGACCCGGCGCGCGCGTACGGCGTGATGAAGGAGCTCTGCCCTGACGGCAGTGGCTTCACCCAAGCGTGCGAAGTGGTGAAGCGCCTGGCTCGCTTCGCCAAGTAGTCGCTAGTAATAAGTAACCGCTAGGCAAACTGCACTGAGCGCCGCGACAGGGAGCCGAACTCCCAACCGCTCACGGGGTAGCTGACTTTCGGATTCTGACCAGCAGCTCCCGCGGCCACCACGAGCGGGGCCCAGTGCTCCTCGGTTGGATGGTTCGTGGCCAGCGCCGGGGCACGCTGCTTGTAGTCCATGATTTGATCCGCATGGAATTGCGTCAGGTTCTGCTCGAGCCAGCTGTCGAACTCCGCAGCCCACTGGGGCACCTCAGCATTGGGACGCCAGTCCACCTTACGCAGGTTGTGGGTGACGTTGCCGCTGCCCATGATGAGCACTCCGGCGTCCCTGAGCGGCGCCAACGCTTGCCCCAGCTCGAACCAGCGCTTGCCACTCCAGCTCATGGGCAGGGACAGCTGCAGCACTGGCACGTCCGCCTTCGGCCACAGATGCACGAGTGGGGTCCAGGTACCGTGGTCTAGGCCACGCTCGGTTTCCTTGACGCTGACTCCTGGCAGCTTGTTGAGGCACGCCAGCACTTCCTTCGAGATGACGTCTCCCCCGGGCGCCGGATACCGCACCCGATATAATTCCTCAGGGAAACCTGAAAAGTCATAGATCAAAGGCTGGGCCGCGAGCGGCCCCAGCGCCAGCGCATCGCCCCCGGTGGTCCAGTGGGCCGAGATGCTGAGCACCGCCTTGGGCTGGCCGAACTCGCGACGTAGCACGCTCCCCCACTCCACCATGGGAGCACCCTTCTCGGCGTCCACGGCGAGCAAGGGCGCTCCGTGGCCGACGAAAATCGCGGGCATGCGAGCAGCAGAAGACGGGGTCGAACTCTGGTTCGAGGTAGTCATGGCGTTGGGCTCCTGGCGGCCGCCCGGGCTCTTCTCTGGCGTACAGCCCGAAATCGAACTGGAAATCGCGCTAGCGCTGACGCCAGCGAGCCAGCTTCGACGGCTGAACAAGGGGAAGCTTGGCATTCGCGAGCGGAGAACTTAAGACGCCGTGCGCCTGGAGAAAAGCACGCCCAGCGCAACGCTCCGTTGTGCTCGCTGCTTCCTAGCCGCCAAGCGTCCTAACTCCCCATGTCTCAAGCGAATCCAACTGAATCCAGCGCGCCGCTGGCCTCAACCACTCCGCAGCCTCCTGAGCGTTTCCAAATCGGAGTCGATGAGAATGGTCTGGGCGCTCGCCTGGGCCCGTTGCTCGTGAGCGGCGTGATGGCTGAGGTGACCTGTGCCGGGCTACCGCGCCTCACTCGCCGCCCCCGAGGGCAGCTGGCGGGTGACCTGGACGACAGCAAGCGGTTGCTCAAGCACGGCAGTATCGCACTTGGCGAAGCGTGGGCGCGCGCGGTCGTGGAGCGCCTGGCGCCCTCCCCCCCAACCACTCCTCAGGATCTGGTCAGGGCCCTTGCGCTGGAGTCTCTCGATCAGTTGCAGGCGCCCTGCCCCAAGGGCCTGGAAGGGCACTGCTGGGCGTCGACCCACGAGGTGTTCACAGCTCCCGAGGAACTCGTCGATCGCATGCGCAAGCACCTCGACAAGCTGGAGCAAGACGGCATCCGCATCGTAGGAGCCAAGAGCAGCGTGATCTGCACGCAGCGTTTGAATGCCGCGAAGTCCGCGGGAGTCAACCGCTTCGTTCGGAACCTCCACGCGATGGAGGAGCTGGTGCTGGCGTTCCGCGAATCCGCAGGGCAAGACATCCACGCGGTGTGCGGCAAGGTTGGGGGCATCGGGGACTACTCGCGCTTCTTCGGTCCGCTCTCGGGGCAACTCCACGCCGTGCTGATGCAGAAGCGCGCCCACGCCGGCTACCATTTCCCAGGCGTAGGACAGCTGCACTTCATGATGGACGTCGACGCCAAGCATCGACTGGTGATGCTCGCGTCGATGCTCGGGAAGTACCTGCGAGAGCTTCTTATGGGGCGCATCAGCGAGTTCTACGTCGCGCAGCTGGGCGAAGAGGTGAGCGCGACGAGCGGCTACAACGACCCGGTGACCTCCGGTTTCGTCGTCGCCACCGAGGCGTTACGCAAGCAGCTTCGGGTCCCGGATACGTGCTTCGAGCGCACCGGCGCCGACGGCAAACGGGCGCAGGGGGCCAAGTCGAAGACGAAGCGTCGCGAAGCCCGAGACTAGAACCCGCAGCAAGAACCGATGAGCGCGCCGGCTACAGAAGACGTGAGCATCGAGCCCGAGCTCGACGATCGCGCGCGCAAGCGCATCCTCGACGGCAACCTCTGGTGGCAGGTGCTGCGCTTCGGCGCACCGCTGGGCCTCGGTATGGGGCTACAGACGACGTTCAACCTCGTCGACGCTTACGTGATCTCGCGGTTGGACGACGAAGTCGCAGGTCCTGCGCTCGGTGCCCTGGGGATCTGTGACCTGCTGACGGCGCTCGGCTCGATCATCAGCTATGGGCTCAGCATCGCGACGGTCGCGTTGATGAGCCGTCGCCACGGCGAAGGCGATGAGCGCGGTAGCCGCCACGTCGCGTGGCAGTCGGTGCTCGTGATGGGCGCGCTCGCGCTGGTGTTCTTGCTGGTTGGTGTGTTCGGCGCGGAGACCTTGATGGTCGATGTCGTCGGCGCCAAGGGCGAGGTCGCGCGACTCGGAACGAGCTACGTGCGCGTGGGGATCGGCGGAAGCTTCACCATGTTCTTCCTGCTGCACCTGACGGCGCTACCGCGCGCGTTGGGGAGTTCGAAGATGCCCATCGCGTTCTTGCTCGGCGCAAACGTGCTCAACTTCTTCTTGAGCATCTTGATGGTCTACGGCCCAGGCAAGGCGCCGGACGTCTTCAGCTGGGGCCCGCCGGTCGCCGCGGCGCTTGGGATCCCGCGCATGGAGCTGATGGGCGCGATCTGGTCGACGGTGCTTTGCCGCGCAGTCACGCTCTTGCCGCTTATCTATCTGTTGATTCGGCGCTTCGGACTGTTCAAGCGCGAGTGGAAGAGCCGGCCCGACTTCCGCCTGATGGGGCGCATCCTGGATCTCGGCTGGCCTAGCAGCGCACAGCTCGTGGTGCGTATCCTGGCGATGCTCGCTACTCAGTCGCTGGTCAACCGCGCCTTCACGACCGCGGAGGATCCGACGGCGACGACCGCCCTCGGCATTGTTTTCCGTCTGGAAACCATGGCTCTCTTCATGAGCCTCGGCTGGGGCTCCGCCAGTCAGACCTTCATGGGCACGAATCTGGGTGCTGATCGGGCCCTGCGCGCGAAGCGCAGCGGCTACGTCACGGCGCTCTACAACGCCCTCACGATGGCGTTCCTGGCCTTGATCTACTGGCAGGCGGGCGAAGCGGTCGTGCGCTTCTTCGATGACTCACCAGTGGTGGTGTCCCAGGCGATGGCCTACTTGCGTTGGGTCGCGCCGAGCTATGTGCTCTTCGGCGTCGGTGTGGTGCTCGGCTCGGCGATTCAGGGTGCAGGCTCCACACGCTTCACGCTGCTCATCGACAGCAGCGTGGTCTGCCTGATCCAGCTACCGTTGAGCATTCTCGCCGTCTATGTGTACGGCAAGACGCAAATTTCCCTGTGGCAAGTGTTGGTGTTCACCAACGTGCTCTTCGCGCTGGTGTACGTGTTCGCGTACAGAGGCGGGCGCTATCTACACAAGGTGGTGTAGCTCACTGCCAGTCGAGGCGCGCCAACGGCTCGTGCACGCAGGAGCCATCATCGTCCACGCAGACATCGAGGGTCTGCGGGTCCGCGTCATCGCAGTCGACGCGTTGGCCGTTGGCACACACGCCGTCGATACACTGCTCCGCACCGTTGCAGCCGCTCTTGTCGGCGCAGTCGCCGTCGCTGGCGCATGCCACCTGGCAGGTGTCGCTGCACTGGTCGCTCCCGCCGGTTGCGCCGCCGTCACAGAACTCCCCCGTGCGCCGGTCGACCACCCCATCACCGCAGCGAGACTCGATGCAGACATGCTCGTGGCAAATGGAGAAATCGGAGAACACTCCTTCCCGGCCTCTGCACGGCGCACCCTCCTCGCGATCGGCGCACGCGTCTGCGGCGCGCTGGAGCTTGGTCTGCGGCGCTTTGGCCGGCACGTAGCTCGGCCCCGCGTTGGGTGGAAACGGCCGAGCTGCTTCGACGATCAGCGGATCGCAGCTCAACGCCAAGAGCCCAATCAGCGCGAGGCTACGCCCACTCACCAACATGCCGGCTCTTCTTTGCACAGCTCGCCGGATGGGCAACTCACACTTTGTGCTTAAGCGGTGTATCCGTCTCGCAACACCGCACCCTCACCCCCGAACCAGAATCACCACACGGAAATGACGGCTCACCCAAGGCCGTCGTGGAAGTGCTCGAATTTCCCCGAGCTTGAAAACGCGACTCGCTGGGCACTGTTCTTGCCTAAGCTCGGCCCATGACGAACTCACGCTGGGCTTGGATCGGGGCAGCGCTCTTGATCGCTGCAACTGGATGTTCTTCGGATGACGACGGCGCGGGTGGCGGAACCGCCGGCACCGGCGCGGGTGGAAGCGGTGGAAGCTCAGGAGGTAGCGGCGGCTCAGGGGGCACTGGCGGCGGCTCTGGAGGCACCGGCGGCAGTTCCGCAGGCAGTGGCGGGAGCGCCGCAGGTGGCAGTGCCGGCGCTGGCAGCTGCGAGGACGACCAGAACCCGATGTTCGGCAGCTGCATCGAGAGCTTCCTCGCGGGCTGCTGGGCTCCCGACCTGACCGGCACGTGCAGCTCCGAGAACGGCGCGACCACCTGGAGTGACGGCTCGAAGTATGATCCCCAGGGAAGCAATCCTGGCATGTACGGCCCGGGCGACGCGGAGCCGTGCATCGGTATCCAGACCGACGGCGGCAACATCACCGCCACCAAGGGCAGCCAGACGCTCGTCTACGTGGCAGATCAGACGAGTGAGACCGCGACCATCACCTGCCCCGACGGTTCGACCTTCGAAGCGACCTTCGAGCAAGTCACTGCGTTCAACACCTGCGTCGGCCTGAACTGCTCCGAGTAGCGCTTCAAAGTGCTTCTCTTGGGGGGGGGAGGCGGCACCGCAGCGGGCGTCACCTCACGGCCTCCGCTATAACTCGCTAGTCATGAAGCGAGACGACTCTGCTGCAACAAGGGGCTCCGTGTTCGCCGCGCGCTGGCGCTGGCACTGCCCGACGCCTCACGCCGAGCTGGTCACTCACGAGCACGCTGTGCTCGGCCTGAACCTCGGTGGGCGCGCCCGCGTCGAGCAGCAGAGTGAGTGGAAGCTCGAGCCGGGGGAAGTACTGCTCGTGCCTGCCGGGCAACCCCATCGCACCCTCGAAGCGATCGACTCGGAGCTCTATGGAGTCGGCTTCTGCGTGAGCTGTTTCGCGACGACGGAGACAGCTAGCCTGCTCGAACCGTTTCAGCGGGTGCGCAGCGGAGGCTCGCCCATCGTGCGCCTCCCGCCGGAACGCCAGGGCCACCTGGAGCTGTTGTGTCGGGAGCTGGAGCGCGTTTCCTCGAGGATTGATGCCGGAGCCACCGCCACCCAGCGCAGCTTGTTGACTTTGATCCTGGACGAAGTGGCTCAGGCGGCCTCCGTCACCGAAGCTTTGCCAGAGTCGCTCACCGCCGAGTGCTTGCGGTTGATCGAGCAGCGCTGCCTGGGGCCTTTCACGTTGCTCGAGTTGGCGGAGCGAGTACGGCGCTCACCGGCCCATGTCACCACGCTGCTGCGCAAGCGCACCGGGCGCAGCGCTCATGAGTGGATCGTGGTGGGGCGCATGGCGGAGGCCCGGCGCCGGCTGCTCCACTCCGACGAGCTGGTCGAAGTCATCGCGGAGCGAGTGGGCTACAATGATCCGACCAGCTTCATCCGCATGTTCCGCAAGCATCACGAAGGGCTGACGCCAACCGCCTGGCGCGCGGGTCGTGCGACTGTGGGCTAGAGCAGCGCCAACTCGTGATTCAAGGCATAGGCCGCCGTCGCCCCCGCCGCCGCTGCGAGCAGTGCGCCCTGGCGCATCGTGGTCAAGTCGCCCGCGGCGTAGATGCCTGTCCGCAAGGTTTGTTGCTGAGCATCCACCCGCACGAATCCAGCCTCGTCCAGTGGCAGGTCGAGCTGCTGCACCAGCGGCGTTTGGCTTTGCGGGGGGTGTGAGAATAGCGCGTCGCATGGCGCGCGGGTACCATCGCAAAACTCCAACGCGACGAGTCGCCGTTCGTCCCCAGCAGGGATCAGGCCTCGCAGCTTTCGCGTTTCCACTCGGATATTTTTCTGCTCGAGGGTCCGCGCGGTTTCCTGCGCGACGTCGAAGGCGCCACCGGTGTACACCGTAACATCGGCGGACCAACCGAGCAGCATCGCCGCCCAGGGTAGAGCCTCCGCGCTTGGCGCGAGGTAGCCGAGCCTCCGATCTCGAACCTCCCAGCCATGGCAGTAGGGGCACTGAAATATCCCATCACCCCAGAGCTCTGCGTAGCCAGGCAGGTCGAGTAGCTCGTCGCGCATTCCGACGCACAGGACAACTCTCCGCGCGGTAATTGCCGCGCTCTGAGCGTGAATCTCGAAGGCGTCGGGCTCACCTCGGAGCGAATCCACTCGCACGTCTCGAACTTCGACCGACGCGTAGGGCGCGAGCTGCTCGCGTCCTATCCGACGAAACTCGACCGGTGGCGTCCCGTCTCGAGTCACGAAGCCTTGGACGGCGTGGGCCCGCGCATTGCGCGGTGTACCCGCTTCGCAAAGCAAGACACGCCGTCGCGCGCGGCCCAAGATCAGTGCCGCCGAGAGCCCAGCTGGCCCCCCGCCGACAATCACCACGTCGAAGTCCGTTCGGCTCATGGCTGTAGTCTGGGGCGTACCGCGGCCAGGCGGAAGGTGCGTGGTTTCGCTGCGATCGGCCAGAGTTTGGATGGATCGCGGAGCGCCGCGCGAACGCTACCCTCACCCCCTAAAATCCGGCAGGCTGCGGCGGCGATGAAGCGCGCTTCGAAATCCGCAGGGGACGCGAGCCAACAGGACTTTCCCGCTGCGCACAGCATGGACACTCAGTGGTACGCGGTGGACGAACAAGGTCACGTCGGCGTGTTCGACACCGGTGAAGACGGAGCGCTGCCCAACGACGCGGCGTTTGGGTTTGCGCCGGTGGATCCCAACTTCAACGAGGACGAGCTCACGGTGCTGCGCATCGCGCACGCGATCGCTGGCGGAGACGATCCAATGGGGGACTGGCGCCCAGCGCCAAGCGCCGGCCGCGCGTTGGTGTTGCTCGATTTGGAGAGCGAGGCGGAGGTGAAGGAGGCCTTGCATGGCTTCGCCTTCATTCCGATCCATGATCGCGCACCGTTTCTCGTGTTGAGCGAGGGGGAGCTCTCGAAGGACGACGTCGAGTTGCTGAGAGCTACGGAGGGGGTGCGCTGGACGTTGGATCTGCGCGACACCTATGAGCTGTTCAGCGGCTCGGAGGGCGACGACGGGCTGTATCATTTCAGCCGCGACCATGGTGAGGATCCAGGGCTCTACACGCTGCGGAGAGCGCCAGCGGAGCCGCTCGAGCTGTCACCGAAACTGAAGGAGCTCTCATCCGCGCTGTCGCGGCTCCGCCTGCCCGTAGACTTCTCGAAGACCGAACAAGTGCACCTAGCCGACCACTTGAGCGACGGCGAAGCGCAGACCTGGGGAGACCTGCCGCTGCGCTACTCTCCTGATTACCTCGCGGAACAAGAACGGCGCGACGCCGAGATCCTGGAGCGCCACGCCCGGCGTAAGGACCCGGAGCTAGAGAAGGCCAAGGGACGCCTGGTCCTGCTTGCGCTGCTCTTCATAGGCGTGCTCGTGTACCTATGGCTGCGCTGACTTCCTCCGAAGAATTTCCTGCGGCGCACTCGATGGACACCGAGTGGTTCGCGATCGACGCTGAGGGCAACGTTGCCCTATTTGACTCAGCTGAAACTGGCGCCGTCCCATTCGACGCCGCGAGCGACGCGAGTACCGTGGGGGCGAATTTCGACGTCAACCTCCTGACTGCACTTCGCGTGTCCCGGCTACTCGAGCAAGGGGTAGAGTTGCCAGTCGAGCGCGAGGCAGCGCTCGACCCGGGACACGTGCTCGCAGTCGTCGACTGCGACACACAGGAGGCAGCGCTCGCCAGTGTCGAACACTTGGGCAGCTTCATCGCAGTCGGGTCCCGTCCCCCATGGGTCCTGGTGAGCCGAGTACCTTTCGCGGAGCCCGAAACGCGCACGCTGCAAAGCACCGAGAGCGTACGCTGGGTCATCGAGCTTCCCACGTCGCTGCTGTACGGACTCGACGCGGACGACGGGCTCTACCACTACAACCATGACTACGCGACCGACGGCCTTCCTCCGCGCTACCACCGCACCCAGGCGCCCAGCACACCTCTTCAAATCCCCGAGGATCTTGCAGCGCTCGACGAACGCATGCGTCGCGTGGAGCTGGAGCTCAGTTTCGCTGAGACCGCGCACATCGATCTCAACGATCACTTCACCCAGAGCGAGCTCCAGACTTGGGGCAGCAGAGTCCCGCTGACTCCCGAGCAACAGCGTCGAGTCGACGACTTCGTCCACTACACCGAAAGCGAAGCGAGCCCATCTCTCGAGCAGACGCTCCAATCCATCGAAGCGCGCATGGAAACCGAGGCGCAGGAGCGCACAGCGACTATGCGTCGCAACGTTCGCTTGGTGATCGCATTCGGCCTCCTGGCGTCGTTGGCGGCGCTCGCGAAGTGGCGGTACGGATGACTATCGAGCGGCTCTCCGTCGAACTCAGCCAACAGTGCGCCAAGGGCTGCTGGTTTTGCTACAGCGAGAGTGGGCCCGCCGGGCGAACGCTGTTGCGGGCAGAGGACATCATCAGGTTGGTGCGAGACGCCGCGGCACACGGACTGAAGGCGGTGTCCTTTGGTGGTGGCGAGCCGTTGGAGTCGCCGTCGCTGTGGAGCGTGCTGCGTGAGCTCGAGGGGACGCTGTTTCGCTCGCTGACCACTAACGGACTGCCGCTGCTGGATCCGGCGTTGTTCGATGAGTTGGTCAACGCGCGCCCGAACAAAGTCCACGTATCGATCCACTTCCCCAATAACCGCGCGGAAGTGGAGCGCGTGACCGCCCAGGTGCACGAGCTGGCGGCGCGCGGCATCCCGAGCGGCGTGAACTTCCTGGTGCGCCGTTCCCAGCTGGTCGTGGCCGAAGAAGGTGCGGCTTTGGTGCGCGCCGCTGGCATCGACAATCGGCGCATCGTGTACCTCCCGATGCGGGGCCAGGACACACCGACTCCGAAGCAGGTCGCGCGTGTCGCAGGAGGTCCCTTTCAGTCGATGACCTGCCTCAGCGCCTGCGCGAAGAGCCCGCGCTTTTGCTCCATGCGCTGGGACGGCAGCGTCGCCTGGTGTTCCTATACGGAAACTCGGCGTCAGCTCGAGGCGTTCAGCCACGCGGGCCTGATCGCCGCGCTCAACGGCCTTGGCTTGGCGTTTTGTGGAGACGATCAGCGGCGACTGCCGCTCCTAACAGGTTCCGCCGCGTCCCAACCGCGGCCGGAAGAAAGCTCAGGATGAAGAACACAGCCCTTCGGCCCCGGTTGTCGCGCTCACTACGCGAGCAGGACTTTCGTCGCTGGTACTGGACGCTCGAGGAGTTGAGGCGCTTCGCACGCACGCTTGGTGTGTCCGCGTCGGGGCCCAAGGCAGACGTCGCGGAACGCATCGCGGCAGCTCTCTCAGGTCGACGCCAACCAGCCAGCGTCCGCTCAGCGACCGCCGATCAGCTTTGCGGTGCATTGAGCCCCAGCACGTTGATCCCACCCAATCAGCGCGCGACCCAGGAGTTGCGGCGCTACTTCGAGGCCAAGATCGGCAAGTCGTTCCGCTTCAACGGCCACATGAGGGCGCTGCTTGGCCGTGGCAACGTGACCCTCGAGGAAGCAGTCGCCTTCTGGCATGCAACGGTGAACACGGAACTACCTCCGCAGTCCGAGAGTCTCGAGTTCAATCGCTTCACGAAGGCGTGGCATCGAGCGCACCCGGACGGCACTCCAGGCGAGGCGCGAGCCGCGTGGTTGCGCTACCGCGCGCTTCCCGCCGATGAGCGCCCACCGGTTGCAGAGGCGTAAGCACTCAGTCTTCCTGGCTCGTCGCGCGCCAGCTGAGCAGTATCGCCTTGACCTTGTGCGTTGAATCCATGCGGATCCGGGGCGTAGCTCTCCAGTCCGTCACGACTAGCGCGTCCGAGCCGAAATCACTCCGGAGCGCAAATGTAGCGCTCACCGGGGCCCTCTCCACTCACGCATGCGAGCCGCCCAGGAACGATCGGCGCTACGTGTACCTACCGATGCAGGGGACACACCGACTCCGAAGCAGGTGGCGCGTGTCGCTGGAGGTCCCTTTCAATCGATGACCTGCCTCAGCGGGTGTGCGAAGAGCGCGCTTTTGCTCCATGCGCTGGGACGGCAGCGTCGCCTAGTATTCCCATACGGAAACTCGACGTCGGCTAGAGGAGTTCAGCCACGCGGGCCTGATCGCCGCGCTCAACGGCCTTGGCTTGGCGTTTTGTGGAGATGATGCGCGAAGGCTACCGGTAGTTGCGAGCACCTAGTTTGTTGGCGCCCTCTCCCCCGCCTCCTGGCAACGCGCCACGGCAGCCTCCACACGCTCCCAGCGTCGCGCAAAACGCTGGCTCCACGGCAAGTCACGCAGAATCGCCTGCTTCAAACGCTCAGCGTCCGCGCAGCGCCCGACCCGAGCGTAGGCTTCGACACGCCTGATTTCGACGTCTCTGGGCTTGTCACTCGCCTTCAGCGCCGCGGCGTAGAAGAGGTCCCCGAGGTCGAAGCGCCGCTCGCGGGTCAACACCTCGGCAGCATGCACCAGACTCTGCGCTTCCCCCGATTTGGTTGAAAGCCGCCAGCTCGCCTTGTCGAGCGGATCCTCGAGGTAACGCTCGGGTATCGCCGGCGCCAGCACGGCGCCCCAGTACCCGAACACGACCATGAAGAAGATGCCAAGGTGCAACGAGCCGCGGAACGTTCTGACCGGCTCAGGCTTCGGGTAGTCCGGCTCGTAACCAAGCGCCAGTAGGCGATCGTAGATGTTGGGATGCGTCCCACGACCCCGTGTCACGACGGGCATGCCGTTGACCTGAGCAAGCTTCTCCAGTGCGCGAGCGAACACCTGAGAATCATCTCCAGCAGCGGCGTGCCTATCCGCGCGGCTCTCCAGCTTGCGTGACTGACGTAGAAACAAAGCAGGGACCAGCAACGCGACGAAGCAAGTGAACAACACGCCCAGCGTGCCCAGCTCGAGCCCAATCGGCTTGAGCAGCACGAGCGGTGCGAACCCGAGCCCGACGCCCACGCGCAGCGCCTTGGTCGAGGCGGGCTCGCTCAGGTGCCCGATTTCATGCGCGGTGATGGCGCGGATCTCTGTCTCACTGAAGTTCTCGATCAGACCTTCGGTGAAGATGACGACGCCAGCGATGACCAGCGCTGCCGCGTTGGCAGCGCGGGTACGCACCACGTAGACGCGGTTGACCGAGATCCCCAAGGGCGCGGCGAGCTGGTCCACCATCGCAACCACCCGAGCCGGAGCATCGAGCACCACTCCCAGCAACCGGCCAACACGCAGCGTCCATCCGAGGCTCATGCTCAAGACGCAGCCACAGCCGAAGACGAACCACGCCAACGTCCACCCGCTGAAGAGCGATTTCGGAGCGAGCAGCGCGAGCGCCGTGATCAACATCCACGGCCTCAAGAGCATGAAGAGCAACTGGCCGCGGAAGATCTCGCGCCACGTCTCGCGCACCCCAAAGGTCAACCAGTACATGTTTCGCACCCACCACCGGTAGACGACCCAGAGCGGCATTAGCGCCAACGCTCCCAGGCTGAAGGGGCCGAAGCGCGAGAACGCGCCGGCCCAGCCAAGGGCCGCCATCGGCGCGCTCGCGAGCAAACAAAACGAGAAGAGCAGGAAGCCGCTGCGCACCCCCATCAAGAGGCGCGCTCGCTCGGTCCAATGCAGCTCGCCTCCCGCGACGCTGGCGGTCGCTTGCGCCCGTAGCAGCGGTCTCAGAAAGAGCCGACCCGCCAACACCAACACCAACACTAGCAGCGGGATGCACCAAGCAAGGAATACGCACGGACCGGCCCAGGCACACCAGCTGGGCAACATCGCTTTGACTTGGTCAATTGGATCCACGCGGAGTCGCAGCGTAACCTGTTCGGCGCGTCACTGCTAGCTACTCGAAACCCGACGTCTGATACTCGATGGGTTCGGCCACTTCTTTCGGCAGCGCGTCAGGCGCCAGGACCGCGCGGCTCTGCTCGCTTTCGCGCAGCTCGGCGTCCAAGAAGCTCGTCACCAGATAGCGCTGAATGGACAGCATCGACGCAGGGTCGATGAAGTCGCCGCCGCACCCGTCGCCGAGGATGTTGCCCACGTCTTCCCCCAGCGCCTGCGCCAGATCCTGGAGCTCGGGGCGGCACAAGTCCGTGTATGAGAAGTGTCCCGCTTCCTTCACGGCGGCGAAGGCCTTCTCCGTGGGGATCCCTTCGTAGGCCGCGACTTGCTCATTCTCGAAGTCCAGGGTGCCGTCGCGCTTCGCACCGAAGATCAAGGTCGGCACACGGCTCTTTTCGACGCCATAGCCAAACAGCGGCAGGATGGAGCTCGCGGGCGTCATCGGCACAGCCGCACGGAAACGAGGGTCGGGTTCGATGCCGTTGTGTTCCTCAGTCAGCGCCAAGCTCATGGAGGCACCGAAAGAGTGCCCCAGCATCGCCCAGTTGTCGGCCAGCGCGGCGCCCTTCAACGGGCCGTCCGTGGACACTAGCTGCTCCGCTACGAAGGGCAAGTCCGCCGCGCGCTCGGGGAAGGCCTCGAGCACCTCCGCGACTCCCAGTCCGCCGTTGATGGCTTCCCACGTGGTATCCCCGGTGTGATCCGGCGCGACGACCACGAAGCCATGGCTCGCCAGGTGCGAACACAGCGAGAAGTTCTGAAAGCGCAGGCCTCCATTGCCGTGCGAAAACACCACGACGGGATACGGCGCAACGGTGGTCAACAGCTCTGCGTCGCGCGCGGCGTCTTGCTCGATCGCCGTGGTGCTCACGTCTTGCAGCGTCGCCGCGATGTCTGGCGGGGCCTCTTCGAGCAAGTCGTACTCAGCGCGTGGCAAGTCAGCCGCAGCGTCCGTTGCCGGATACCAGATCTCGACCTTGAGCGATCGCGGCTTGCCCTGATCGTCCGGGCGAGCTGCGTCCTCGAGAGTCCAGGTCGTGACGCCGACCTGGAACGCGCCATGCCCGAGTGGATCCGTGGGCTCGGGAAACGCCGGTTGCTGGTTGCCTGTGTCGTCTTCACTCCCACACCCGACGCTGAGCATGCAGAGCACTGCAAGCCCAACACCTCGCCACTTACCACCCATCGTTCTCGATTAGCAGCGGCCCAGAGCCCCAAGCAAGCGCAAGCGCCAGCAGAGCCCCCAAGTTTGGGGGTGAGGGTGCGCTCAAGGCCACCGCATCAACCGATCGGGAGCCCAACGCCTCGCACACTGACCCAGTGCATCACGCCAGGTTCATCCTTACGCCGACTCACGCCAACCCGCACGTCACCCGCCAATTGCGATCTGAAGTAGTGCTCGAGCCGCGAGCCGCACCACTCGATGCCCTGGGACGCCAACGGGAAGTTATCGGCGTTTGGGTTTGGCGTGTGCAAAAACGTTGCGTCCTGTCCCGCGTCGCTCCCATCCACCAGGATCCAGCTCTGGAACGGCGTAGTGAAAGCCGACTGGGCGGCAGTAATCCGTCTCAGGACGCGGCACAGCGCGCGCAGGTGCGGCTCGCGCCAGCGCCAGCCGCGGTTCCCCCATCCAGACCAATCCGCGTGGTAATGCCAAAGGTCCCACCACTGCCCGGCACCCGGGGCGACCAAGACCTCCTCAGCCCGCCGAGCGACGCGCCTGAAGTACGCACGCTTTCCTCTTAGTTTGCCCCGTGGCGCTCGCGCAGAATCGAACGAGAGTCCGTACATCGCGTTGAGGATCTTAGCGGAGCACGCCCTGTACGGGGTGATTCAACCGTCGTCAGGGCTCGTGTTCGACGCTCCTCACCCAAGAAAAGCGCCCCGCCGGTATACGGCGGAGCATGCGCTGGCACGACACAGCTTGGCGATTTCCCAGTGGTGTTTCCCAAGCTGCGGGATCGCGCGATGGCGGAGAACCTTCAGTGGGTGCTCGACGAGGCGGAGCCAGGGGCTAGAGCGGTGTTCTGCGCCCACACCGCCCACATCCAGGAGACCAAGGAGCTAGTCCCCAACAGGGATTATTACCTCACGGAATCGCTCAAGCAGCGCTACGTTTCCATCGGGTTCGTGTTCGGGCGCGGCGGGTTTCAGGCCATCGATTTCACCGGCCAGGAGCGCGGGTTGATGGCGTTCGAGGTTGGGGAGCCGACTGCGGGCTCGATTGACGAAGCGATGATCCGCACGGGATGGCCGATATCCTTCGTGGATTTGCGCCGGGCGCCGAAGGACGGCCCCGTTGGTGCATGGTTCCAGGAGGTCCACACGATGCGCGAGATCGGCTCCGGGTTCGCTTCCGACGAGGCATGCGACAGCAGGTCAAGCTCGCCGAACGCTTCGACGCAGCGCTGTTCGTCGCCACCACCACCCGCGCCCGTCCGTTGCCGAAGGCCGCGCCACGACAGAAATAGCGCCTCGGGCGCGCTCGGTCCTGCTGGGTGTGGTATGCCCCCCGGGATGTCCGAAGACGACCGCTACGACAACCGGCCGATCCTGGTTTTCCTCGAGAATTTCGCGCTCGCTGCCATCGGCGAGCTGCCGAAGGCCAAGCAGCGCACGCTGCGAGCCCTGGTCCAGGAGATGTGGGGCGGCGACGACGACTGGATGGAGACCTTGCGTGGCGAGCTCGGCTGGAAGCCCGATATCCAGGAGACCATTCGGCTTAACTGGGCGGCTTATCAAAAGGCCGCGGAGGACCAAGGTGCTCAGGCCACGCCGGAAGACTTCGCTCAGGCCTTCGCAGACACCGTGCTGGAACGCGCTGACTAGTCTCATTTCCCCAGAGCAACGGCGTCACACCCGACCGCCTGAGCCGCGGCGTGGTCCAACTGGGGCTGGCTGTTCGCGCCCGCGAAGGGCGCCGCGAGGCTGAGGGCGATGGTCACGGCACACAGCAGGCGAAGGGCGTTTACGGGGCGCATGAGGCACTCCCTTCGCAAGCGGCGTTCCACGCAAAAACGCCGAGAATTCGCGCCTCTTGCACCTCAAGGTGCAGGCGCACAGACGGCGCCTGCCACCTCTGGGTGACGGCTCAGCGGACGTCGTATTTCTTACACAGCTCGCCGAGGTGCTTGCGGCTGATCCCGGCAGCCTGGGCCGCGTGAGTCAGGTTGCCCTTGTGGCGCTCCAGGAGCGCATCGAGATACGCGCGCTCGAAGCTATCGATGAGCTGCTCCTTGGCCTCCTTGAACGGCAACGGGGACGCAACGCCGGGGAACGCGTTACCGAGCGTCGATGGTTGGGCAGAGAGCGGACCCAAGTTGAACACCAGCTTGGCAAAGCTGGGAGGCTGAGCGGCGAGCACCATCGCGCGCTCCAGGACGTTGCGCAGCTCGCGAACATTGCCGGGCCAGCCGTGAGCCATCAGCCGCTGAAGATTCTCGCCGGCGATCTCGCTATCGGCCAGTTCGTGCCCCACGAGCTTGTGGACGATCTCAGCGATATCCTCCACGCGCTCACGCAGCGGCGGCAGGCGCACCTTCACCACCTCCAGCCGGTACAATAAATCCTCCCGGAACCGACCGCGACGCACTTCGGCGCGTAGGTCGCGGTTCGTCGCGGCGACCACGCGCACGTCGGAGTGACGCATGTTGTCGTCGCCTACTGCGCGCACGTCTCCCGTCTCGAGCACCCGCAGGAGCTTGGGTTGCAGCTCGAGGGGCAACTCACCCAGTTCGTCCAGGAAGATGGTGCCTCCATTTGCCTGCATGAACGCCCCGGCGCGGTCACTCACAGCGCCAGAGAAGGCCCCGCGCCGGTGCCCGAACAGCTCGCTCTCGGCCAGCTCTCGCGGAACCGCGGCGCAGTCGAAGACGACATACGGTTTGCCGCTACGTTGTGAAGCCGCATGAATCGAGCGCGCCGCGAGCTCCTTACCCGTGCCGCTCTCGCCTTCGACGAGTACCGTGACGTCACTCGGAGCTACTCGCTCGAGGATCGAATAGATCTCCCTCATCCGCAGGGAAGCACCAGTCAGCTCACCGAATCGGCGCGCAGCACTGGGCGCGAGCTCCCGGGTGTACCACCGCGGGTGCACGCCAAGCAGCGTGTCGCCAACGCGGATCACCGCGCCGAGGGGTAGCTCGAGCTCCTTGATCTTGTGCTGCCCAACCAGCGTGCCATTCCGGCTACCCACGTCGCGCAGCACGATGCGCCCGTCCCGCAGCAAGATCTCGGCGTGTTTGCGCGACACGCGACGATCTCGCAACGCCAGGTCAGACGCTGGATCGGCGCCGATGCTGAGCTTGGACACCAACGGCAGCTCGCGCCCCTCGTCTTCGCCGCTCAGCACGACCAGCTTCGCTTGTACACCGCCGGCTGGCACGGCGCCGGGCAGTCCGGTACTCCAGTCCACGGTCGCGGTGCGATCGATCGCGTCCACCATGGGGAAACAACTACCAGTGTCGACACTCAACCGGGAGGCCAATTGACCAAGCCGTGGGGCAATGCTAGCTCGCTTGAACGCGCGGTCTCCGCGAGGTGATGAAAGCAGCGGATGATGCTCGGGCTAACAGCGGGCCAGGTCTTCGGCGAAGACTTCCAGATCATTCGGCCTCTCGGTGAAGGCGGAATGGGCTCCGTTTATCTTGCGCTGCAGCGCAGCACGGGGCGCAAGCGCGCTCTGAAGATATTGCAGCCTCACCTGGTCGCTGACCCCCGCATCCGCGAACGCTTCAGCCTGGAAGCGCGCGCTGCTTCGAACCTGCAGACGGACCACGTCGTCGAGGTCGCAGCGGCTGGTATCGACGCCCACAGCGGCATGCCTTGGCTCGCGATGGAGTACCTCGAGGGCGAGACACTGCGCGCTCGGGTCAAGAACTTCGGACGGCTGCCGCCGCGTGAAGTCGGAGCGATCTTGCGCCAGCTGGGGCACGGGCTCGCCACTGCGCATCAGGCGGGGCTGGTGCACCGGGATCTCAAACCCGCCAACGTCTTCATCGCCGACCCACGCCGTGAAGGGATCCCTTTCACCGTCAAGCTGCTGGACTTTGGCATCGTGCAGCTAGGCGCTGGCGCCCAAGCCCCCTACAGCGGGCCGCTTCACCCGGGTCAGTCGGCGCCAATTGGCTCGCCGGGCTGGATGGCGCCGGAGCAGTTCCAGGCTCACAGCGCGAGCCCAACGTGTGACATCTGGGCCTTCGGCCTACTCGCCTACTACTGCTTGGTCGGGCAGTCCTTCTGGGTGTCGACCGACGTGCAAGCGTTGATCGACGAGGTGGTCCACGCCGCCCATCCCCGTGCCTCGGAGCGCGCGTGGCAACTCGGCGTTACGTTGCCGCGCGGATTCGACGAGTGGTTCGCCCGCTGCATCGCTCGCGACCCTGGGCAGCGCTTCGCTAGCGTGCAGCAGGCGGTGCAAGCCGTGCTCCCACTACTCGCGGCGGGAGACGCAGTCCACGCCGGGACTCCTCCGGTGCCGTCTGGAGCCGCATACGTGACTCTCACCGCGAACAGCGGCCCGGGCGCAGCGTACAGCCCCACAGCCAATCAGTCGACGCTGGCTGCGCCTGCACCACAGCAGGCGCCACCCTCGGCGCTCGGACCAACGGCACCGGACCGCGGCATACCGACGGCGGCGCCGTCTTATGTCACGCTTCCCGCGACTGACTCGCCCAACACGTTTTCGCCTCTCGCGAATCCTCCAGGAAACACTCTCCCCCCCAAGCCCGAGAAATCAGGCAGCTCCTGGTTGCTCGTAGCCGGCTTGGGAGCAGGCGCGCTACTTCTGCTCGGCGCGCTGGGCGTCGGTGGGCTCTGGGTGTGGGCGCCGTGGGAGGAACCCGAGGCAGCCTCCAGCGCGAGCACGGCTAGCGCGGAACCTAAGCCAACCGATGTCGAACCCACCGCCGCTCCAAGCGAGTCGTCCGTGGTTATTCCAACGAGCACCTCGCGCGCGGCGCTACCAAAGAGCGACAAGCCAGCCGCGACCCCCACCAGCAGCTCGAGCGCAGAGCCAGCACCGACGGCGAGTGAGCCTGCCGGCGCTCCAACGCCAACCGCCGCCGCTGGCTTCCGTGCGTTGATGGCTTCTTGCTGGCGCAACAACGAAGGCGAGAACGCGCCTCAAGCGGTCAACGTTTCCGCGCTGATACGCATCAACGACATGGGCACTGTTCAGAACGTGATCATGAGCGGCGCCGATGCCTACCCAAATCTCAAGCGCTGCGTGGTGCGCAACGGCACCTCCTACCGCGGCTTCAAGCCGCCAACGTTCAGCGAAGCGACCATCAGCACGACGCTGCCGGCAGCCAAGCCAGCAGCGCCGGCGCCCTCCGCTTCCAGCGGTTGAGGCTCAGCCGGAGCACTCAGTTGGCACACCAGGTACGCCACTTCGGCTCGATGGGGCGCCCGTTACCCACCTTGAAGCCGGGGCCACCGTCCTTCAGTTTCAGGTACTTGATCGCCCACTCGGCGACACCACACCAGATCTCCGGTCCCGGATCGTTCTGCCGCTGCGCCCCGGACTGTCGGTGCGCCAGCACGTGCTCCATACCTGGCAATTTTCCCTGCAGATAAACTAGCAAGCAACGACCAGCAGCGATCTGTTCGGCGCTCGGTGTATCCCGACCAAACTTGTCTCCCTTGTACCACTTGCCGTTGACGCTCTTGAAGTTGCCAGCAAACTCGATGGCTACACCGAGCTTGCTCAGCCCATCCGAAGCCGGCAGGTAGTACTCCACCGGGTGGTTCTCCGCGATGGTCCCGTTCGGCAGCACCACGTAGTGAGCCTTCACGTTCTTGTACTTCTTCGGGTCATTTCCGCGTTGGAACCCCATCTGGTGTAACACGGCCGCCGTCAGCTTGGACACATCGCGCTTCTGCTTGCCGCGATACGAGTGCTTGGAGATCGCGGTTTGGTCGACGATGTGCCCCGTGTACTTGCTGCAGTACGCATCGGAGGCCTTCGCCTCCCTCGGCGCGAGCACCGTCGCCCCCAACGCACAAGCCACAGCTACAGCCCCAGTGATCCATTTCTGCATGACGACTTCTCCTGTTGTCCCCGCACCTTCCCCCGCCAGAGCAAGCCCCACGCCAGCCTCGACGTGGCCCAAAACAGCTGGATTCGCTCCAGGCGTCACCTCCAGGTGCCGCGCATTTGGGGGTGAGGCGAACCTCCAGGTGACGGCAGCGGCGAGAACTGGCTCGGTAGACTCCTGATGGAGCTCCGCGCGGATCTGAATCGGCGCTAGTCGCTCGACAGCTCGCCGACCGACGCTACACTCCGCCGCGAGTGGGGTGCTGCAGATGTTGAAAGCACAAGAAATCGAGCTCGCCATCGAGCTCCAGGGCAAGAGCTATGCGCTCTTGAAGTGGGTGGAGAGCGCGTTCGACGCCGGGTTCATCACCCCGGCATCGGCGCACCAGTTCGCTAGCATGCAGGACGCTGCTTACGGCTGGATCGCGGAGCACTACGAGAACTTGCCGCCCCACACGCGGCCGGGGCGTGAACACCTCACCGCTTTCAGCAACCTGTTTTCGACCTATCTGGAGAGCAGTTTCGACCTCACCCCCAACCCCGGCAAGCGGCTGTATTCACCCGACGCCCACTGTTTTTGCCCGATGTGCAGCTGGCTAGTAGACGTCCCGTACCTGAAGCCGAAGAAGCTTGGGCCGGCCGACAAGGCGCGAGCCGAACGCCTGAAGCTCGGTTTCCTCAAGGATCTAGCTCATGCTCACCAGCTGAAGCTCGAAGAAGGCCGCCTTGAGAGCTGGCTGAAGGACCTCGAGCTCCGCGAGGCGATCGGGCTTTGCACGTATGTGATCGATCTCGGACGGCGCATGCAAGGGATCCTGGAAGGCCCGGCGTCCCTGGCCTTGTGGCGCAGCTTCGCCTGGACGCCCCAGGGATCGCCAAAGAAGGGTTATCAGCTGAGCGTGAAGCGCGTGTTGGCGTGTGAGCAAGTGCTGCTCGAGCGCATGCGCTCCGCGAGCACGAACTAGGCGTCCAGCACTTCGCAGAGATGCGGAATTGTAAATTTCAGCGTAGCCTCCCGCCGTGGATTCCCTGCTGAACGCTGCGGCACGTGCCCTGTCTGCTGGAGATCCACTCAGTGCCCTCAAGCGGATTTCGCTGCGGGAAGACGCACCCGCCGTGGCGATGCGAGGCATCGCGATGGCCCAGTTGGGGGACCACGGGAAGGCGCGTGCGCTGCTTCGCCTCGCGAGGCGTCGCTTTGGGGCACGCGCCGCGGTCGCCCAGGCGAGGTGTCAGCTCGCCGAAGCTGAAGTCTGCTTCGCGACCCGCGAGCTGCAGTCGTTTCCGCAGGGTTTTGAGAGTTCGCTGCGCGTGCTGGAGGCTCGGGGCGACGCGCGAAACGCGCTCCACGGGCGGCTGTTGCTGGTGCGTCGCGCGCTTCTGCTAGGGCGCGTCGACGCCGCGAGCGCTCTGCTCGAGCCCCTGGAGCTGGACGAGGCGCCCGCTGCGCTAAGGGCGATCGCAGCGCTGTGCCGAGCCGAGCTTCAGCAGCGCCGCGTGCGGGCGGCGGAAGCCGCCGCAACTCTGGACCAGGCCCTGCTTCTGGCGGATGCCGCTCGGATCCCTGCCTTACGCCTCGAGGTCGAGTCAGCGCGCCAGCTCGCCGCGCGCCCTGCTGCAAGGCTACTGGGACGGGACCGCGAAGCGCTGCTGACCCTAGCCGACGTGGAGGCGCTGTTCGCAGGAGGCGCGCTGATCGTAGATGGCTGCAGCCGGTCCCTCAAGAGTGGCACCAAGAGCGTGAAGCTCGCTAGGCGACCGGTGCTGTTTGCGCTCCTCGAGGGACTGGCGCGGCACCCTGATGGCACCACGCGGGAGGCGCTGATCACTCAAGCTTTTGGCGCACGCCGCAGCAATGATACTCACCGGGCTCGTTTGCGCGTGGAAATTGGCCGCTTGCGAAAGCTCGTGCGTCCCGTCTGCGGCCTCGAAGCCACTCCAACCGGCTTCAGACTGGTACCGCGATCAGGGGAAGAGGTGGTGCTGTTCTTGCCTCCCCTGCCGGGCAGCACCGGGGCACTCCAAGCGCTGCTCGCAGATGGCCAAGCGTGGTCGACCTCCGCGCTTGGGTTGGCGCTGGGCGAGAGCCAGCGCAACGTCCAGCGTTCGCTCGCCGAGCTGGAGGCTGGCGATCAGGTGCGCGCTGTGGGGCGGGGCCGTGCGCAGCGCTGGGTTTCTGCCCCACTCAGCGGATTCACGACGACCTTGTTACTCCCGCTCAACGTCACCGACAGCTAGAACCTAGGTGACTCAAGCAAGGGAGCAGACGATGCAAACAGACAGTGGAGCCGTAGCGGCGATGAAGCAAGAAACCACGGACGCGGAGATCGTTCGAGAACTCGGGGGCACCCCGGATTTTCCCCGCGTCAATGGCGTGATGTTCGACGGTCAGCTCGTGTGGGCGGCCACCGGCTCGACGTTGATCGGGCTGGACCCCAAGAGCGGGCGCACCGAGCGCACACTGGACGCCGCGTGTGACGCCGGAACGGCGTTCGATGGCAAGTACATCTACCAGCTGGCCGAAGCACGCATCGACAAGATCGAGGCCGCGACGGGCAAGCTGGTGGTGAGCCTGCCCGCGCCGGGGGCTGGCTCGGACTCGGGGATGGCGTGGGCCGAAGGCTCGCTGTGGATTGGTCGCTACAACGAGCGCAAGATCCAGCAGGTCGATCCCGAAACCGGGGAGGTACTACGTACCATCGAGTCGGATCGCTTCGTCACTGGGGTATCTTGGGTCGATGGCGAGCTCTGGCACGCCACCTGGGAGGAAGAGCAGAGCGAGATCCGCAACATCGACCCTAACTCGGGCAGGGTGAAGCAGGCTCTTCGCATGCCCCACGGAACCATCGTGTCCGGGTTGGACGCAGATGAAGAGAACTTCTACTGCGGCGGTGGCACCAGCGGCAAGGTGCGCGTCGTGGCTCGCCCTCGCAAGGGCTAGGAGCGTCGAGGTGTTGCGGGGCGGTCGCTAAAAAAAGTCAGCGTCCGGAGTATCCTTCCGGGTTACTCACCCGTTGTTCCGCCATGACTGATTCGAACCGTGAGCTGGAAGCCCTCACCAAGGATGCGCGACGCACCTGGCACGGCTTCCTGACCGTCTACGAACCCTTGCGCCCGGAGCTGTATCGCTACTGTCGCTACCTAACCCGCACGCCGTGGGACGCGGAGGATCTGACACAGGACGCCCTCGCTCGAGCCTTCACGACCCTGAGCCGGATGGCCCACGCACCCCCCAATCCGCGAGCGTGGCTGTTTCGGGTGGCATCGAACTTGTGGATTGACCGCGTCCGCAGAGAACGAAGCACCCTCACCCCCCAAACATCCAGCGAGGGCGCTCCGGATCTCCAGGGCACGCGCGAGGCCGCGGCAACGCTCGTCAGCCAACTCGGTCCCCAAGAACGCGCCGCGGTCGTGTTGAAGGATGTCTTCGACCTGAGCCTCGACGAAATCGCCGAGGCACTGTCAACCACCGTTGGCGCCGTCAAGGCGGCGCTGCACCGGGGCCGCAGCAAGCTGGCCGAGCCGGAACCTGAAGTGACCCGGCGCGCGGTGCCTGAAGTGGTTACAGCGTTCTGCGACGCATTCAACCGCCACGACATCCCTGGCATCACCGCGCTTTTGCTCGATCACGCGGCGATCGAGGTCATGGGTGCCAGCATCGAAGGGCCCGATGATGGAAACGTGCTCCAGGGCATGCTGTTCGGCAGCAAGATCATGGCGCGCGCAGATCAACTGGGTGGAATCGAGGCCCGCTACATGGCTGGAATAGAGCCGACACCCGCGCGCCTGGAGCTACGCATTTGCCGCGGGGAACCGCTCTTGCTGTCGTGGTACGCGCATGGTGACGGAGAAGCAGTGCGAGCCGTCACCAGACTTGAGGTAAGCGACGGGCGCATCTGCGCCTTGAAGAACTACTTCTTCACCCCCGACATGATCGAGGAAGTGTGCCGCGAGCTCGAACTCCCGTTTCGCAGCAACGGCTACCGCTGGTCGCTACCAGGCTGCCCCATCGAGGAGCTCGCGTGAGTATGGCCTACACCCTCTACTATCACCCGCTCTCGTCCTACTGCTGGAAAGCGTTGATCGCCCTCTACGAGGCCGGACTCGACTTCGAGAAGCGCGTCGTCGACTTGATGGCGGCCGAACAGCGCTCCGAGTTCCTGAAGTTGAATCCCCTCGGAAAGTTCCCGGTACTGACTGACAGCGCCCACGAACGGCCGATTCTGGAGTCGAGCATCCTGATCGAATACCTGGCGCGACACGAACCGAGCGCCGCGATGCTCGTTCCGGAAGTCCCGCTCGAAGCGCTCCCGGTTCGCGCGAGAGATCGCTTCTTCGACCTCTACGTCATGGAGCCGATGAGCAAAGTCGTGACCGACAACCTTCGCCCCGAAGGCTGTCGCGATCCCCATGGTGTCGCGGAGAGCCGGGCGCGACTCGACACCGCCTACAACCTCATGGATAGTTTCCTCCAGGAAACGGAGTGGGCAGCGGGGCGGACATTCACCCTGGCGGACTGCGCCGCTGCGCCCTCGCTCTACTACGCAGACA
>JBFXBK010000091.1:0-26373 GCA_050183255.1 Polyangiaceae bacterium | reverse complement strand
CGGAAACGTTCCTCCACGTTCCGAGTCAGTGATCCAACCCGGCGAGCGCAGAGGCTCGCAACTCGACCAAGGTCCTCACGACCAAGAACAGGAGAACTCATGGCACGAATGACAGTTGGCGACAAAGCACGTCGCGTCGTCACCTTCCTCCACGGCCTCGCGAATCCGCGCGCGGCCTCCGTCCTCGCCGCCTTCGGCTTCACGCAGCAAGATCTGGATGAAGGCTGGGAGCTGCTCAAGAACATGCGCGCCGTGCGCGTGGAGCGCGGCTTGAGCATCGCGAGCCCCCACACGCTGCGCGATCTCGACGAGTGGGAGAACCGTTGGTTCCCCGTGGTAAAGGCCAGTCTGCAGCGCCACTACCCGGCGATCCACGACAGCATGTTCCTGAACCTCAGCCAGACCGAAGGCCTCGACGTCGTGAACTCCGTCGGCGTCTTCCTCGAGCGCCTGGCGAAGCTCGAAGCCAAGACCGACGCGGAGTCCAAAGCAGCCCGCAAGCTCCTGACCCAACGCGGCCTCACCGCCCCCGTCGTCAAGGAAGCCAACGACCTGTTGGAGACGATCAGCACCATCCGCGAGGAACCGACCCCGATCGCCCCCAGCGCAGAAGAAGTCGACTCCCGCGAAGCCGCCGTCTGGGCCTGGTACCTGGAGTGGAGCGCCATCGCCCAAGCCAACATCAGCGACCGCAACACCCTCCGCGCCCTGGGCTTCCTCCAAACCCGCCGCGGCGGCAAATCCGAACCAGAAGACGACTCCACGAGTTCAACAGAACAACCCGCTGTTGCCGTGTAGAGTCATGGAGTGACGAGATGGGAGGCCCGGCGCGCATGGCCTCGCATTCAATCGCTGGTGTGCCTTGCGAAACCGCGATCCCTCTGGGTCAAATGGTACATCATGCCCTATCGTTGGAACGACGGGTTCGCGTCCTCCTCCCACCTTGCCACCCACATCAACACGGTTGCTACCATAGTCGGGATTGTGGTGACGATCGGTAGCGTGACTACAACTGTCGTCCCAACGGCCGCGGAATCGGTGGTGGCAGCAGCGGGTCGCGTTCCCAACTTGCTGCGATACCCACTCGTAGCCCTTTGCGTGATCTTGGTATGCCGACTCCACGCAGCGTCAGTGCGGTGGAGCCAACACTCCACCGAAGGAGCAACACGGCTCATGATAAGCACCGGGAACGCAGTGTCCTTCGGCTGGGCAAACTTCGCGACGGCAGAGATCGTATATTCCTCGAGTGCCGGCTGGCTCATCCTGACGCTCATTCCCGGCACCCTTCTGGCGCTCTGGATGATCTACATCGAAGTAGAATCCCCAGACGTGGTTGTCGGCCAAGGCATACTACTGCTGTTCGTGTACCTCTGCTGCAACGCTGCTGTGGACCTTCCAAATTGAGGTTTCCATGGCAGCTTCCGTATCGCATGGTGGCGGCGCCACTCCGATTCGCTGCGATGTCAACGATGCGTCAACCCGCTCTGGGTCGCCGACTGGACCCGGCCCTAGGGAGGTGTACCTTCGTAGCGAGCGAGCACCCCATCAGCGTCGGCCTTCGCCAAGTCACGCAAGATCTCTCCAACGACACCCCTCATCGTCGTAACGGTGTTGCTATCAGGAGCAACGGCTCCTCGTATCTCTGCTCTAGGGTGGATCAGATCTCGGTGGTCAATTACGATCATACCCTTGGTGCTCGTCAGAGGCGGCAGGATTGCCACCGTACTGCCATTAGGTAAGAGTACCTCTGCCTGCGAGCACGCAGTGATTAAGTCCTTCAGCGAGGCCCTTTCTGGCCATTTCTTGCCAAGTAACCTCACCGCACTCTTCTGATTCCTGCCCAGTACGTCGAGGAGCGCCGACTCGATCACCGATCCAGCAAGGAGTACCGCGGCTTTGCTCGCTCCTGCCGCCGAGGCTCTATCGAATTCGTCAAGGTCCCGCGCAATCAGGCCGCGAAGCTCCACATCTCTGACAAATCCCAGCGCAACATCAGCAACGATTGACTGCCGAGAGACCAACTCGGAGGCGAGCGACGGAGTCGACCGTTGGGTTATCAGCCGTTCACACACCAGCTGACCGCGATGTGTCAGAGACGCGTTTAAGCGGGTGATACATCCGACAACGGCGACTTCAACTATCGATGGTTGCCGGTAACTCGCTCGATGGGTATCTCGCTCGTCGTACGCGACGAAGGAGAACATCAGATCCGGATCATCTGGAGGTTCAACCTTAATCTCCAAGGTGTCCGCGACTCTAGAAATCCGGAAGGTGCCACGGTAGTCCCACACCTCGATTTGAAATCTACTGAACCGCAGATCGATCCCAAGACCGCTATTAGGAAACCCCATCACCTCCGCAATGCAGTCGCTGAGCCCATCGAAGGCGCCGCGTTCGCCCTCAGCTGCTATTGCCCCTGGGAAACGAAAGGTACTCTTGGTTGGCTCACTCGGTGCGTACCGCACGAGTGGCCAACTTGAGCGGTACTCCGAGAAGTCGTCCACAGAACGACTACAGCCCCACCTGCTGTCCATGCCGTGATGGAGGAGCGGAACACCTCCTATCACCAAAGCGTCTCCGGCAAGGGCAGACTCAAGTCGAGCGAGGAGGGTGTCCAAGTCGATAGTCTCCTGAAGCAAGGAGACGCTGTCGCTCGGCTTTAGCTTCGGTTGGGGGATGTCGAGGTCTCTTGCAATATCGATGCGACCACATATCGGGACCCGCTGCTCGCCTGTCACCGGCACCAACGCCCGTAGATGCGCCCTCAGTTCGGGGTCAGTCACCTCCCCAAGCTTTTTCAGGACTTCGAGTTGGGAGTCAGACTTGTCGGTTGGGAAATCGACGGAGTACATGCGTGCCCTTACGCGGTGGACCGCGGGACGCACGGAGCCTTCGCTCGTTCGTCGTGCGGCGAGTGCTAATCGCAGTGTCTAGCAAGCCCCCACGGAGTTGCAAGACGCGCCACAGTTCTCAGAACTTGTTAGCCCGGGGTTCGTGTAGGCGACAGGTTCGGCGCCGATTGATCTCCGTCGCGGCCTGCACAACGCAACGGCCATCTGAATGGCACACCACGTCGAAACACGCCGTGCTTCGACCCACCTCACCCCCAGACCCGATCCTAAAGCATCGAACTTGGTCTCCGCTCGGTCGCTGGATTGCGAAGCTCCAGGGCAAGGAGGTCCTGCAAGCGGTCTTCTGAGACCATGAGTCGGGCGACGTCGCCGTACCCGTGCGGACACAGCCGCGCCGTCGGGGTTCTATGCGAGTCGCCCTAGCACCACGGCGCCCGCGGCGGCCGCATGTTCGAAGGGGGCAGGTGAGTCCAAAGCGCAAGCTCCGACAACCTCATGAGGCCTGATCCGAATCTGCCCAGCCTTGGTCTCTTCCCTCAACCGATCCAACACGGGGCGCTGACGGGGACCCAGGAAGACTTCCAGGCTATCAAGCCAGGCGAGATCCTCGTCGATGCGGCGCGGCCACGTCGCCACGTCCACCAAATCGATCCCCACCCGCGCGAAGACTGCGAGGACGAACGTCGCGCACGTGAGCCCTTTTGCGCTTCCTTCCAGGATTAGTGCGCCCGACCCGTCGAAGCGAACTCCGTCGAGTCCAAGTCCGTACGGAAACTTTCGAGTCTGCTGAAAAGTCGACCACACCAGCCGGCAGACCCCACTCACGGCGCGAAGAACCTCTGGTTCTTCGTCCGGTGCAGCCCAGAGCCGGCACCATTCCCAAGCGTCGCTCACGTAGTTCTGCCACCCTAGGTGGAGCACCTGCACTTCGGGGGAGACATCGCTCTTGTGAAGGATCCCTGTGTGGAGGTTGCCCTCGTCCGTACGGCATATCACCGCCGCCGCGAGCGCTGGGTGGTCCTGGAATGGGACCTCTTCGTCGAAGTTTGCCTCCGTCATCTGCTCAACTAGCGCACTCTACGAAGTAGTCGTTCAACCCGGTCGGGTTCTAGCTCACGAAGCCGGCGTTCGATGCGCTGCAGCAATACCTGGCGCTGTGGTAGCGACGCTTTCGCGGGACGTGTTATTGCAAGCACCGCAACCATCAAGCTCGTGTTGAGGCGCGCAACATCAACCGCGCGCAGTACATCATCAGCCGTGTCGAAGTGCCCTTCGCGAAAGAGCTTGTCCATCTTTGGGAAGAGAACGTCTATCGCTGCGTCAGACTCGTTCTTGGCCGTCAGCGAATAGACATGATCAAGCCAAGCAAACGCCGAGCTCTTGGGTTGAGCGCTTAACGACGTGGCGGTAAGGCCCCCCTCAATTCCTCCGAAGGGTCTGACCACCGAAGCAACACGATAGATCTTCGTTTTGCTGCGTGGAAATGAACGAGTGACGGCAAAATCATCGGCTGCAGCATTCACGAAAACAGCTCCCGCATCCTGTCAGTTATTGACTGTTCGAAGATCTCGCGTTGGCGGACGTGCAGCTCCTCCACGACTGGCAGCCAAGAGTCATCTGATAGAGACCACTCCGCGCCGTGCCGGAGCAACAGCAGGTCGTATCCAACGGTCATTCCGTCGTGGTCGTCGTCGGGTTCAGAGGTGACGGTGAGGCGTGCGATAACCCCCTCCTTGCTTCGGGTCTCCGTGTCGAAGCGAAACCCGGCCAGCGCTTCGGGGAGAGCGGCGGGCCGCATGGGGAATATCGTGAAGTACTCGCTGAACCCCGCCTCCGGTTCCATGGGCAAACGAATTCGATCAACGTAACGAACGACCAATGCGCCCGCCTTTACTCCCTCTATTCCTTTGGCAAGCGCATGCGCAGCCGCTAGCGCTTGTTCTCGGAATTCCTCCCAGCCGGGGTACGGCGCGAGGGCGTGAACGGACATGTAGGACCGCGCGCAACCAATCGACCGGAGACGACTCCGGGACACCAAGAACGACGCATCAGCAACCAAAGCGCTCTCGGTGTCCTCACTCTCGCTGTACTCATGTCCCAACTCGGATCGGATGGCATCGACGATCACCGACGCCTCGATCTCGCCGAGGAGGCGGAACTCGATGATCGCTTCCACGATGGGAGGTCGAGGATAGATTCGCCGGGCCATGGAGGTTTCATGCTAGGACCGGCGCAAGACAAGGGCCACCGGGAAAAGCGCGCGGTAGGACATATTCAGCCCTTGCGGCGGTCCGGGGCCCACCAGAGCGTGGCTACATGGCCCTCGGATCCGGCATCGAGTGGACGGAAGCAACCTGGAACCCGGTGACGGGCTGCAACAAACTGAGCCCGGGGTGCAAGTACTGCTACGCGGAGACCATGGCGCGTCGGCTGCACGCGATGGGGCAGCCCAACTATCGCAACGGGTTCGAGTTGACGTTGCAGCCGCAGATGCTCGATGTGCCACTTGGGTGGAAGCGGCCGAAGACCATCTTCGTGAACTCGATGAGCGACCTTTTCCACAAGGATGTGCCGCTCGATTATATCCAACAGGTGTTCGAGGTCATGCGTCACGCACACTGGCATCGTTTCCACGTGCTGACGAAGCGCGCGGAGCGGCTCGTGGAGGTGTCGTCCAAGCTCGACTGGCCGAGCAACGTGTGGATGGGGGTAAGCGTCGAGTCGGCGAAGTACGCATTCCGGATCGACTGCCTACGTGAGACCGACGCCCAAACGAAGTTCCTCTCCCTCGAGCCGCTGCTCGGCCCGCTCCCGAACCTTGATCTGCGCGGCATCGACTGGGCCATCGTCGGCGGTGAATCCGGCCCCAAAGCGCGCCCGGTTGAAGAGGAGTGGATCACCGACATTCGCGATCAATGTCGTCAAGCGCGAGTCGCGTTCTTCTTCAAGCAGTGGGGCGGCAAGAACAAGAAGAAGGCCGGCCGCCTACTCGAAGGACGCACTTGGGACGAGATGCCGGCTCTAAGCAAGAATACTCTGTAGCCCGTTCGGATGGAACTCGTCGCCAGTAAACACCGCATCCAGAAAGTCCTCAGCTTCGTGCAGCCAGGAGGTGTCTTCCAGCAGCTTGTATAGCTTCGCTGAAGAGCGACGAGGGCCCATCAGCTCCCCCCAGGCGAGCGCTATCTCGATTGAGCGGATGGCCTGCAACACACGGCGTATCCATCGAGCCTCCGCCTGAACGTCAGGTGCGGACCAGCGCTGCGAATCCAACAAAGGGAGGTCACGCGGAAGATCGCATCCCCTTTCCGCGACGTGAAGCAACGCCGTGCGTGCAAGCTCGCTCGGGTCACCGTAACCTGCGACGCAGGCGTGAGCACGCAGGAGCACGTCATGGGCGCTAACGCACTCCGCGGGTGGCGCAGCATCGAGGTGATCCCCGGTTTCGCGGGCAAAGCTTCCGTACGACTTGATTGCGGCCCTCACGCGCCGTCGTGGCCAACTCGGTGCATCGGACAACACTCGGCAGTGCCGCGCGGCAGTGACCCAGCCAAATAGCGCGCACGTCTTCTGCGCCACACCCATCGTCTCGAGGCGAAACCGGTTGAGATAGCTCGCTGCTTTGGGTGGGGGAGAGCACGGGTGCTCAGTGGAGAGAAAGCTATCGACCCCAGACGGAACGGTGATCACAACCAGGTCGGCTCCGCGCTGGACCTCAAGCCTTGGCTGGGCCTCACCGATGGCGAAGGCGCAGATGGACTGCTCGGGACTCACGACATCCTGGAGCCCCACCGGTTCGAGGCGAACAGTGAGGCTCCGATCACCAGAGTTGTAAATAGTGTGTACTTCGCTCCGCATTGCCAACCGTCCAATTCTGCCCCTGGGCAGCCCTACCCCGCCCACATCCGCCTAGCCTGCTCACGCATCTCCCAAAGCAAGCAAGGCGCCGCCTTCACCAGGATCGCCATGCAGTACGCCGCATGCTCACACACGTCACGTTGCTCGCCGCGGTGGAGCGCGTTGATGGCGCAGAGCGCGGTGCCGAGGCCTTCGCCGTAGTTGTAGTTGCGATGATCGGAGACACTGTATGCAGCGTCGGGATCGTCGTAGCGGTGGAGCGCCTCGAAGAGGGGCTCGGTCAGCGACTCTAGGCTGCCCACTACGCGGCGCCCGGCGACGAAGTCGTGCACGTGCCGCAGCGAGGTGTGTGGGAGGTCGAGTTCGTCAAGGATGCGCGTGAGTTGTGTTTCGTGGCGGAGCACTTCGCTGCAGGCGAGCTGCACTACGCTGTGGGGAGTGCTGCTGGCAAAAAGACGCTCCAGGCGCTCTCGATGGCTGCCCTCCGCTTGGGGAATGCGCTTGGTCAGCGCCCTTGCGGCGGGATCACCAAAGGAGGCGGCGGCGGCGACGAAGGTCGAGCGGGTTGGCATTGGTCTGGCGTTCGCCCACTCAGCTGTGCCGGGGAGTGCGGCGGCGGGCTCGCTCCCCAACAAGATCGCGATCACCTCGAGCGTCTGCCGCTCGAGCTCTGCGAAGAACTTCCGTGAGGCAACGACACTCATGTTGCCAACCGCGGATAGTAGCATTCCGAGCATCGAGGCATCCTCGTCAGCGATGTATGTGTGGATCCTCTTCAGGTGTTCGTTCTCGACGACGTGGCGCGGCGCCCGCGCCCACCACAGCTCCGCGAGGCGCGCCATTTCAGGCACCGTTAGATCGTCGAACACGGCTCCCAGGCGCCCACGCCAGTTGCCAGCGAGCAGGTTGTAGTCTTTCGGCTCGAGTCCATCGGTGCGCCACCCGAGCGCTGCTGCGAGCGCACGGCGCTTGAAAGGCGGCTCGGACATGCGCGGAACAGTATAGAGTCGAACAGCTGGATGAAGACCCTTCTCGCCCACAACCCCATCTGGGAACTCGAGCTCCTCTGCGCCGATCAAGACCACCGACATGCCCTGGATCGCGTTGGGGGCGCACCCTGGGGGCTTCCGCTGGAAGTGTGGCCGGACTGCGGTTCGTGCAAGGAGCCGCTCACGTTCATTGGACAATGGCAGCACGCCGAGGGGCGGCTTGACCTCGGTGGTGCGGGCACGGTGCTGTACTCGTTCCTCTGTACCAACACGGAAACGATGATGGAGTGCCACATGCACGCCGTGGAGCCGGGTGGCGACGTCATCGCGCGTGTCGTCCTGGTGGAGAACGCCGTCGCAACGCCCACGATCCATCCGAAGTTGGAGGCGCGCCCGGGCGCCAGCGTGGTCGTCACGGGCTGGAAGGAGGAGGGGGAGAGCGCTCTCTCAAGACCCGCCCCAACGACCCGCATCGGTGGTCGGCCAGCCTGGATCCAGGACCCGTACTTTCAGCCCCAAGATGACCCTTGGCGCTATCGCTGCGTCGCGCAGTGGACACCCGACGTCGTGCTTGCCCATCAGCGCATCCAGAGCGAGCCCGCGTTCCTCGAACTCGAGGACGAACGCACGCGCACGGATGCCCGAGTCCTCGAGCGGACCATTACCATCGGACACGGCACGGCGCTGGCTCGTACCCTGGGGAAACGCTGCGGCGCGATCGACGGCTCCTTCTTCAACACCACCCCTGAAGGCGGCACTCGCCTGAGCACCCCACTGGAATCGGGCGTCCTCTCCCTGCTGGTCGATGAGCGCTCGGGTGAGTTCTGCCTGCAGTACTTCGGCCGCTGACCTTGGGCGAGCTGCTGGCCGAGTAAGGGGGATTGACACAGCAACCCGCGGCGCCTATCCGCGACTTGGTGAAGCAGGCCGAGCAGTACGCAGTTTCCGCCCGAATAGCGTTTGTCGACATGCTGGGAACGCTCGACGGGCTTGTCGCGAAGGCGCAGTCCGCAGGGCTGGGCGACGACGTGCTCGAGGCCAGGCTGGCCGAGGACATGTTTCACCTCGAGCTACAGTTGCGCGTCGCCCTCAATCAAGCGTTGCTGGCGCTGCAACAGGTCGGCGGAGAGGCCGTCCCTTTGGAAACGGAAGCGTACCGGTCGCTCGAGGAAGTTCGAGAGCGCATCGCTGCGGTGCGTTCTCGGGTCGAAGCCAGCGACACGAGTAGCTGGCTCGCGCCGGACGACGAGGTCGACCTGACCCTACCCAACGGCGTCCGCCTCGTGATGTCCGCCGAGGAAGACATCCGGGATTGGATCCTGCCCAACTTCTACTTTCACGTGACCATGGCCTACGCGCTGCTGCGACGCGCGGGACTCGAGATCGGCAAGATGGACTTCCTGCTGCATATGGAGCGGCACATCGTACCTTCCACGCGGAAGAGCTGATCAGCCGGAGCCTCTCCAGTCGCACCCTCACCCCCAAACCCGAATGATGCGACAACGAAACTCACGGCACCGTGAGGATCAACCGCCGCACCACTTCTCGGGCTTCTCTTCGGTGCTCTCGCAGTAGCCTCTGAACTCGGCGAGGTCGGGGTCGTCGGCGGAGACGCAGATCCCTTCGGGGTAGTCGTAGGAGCCTTCGACGTGGATGCAGCACTCGGAGTAGCGCGCTGGGCAGGGGTTGTCGCTGATCACGTCGCCGAGCTGCACGCAGGTGGAGTAGATGGCGTCAGCGGCCTCGTCCGAGTACCACTCGTGGCACGAGCCGTTGCTGCTGATGCAGCTCATCACCGCCTTGGTTTCGCACTCGGCGCGTTGGGGGTCGGCGTTTCCGTCGGTGAAGCCACCGTCGTCGTCACTGCCGCAGCTGAAGGTGAGGAGCGCGCACGCGGCGCCTGCGAGGAGAGAAGGGAGAATACGCATGCTCGAACGCTAAGCAGTGTTCGCGCGTGTCGACAATGCTCCTTGTGGGTGCTCAGACACTTTCTTGAGACCGCACGGTCTCAGCGGACGTTGCGAGCCGCGACGCGCCTCGCTCAGCGTTGGCAATAGAACGTGGGCTCGGGATCACTCTCGCAGAAGGCCTGGTAGCCTTGCGCTTGAGGATTGTCGTCCAGGATGCAAAAGCCTTCGGGGAGCTCGTTGGCGCCGGTGACCACGACACAGCAGTGCTCGAACGAAGTGGGACACCCGCCTTCATACGCGTGGCCGTGCTTTTCCTCGCACATCGTGCGCGCCAGCTCGACCGATGCGTTCGTGTAGAAGTCGTGGCACTGCGTGGAGATCAGGCAGCCGAACTTCGCTGGCGTCTCGCAGGTCACGTCTGCGGGGTCAACGTCAGGTTCCGTGGCTGCGGAACGGCCATCGGAACTACAACCGAGCGCGCCGATGCACACCAGGGCGGCCCACGCAGGCGTCGAGTTGGCCATGCGCCACAGTATACGCATGGGCGCGATGCATCTAGGCGCTCGTCCACGCAGGATCGCGCTAGGGCTTGGGGTGAGGGGGACACCAGCGTAAGGAGCACCCATGTGGACCCGCAGGCGCTGCGATGTGAACGACGTCAGCGTCGCCTATTTGCGAAGCGGCGGAGACAAGCCGCCGCTGGTGATGCTGCATGGCTTGATGGGGAGCGGCGCGTGTTGGACGCCGATCGCGCGGATGCTCGAGGCGGAGTTCGACGTGATCCTCCCGGATGCACGGGGGCACGGTGGGTCGAGCGCGCCGGAGAGTGGGTATCTGTATCCGCACTTGGCGAGCGATGTGCTCGCGTTGATGCAAACGCTGGAGCTCACGCGGCCGGTGCTGCTAGGTCACTCGATGGGCGGGATGACGGCCGCCCTCGTGGCGAGCTTGGCGCCTGGATTGTTGAGCAAGCTGGTGTTGGTGGATCCGACGTTCCTCAGCCCGGCGTATCAACAAGAAGTGTTCGAGAGCGGCGTCGCAGAGCAGCACCGTGAGGCGCTGAAGTGCACCAAGGACGAGCTCGTTGCCAAAGCGCTAGCACGCAGTGGTGGGCGCTCGCGGGAGCTGATTGAGATCCAGGCAGAGGCGCGCTTGAACACCAGCTTGGCCGCCTGCGAGGTGCTCTCTCCCCCCAATCCCGATTATCGCCAGCTGGTGCGCGCCATCGACGTGCCGACGCTGCTCGTGATTGGCGACAAGCCGGTAGTCACGCTGGAGATGGCGCACGAACTGCAGAGCATTAATCCGCTAGTTCGCGTCGAGCAGATCGCGGATGCCGGTCATGGGCTGCCGTTTGATCAGCCGGAGCGCTTAGCCAAAGTGGTGCGCGGATTTCTGGTGGGTGGCTGATCCTCACCCCAGTCTCCATCCGCGCCCCAGGGTAATCCGCGCGGTACCATAGGTCACGCCGAAATGTAGACCTCGAAACATCTTCTGATCGCCGTCGGCGCATCGACGATCGTTCCGCGACCACGCGGCATCAGCATGACCAACTGGAACGCTGGACCGCAGGGAGAAACGGGACGAGAATCAACCCATTAGATCCACCCGGTCTCGTGAATCCCGCACAGATTCAGCCAATTCGTAAGATCTGAGCAGTTGCTACATTGAAATAAATTGTGGATCGGCCATTCGTTCGCATAGCTTCCGGGCATGCAAAGAAAGCTGTCTCGCACTTGGCTCGTAGGATTGCTGGCAATGGCCTCAGCGACCGGTTGTGTCGCTGGCGCTGAAGGGGAGGAAGGAGCTGTTGCATCTCAGGCGGCGAACGAAGCTCAGGAAGCCGTCGCGGAAGAAGCCCAAGGATCTGTCGCAGAAGAGGTTCCTCCTGCGTTTACGCTAGGGACCGCTCCTGGGTACGACCCCGAAGCGCCGTCGGTTGCCTGTGCTCCTGCACACGATCCAACCAGGGTTGAGGTCGCGTGGGTGTCCAACTTGACGCAAACGCGCCGAGCGGCGCGCCTCGACTACGTTGTGACTGCCAACGCCGACGCCGACGCCGACATCGTGCTGGAGGTGTTCGGTCTAGACCATCGAATGGAGCGAGTGAACCTGGGGAGACTTTCCCTGCAGAAAGATGATAAGGTCACAGGTTCAATCAAGCTGTCTGACCTACCCCTGAAGGGCGTGAGCCACGCGACCTCGGTGGTGGTGAAGGCAGTCACGCAAGCCGATGACTCGGAGGTCGTCTCTGCTACACCCCAGGCGTTCGTCCACTTCAGTGCGAACTATAAGCAGGCCTTCGCGTACGATCTGGATCAGGTCATCACCCGCCATCACGGTGGCCACGTCTCTGGCAATGGCATTGATATCGAGGGTCGGGTCGGCGCGGACGACGTCGTGGAACGGAGAACCCGCGAGCTGAAGAACAAGCGTGCACTTGCGGCGGTTCAGGGACATGGCAGTGCGGGGGCTGATTCCACTCCCAGCTACGAGCCTGCGGTAACCTGGGGTGCCGCCGAGGAACTGGGCAACGTGTCCTTGTCAGAAGACCGCATGCAGGCCCTCGGACTGGAGCGGCAACCTGAAGGGGCGATGCAGACCCTCTCCAACGACCCGTGGTATCGAGTGTGTCCGCTTTGGACCACGAGCTATCTCGACGCGGACTCGGGCAATGCGGCGACGTACGACGGCGCGCCCGTCTGGGCCAACAACGCCCAGGCCAAAGTACGGCGCCTCAGTTGCTCAACTTTCGGCTGCTTCTACACCACGCTTTGGGACGGCTATCTGGATGAGTCGGGTTGCTCTCCCCAAATTGATTTGGCAGAGCAAACTGACTACGTGGTCCAAGTCACGACCAACCTGAAGCGCACCTACTACAACCTCGAGTCGAACGCGACCGTCGAGTACATTGCCGCTGGTCCCTCCAATCAAGGCGCGGTAACCCTAACGAAGGGCTTCCGCACGGGAACACGCGGAGACACCTTTACTTTCGCCGCACCCGACCTTCCGTATCACATGCTTGGGAACGTCGCAGCGACCGCGTCTCGAATGTACTCATCGTCGGAGAGCGGATGGGTGCTCGGGGGTCGGTACGACATGGACGTTGGACCGGGAGCAGGCAGCTGCCTAGGGTACAACTACAACACTCCCCAGCAGTGTGAAGCGGTCGGCGGCACGTGGTCGACTGTCGCTGGCGAGATCTGGACGGGCACCGACGACCATCGCTGGAAGTACGTGCTCGCACATGAGCTGGGCCATCAGATTCAAGAAGCGGCGATCGGGATCCCCCAGCACGAGTATCTCTTCAACGGAAACCCCGACCCTGCAAGCGCGCCGTGGCAGCTGCGCTGTGACCACGTCACTGGCCAGAACGACTGGCACTGCCTACAGTCAATCGAACGCACGAGCGCAGCCAGCGTCGAAGGTTGGGCGCAGTTCATGGCGACACGCCTCTGGGCGAACGAAACCACTCAGCAGTCCACGCTCAACTACTACAAGCAGTTCCAATACTACGCACCGCCGTTTCCTGCAGTGGCCCCACCGAACAAGCACAATGCGCACGACGCGTCACGCTGGGCCGAGACCTATGCACCGAGCGACTTGCGTCCCTCCAACCACTACAACTATGCGACGGAGCTCGACTGGTTCCAGTTCCTTTGGGCACTACATCGCATGGGGACCACATCCGAGCGCCTGAGCATGTATGACGTCCGAATGATGCATCATAAGGGCTGTAACTACGGCTCCTGTAGCGGCCTCAATCTGACGTGGAGCACCATGGAGCTAGGCTCAGGTGGGCAGTTTGGCTACAACTCAGTCAAGGCCCAGTACGTGAGAAATCAGGGGCAAGCTCGCGGTGTCAGGACTTACTGACTGGACGCTCTCGATGCGCATCGCACCCACACCCTTAGTTCTATTCGGTCTGCTCTCGGTCGCTTGTAGCGAACGGGAGCAGGCCTCCCCCAGCTCCGCGCCACCCGCGTCCATCTCGGCGCAGTGTGAATCCGGCTGGTGTCTGATCACGCCGGGCAAGTACACCAAGGGTTCTCCGACGACAGAGGTGGGCCGAGCAGCCTTCGCTGAAGGACAAGCGGAGATCCAGATCACGCGCCCGTTCATCCTCCAGCAGTTCGAGGCGAGCGTCGAGTTCTGGGATGACTCGCTGAGTCCGAGTTGGGCCAGTGAACGCGGTCACTATTTCCCCGAGGAAGAACCCAGCAACCCCAAGCGACCCTTGGCTGCTTTGTCCTGGTACGAGGCCGCGCGCGTGGCCAATCGGCTGAGTGAACAGCACGGGCTCCCGAAGTGCTACGAGCTCAGTGACTGTAAGGAAGTCGAAGTGATCTCCGCCGATATTCCTATCCACGTCCTCACCTGCGGCACCGCAGCGCTCGCTCAGGGTGAAAACGCCTACGACTGCGACGGCTACCGACTGCCGACCCAGGCGGAGTGGGAGTACGCCGCGCGAGCAGGCACGCAAACCGCGAGCTACGGCGGCGATCAGGACCTCACCGGGATCGAGGACTACCAGCTGAGCAGCTGTATCGAACAGGCATCCCTTGCTCCCATTGCTTGGTACTGCTGGAACTCCAAGGACACGCTCCACCTGGGCGGGAAGAAGCGACCGAACGCGTTCGGGCTCTACGACATGCTGGGCAACATCGACGAGTGGGGGCACGGGAACTTCCGCCCATGGGGTGATCCGACGAAGCTGACCAAGGATCCGCTCGGGGAGCTAGACCCAGCTGACACGAGCCGGGTTACCCTCGGTGGCACATTTCGCGCGGGCGCCTCCGTCATGCGTTCCGCGTGGAACTATGGCGAGACCTTGGTCGGGACGTTCGGCGCTGGCGTTCGCCTCGCTCACACGGTAAAGAACGTGGATACATGGAAAGAGACCTTGCCCTGAGGCTCAGCTTACTCTCGGTCGGATTGCTGATAGCGTGCAACTCCGCCAGCAGCTCGACACCGGATGGGGGTGTAGAAGCGGGCTCACCCATGTGTAGCGTGGAGTTGATCCCCACGGATGTGTACTCGCCTGTGCAGCAATGCTGCCACACGGGCTCAACCGTCGCCGAGGCAGACGCGCTCTTCGCCGACGGAGACCTAGGCCCAGTTTGTCGCGGGGAGTGTCGTATTGGTGGCACTGCGACCGAACGGGTGCTGCGCTGCGACTGCGGGGACGTCGAGTGGGACGGCACCCAGTACAACGGTCCGGGTGCATGTGGTGAGGGAGAGGTGTGCTGCGTTCGAGGGCCGGGCGGCCCCTCTCCGGGGCCGACCTGCATGAAGCCAGAGGAGTGCTTCGACTGTCGGCCGAGTGCCGCAAACTCGAACGTGATCGTAGACTGTTGCCATGGGGCAGCGTGCCGGGGGGTTTGTTACGACGACGCCACCACGTGCCGCTGCGGGGATGGTCCAGGCTGCTCAGTGGGGGAAGAGTGCTGCGGAGACGGCTCCACCATCGCCTGCGTCCCTGACGGCACGTGCGGAAAGGGCCCGTGCCCCGAGCCGCCTTCCAGCGTCGATGCGGTCGCCACCTGTTGCAACTCCAGCACGTGTCGCGGCAGCTGCCTGCTGGAACATGGTGCGAACTACTGCGAGTGTACGGGCGAGAACAGGGCGTGCTCGGCGGACGAAGAGTGTTGTTTGGGTCCGAGCCGCGATCCCGCGGGAGCGGACACCTTCTGCGGACCCAAGGGCAGCTGCGGGGGGTGAGAATGCGCTGGTGCGCCTCTCCAACCCATGTTCATTGCCCTGCGGTAATATCAGCCACCGCACCACTTCTTCGGCTCCGAACTCGTCTCAGTAACGCAGCTGGATTTCAGCGACGCTGAGCTTCCGGGAGTCTTGCAGGTTCCGTTTGGGTAGTCGTTGTACCCCTCAATGTCGATGCAACAGTCCGAGTACTCCGCAGGGCAGCCACCCGCCTGCATGCCTGAGCCGAAGTCAGCGCACGCCGCACGTTCAGCGCTGGCCGCGACCCCGGAGTAGAACTCGTAGCAGCTGACTCCAAAGCAATGGTAGAGCGGCTTGGTCTCGCACTCAGCGCGTTGAGGATCTTCGTTCCCATCGGTGAAGCCATCGTCTGCACCGCTGCAGCTGAAGGTGAGGAGTGCGCAGGCGACCCCTGCGATAAACGAGGGGAGAATGCGCATAGCGTGCGTCTATGCCAGTCATCGGTCCCTTTGACAATTCCCCGTAGGGTGAAAGCGACCGACCGTGCGGTCTCAGAAGCTGCTACCCTCGCCCGGCGCAAGGAAACCCATCCAAGTGAAACAGAGCAACCCGTGGACCACCCAGGTCGACAAAGATGGCTACACCCACAGCTTCCGGGACGTGGTGCGTCTGGACGTCCGTGTAGCGGAGGAAATGTGGGCGGAGTTCGAGCGCCTGCTACCGCTGCAGAAGAAGGACTGGTACTTCGTGCAGATTGAGTACTGGGACGGGGGTCGCTTCCTGTTCTACCGACCGATGGGCTCGACCGCGTCGATCAGTTCCTTGTGGAAGTAAACGACACGAGCGTCAAGCTCGCGGAAAAGGTGCTTCAAGGTCGCCTGGGTCCTGATGACTTCGACCGGGAGCTACGCAAGCTCTTGGTCGAATCCACACGGCCAGTTCACGCTGCGCGCAACCGCCCCGCGCTGGAGACGCAACTGTACTTCACGTCGGAGCGGGATCCGATTGAGATAGTGCCAGCCGCTCAACCAGTGCTCCCGAGCTAGTTTTTAATCCCCACGGAACTCACCCACACCGAGCCCGCAGGCACTCCACCACGGGGTGCTCCCGCATACCGAAGAACGTGAAGTACGTGTAGGGCACGAACACAATCTGACTTCCGAAGCGGCACGGCGACTTGAGCACCAGTGTGACGCGCTGCCGGTTGAAGAACGAACAGGAGACGTGCGCCACCTGGGAGTACGGGATGAACACCACCTCAAAGTAGTTGCTGACAGAGAGGCCTTGGTCAGTCGCTATGACTGCCTTGAGTTGAAAACTCGTGAACCAGAAGAGCGTGAAGCACACCACTACAAAACCAGCCGCGATGAAGAACCCTGGGTCCCACCGCACGAGCAGCAGGACTGCGAGGGAAGTTGGCAGCAACAGCCACACCGCTGGAAAGAACTTCGCGAAGAATGTCGCTCTGCTGCTGAGTTGCATGCGCATGGTTCATCTCGCCTCTCACGCACTTGCCGAAGCAAGGGAGCTTCGTCGCTGGCTTGCTGCCGCGAAGCTCGACCGCGCATTCAGGTGAACCGGAAGGTCCCGCGTTTTCATCCCGACTCGCGACCGCGACCATGCGGTTTCGGTGCAGCGCACGCACTTTAGAGCACCTCCAGCGCAGAGATCGCACCGGCTTCCTCCGAATTCCATCCAGGGCCGAACTTCTGGAGAGGCGGAGTGTCCTACGGCGACTTTGCTCCAGCGCCTCTCCTCATGCTCGAAGTCAGCGGGTTTCGGCTGCTTTGCCTTGCTGCTCCTGTTGCTCGCTGGCTGTGCCGCCGCGCCCCGCCGCTTGGCGCCACCATTGTTCGTGACCAGCGTGCAAACGGACACCGCGCGGAATCAGCTTCCGAGCAGAGCCCGTTTCGAGGAAACGTGGAGCTACTCCCCGGTGCTAGGAACTCCGGTTCCTTGCAGTCAGCAAGAACACGACGACGAGCTGCGAGCGCAGTCAGCCCACATAGCGACCGTGAATGGGCGCGTCGTATGGCTGGACTTGAACGGTGCAGATGCGGTCGCGCGCCTGAAGCGCATGGACGGTCCTGTTGCGATCCGCCTGGGTGACTTGGACCCACGGCAGCTCGAGCGCGTGGAGCAACTCGCAAAGCGCTACCGAGTCGATGTGGAGTATGAGGGCAAAGGCGTTGACCTACGCCCTCTCGAAGCGCTGGCGCACATCAGCGGGCTACGACTACGGGTAACTTCCACATCATGGGCTTACAAGCTGCCCGACCTCCGTGGCTTTGATCGTCTGACCCGCGTGGTTGCGTGGGTCAGGAACGACGAAGACCTTCTAGATCGGCTACCCCGAACTCTGGAGGAACTCGAACTCAAGATGTGGATCTCGACGCAGGCAGTCACGGCGCTACGAGGCTTCGTTCAGCTGAGGCGCTTGAGACTGAGGAACGTGCATGGGGAGTTCGATGTGGCGAGCCTGGAGCCCCTTCAACAGCTCGAAGAACTCCGGCTCGGCCCGGATGTGGACGATGAGCAGTTCGCGGGCATCGTGAAGTTCCCCAGACTACGTGTGCTGGAGGTCGACAGCACCGAACTAACAGGGAAGGCGCTGGTCCACTTGTTGCCTTTGGCCGAGCTGGGGGAGCTTTCGCTCGCGACGCGAAGGCTTGACGACACTGACATGCTGCAGCTCGGGCAGCTCACCTCGCTGAGATCCCTAAAGGTCCGAGCGCGGATCTCCAACCAAGGCGTTTCCGCGCTGCAACGGCTCAGGCACCTGGCTGAGTTCAGCACCTGGTTCAGCGGAATCGACGACGGGGTGTTGCCCCTGCTCAGAGCCTTCCCTGCCTTGCGATCCCTAGATCTGAGCGGCGCAAAGATCACCGACGCTGGTGCTGCAGATCTAGCAAAGCTGACGCAGCTCGAATCGTTGTCACTCTTCGGCAACCACGTCAGTCGCCACACACTGGAGCAACTCGCGCCACTAGCAGAGCTGCGCGAGTTGAACGTCTCTTCGACGAGAATCGACGACACCGATCTGGCGCTCCTGGCACCGTTCAGCGAGTTGCGAACTCTCGTCGTCAAGCACCCGAGCGCAATCGCGATTCGATACGCAGCTCAGCTCCCAAGGCTCCAGGCGCTCGTTTCCGAATTCGGTACCAACGACGCGCCGCACTTTGAGCCACTCAAGTCGCACCCACGGTTTGTCCATCTGAGTTCAATCATCGGAGATCTCCCCTGCGCGGAGCTCCGACAGTCTCTCGGGTTGCCGCAGTGCGTGGAGCATGAATTCAGGCGGCGCTAGCTGGTGCGAAGGAATCCGCTCTTCAGTGCACCTCCCCCCAAACCCAGTCCCAGAAACCAAACAAAGACCGCACGGACTCGCGAATTTGGACACCTGTGCGGCAGCGAGGTGCGAGAGTGTGAGCGCTCTGCTGTTGCTCTGGGTCTTTGCGACCACCCTCGGGTTGGCGAAAGGGAAGACGCCTTCGGACACCGTCCGCAGGATGCCTGGGCGCTCGCGGTGTCTGACCTGGTTGGCCCTTGGAGCGCTCGGGATATCGAATCGGACACGCTGTTCTGCGAAACGCTCCCCACACGCATCAAGCTGTTGAAGTGTGCGAGTGCCACTCCGCTCCAGGGCGACAAGCACCTTTGATGGGAAGTCGGTAGTCCGAGTTTGTGCCTGAGCCCGGCTCGTGTAGGGTGCGGCGTCATGGGGAGGATGAGTGCGCTGATAGCACCCTTGTTGGTAATGGCCTGCGCGACGTCTGCGCAGCAGCCGGCGGCTCCGATTCAGGTACCCGTCGTTTCCGCGGAGCAAGAAGCCAAGCCTGCGTTCGCCGATCAGGCTTGGACCAAGCTCGACGAGTATCGGCTGTGGCTCCCGGTGACGCCTGAAGAGTTCGATCAGGTTCGGTTCGAAACCAGCTACGTGGGAAAGCTGAAGAGTCGCGTGGTGTGGCTCAACGGCGACGACCCGAAAGCGCAAGCGATGTTCGACAGCATCGATGCGCCCGTAGGATTGACTCTGAACGACTCAACACCCGAGGTGCTGGACGCGGTCGATCGCCTCGCGACGCGCGTACCGGTCGCCCTTCACCTCACCATCGACAACCACAGCATGCGCGTCGAGCGTCTGCCCCACGTGCAGCGCCTGCACACCTGGGTATCGAGCTCTCCAGATGGACTGCTCCCCGACCTCGGCAAGCTGAGAAACCTCGAAGAGCTCGAGTTGCCCGGCAGCTATCAGCTAGGGAAGCGGGTCGTCGGCCTGACGCCTCACCTCAGCCGTCTCAGCATGAAAGGCACGCTTGGCGAAGACGCCTTTCCTCATCTCTTGCGTTTGATAGGTCTGCGCACGTTGCGCACTGGCGGCTTCGACGTGCCCGTCCCCCTTGACCGCTTTCCACAGCTCGAGGAGCTCACCTATCCACTCACGGACGCGACGCTGCCCGCACTGGCGCGGCTCGAGCACCTCGAGACGCTGCACATCGTGAATTGCGACGTGAGCGATGAAGCGGTCGCGGGGCTCGCGAAGCTCTCACGCCTCAAGCGAGTGACTATTAACGCGTGCCGCCCGAGTGAAGCACTGATGTCGCAGATCGCTGCGTTACCCCAGCTCGAATCATTCGAAGGACAAAGCCTCAGCGCCGCAGACGCGTTGCCGTTGCGATCCGCGACGCGCCTCACGTCGCTACGCCTGCCCTTTCTCAGCTACGGCAGCGAACTCGATGAGCTGCTCAAGAGCAAGCCGCACCTGAAAGAGCTCGACCTAGGCTTTTCCAGGTTGCCGCCTGAGGTGCTCGACACCCTACTTGAGTTGAAGGACCTCGAGTACTTGGACATCACCAGCGCGGAGTTCTTCGAGGGGAACATCTCTGGGTTGAGTGAATTGAAGAAGCTCCGCGTCCTGCGCGCTCGCGCCACGGCGGTTGGGGACTACGATCTCAGAAACTGGGTCGAAGGTCTGAGCGAACTGAGAGAGCTGGACTTATTCGGAACCGAGGTCACCGCCAGCGATGTGAGCGAGCTGATCCCCGCTTCCAAGCTACGCTGGCTGAGGCTTCCCGATCACGCCGTGAACAAGGACACCGTCGCACAACTCAATCGGATCCCCAGCTTGGTCTACCTGCGGTTCTCGCGCCCAGACATCCCGTGTCACGAGGCCCGGAGCGGGCTCCGCGTGCCGATCATGAATTGCGACGAGATCCACTAGAGGCGCATCGCCACACCGCTACAACGCGAGAGCCCAGCAGCGTTCGACCAACACCGGACAGCAGCTCTCGAGAGGCTCGAAGGTTGTGTTGCCGAGGGCGCGACGTCTACTTCGCGCCACGCTAGGGCGCAAACGCGCCGAACTGTGCACAGGGGCTGTCGGCGGCGAGGTGGAAGTCGTCGCTCACGCTGCCTTACGTGCTCTTGATCTCCAGGCCTTCGAGCTCGAAATGGCTGAGCTGCGCCAGCACGATGCCGCTGCCCTGGGCTTCGCCGTCAATCACCGGGACCTGTCCTGGATAGGCCTTGATACGAATGGGATCGGTCGCTGTTCCGCTTACCCCGCGGAATCGCGCAACCTGTTCATACCCTTGATAGTTGTAGACGCTCGAGTACGTCCCACCGAAGAGGTACACCACGTCCCCGGGGGCGAGGGTGGTCGCGGCGCTCGGGTTTGTGCACCTCACCCCCCAAACCCAGGCTACGACTCTGCGAGTCGGTCAGCGTTGGCAACAAACCAAAGTCTCAGAAAATACACAAAGACCGCGCGGACCCGCGAGTTTGAGGCGCGCTCCGGTAGCAAAGGTGCGAGAATCAGCTGTGGGCTTCTTCCTACTGCTCTGGGGCATCGGCACCATCCTCGCGCTGAAGGAAGCGAAGACACCGTCGGACACGGCGCTCGTGCTCGCTCCATCGCTGCTCGTGGTGCTTGCCTACGGCGCGCAGCCATACCTGATCGAGATACACGGCCTGTTGCTCAAGGTTGGATGCCTATTCCTCGCGGCGGGCCTGCCCGTCGTCGCGAGGGCCTACCTCGAGGGCAGGCAGAAGCGCGCTCGAGCGGCGGCGAACGACAGATCCTCCGATAGCTGAGCGCTCTATCACGTTCAGCAACTTCGCGGTCCATTGGCTGTCGAAGGCTGGATGCGTTGGTTGAGTTGGATGCTGCTGTCGCTGATGTTGGTGGGCTGTGACGACACGGAGGCGACGCAGCGTCGCAACGCAGAGCGCGAGCAAGAACGGCGGCGACAGGCCTGGAGGGCGGAGGTCGCGAGGAACTTCAACATCCAGAGCCCCTGTTCTCCTGCGATCAGCATCCGGTTCTGGGTGCCAGTACCGGTGCCAGACGACTACACGTTGACGGTGGAAGCAGACGGCAAGCGCGCGACCTGCAAAGCAACCAAGGAGCGCACGACGTGTGATCCCGCCTACGGTCTACCCCAGGCCAGAGTGTTGCTGGATGACGAGCGGAAGATCTCTTACGTCGTGGTCGAGGGCGAATACCGCCACGCCCGGGTGCGCGTCTTTGACGATCGCAGGGCCTATGTCGACGAGGAAGTATTTCCCCAGTACCAAGCAGGAGACCGAGGCTGCGCGGTTGCACGGGTCATCCGCAACGGTCCGATCGTCAAAGAACCCGCGAAGCTCGATTGCTTCACGATCCGCATCGCGCGCTTCAGCTGCAAGGGCCTCTGAAGCCTCACTTGCCCGAGCCGGTGCGCGCCTGTAGCCTCAGTCTGGAGGTCCCCGAGTTCGACGTGAAGACGCACGTGCGCCCGCTCCGCGAACGACTGAATGCCTGGCTACGCGCCCGCCGGGGCTGGCTCAGCCTCTTTATGTTGGTCGCGCTCACCTGCGTCAGCCTGTTGCTCGGCGCGCGCGAACCTTCTTCGCCAGGCGTGCTGCGCCTCGAGTCCGGCTGGACCTACCGTTGGACGACCGCAGCTGACCGCACTCCGCTGCTCGAACGCGCCGGAGCGCCGATCGAACTACCGGCACATCCGAAGCTGAACGGCGAGGTGTTGTGGCTCCAGCTCGTCTTGCCGAGTGGGGGGGAGAACGAACCATACATCGCCATAGACGCCGTACGGGGTCCGTTCGAGGCCTATGTGGAGGGCGAGAAGGCGCTGGAGTTTCCGCAAGGAGGCATCAGCGCTCGCGCGCCCCCTGGGTTGCCCTGGCAGTTGATTCCGTTGCCGCACGGTTATGCCGGAAAGCGCCTCTCGTTGCGCATCGCGGCCCCTTATGAGCCCGCCGGTGTGAGTGGGACGCCGTTGCTTGGAGACCGCAGCGCGCTGCTGGAAGCCGCTCTGAAGCGTGACCTGCCTCGCCTGGTGACCGGCCTATGCATCGCGCTGCTGGGGCTATTCGCCGTCGTCGGTGTGGGCGCCAGCGGCGAGTGGCCGATGCGCCTGGGCTTCGCCGGCTACGCCTGGAGCTTCAGTCTCTATCTGGTCAACTCCACCCACCTCAAGCAGTTCGTGGCGTATGCACCCGCGTTCTGGTTCGTGGTCTGGCTGGCCGCGCTGGTCCTCAATCCGCTGGCGGGCCTAGTGTTCCTCACATCCTTGTTCCGCACGGCATCGATACGCAGGCTCCGGCAACTACGCACGCTCCACGTCGGCCTGGCTCTGGCGATGGTGGTGGTGATCAGCGCGTGCTGGATCGGCTACCAAGCTGGCCCGGAGACCTCGCGCCTCGCGGCGAAGGCCTTCTATGTGGCCTTGAACGTGATTCGGCTCGCGCTGTTGGTGACGGCGGTCACGGCCGTGGCATGGATTGCACGCCACGCTTCGCGAGGGGATCGGGACGCGCGCACGCTTCTCTTCGGGGTTGGGTGTGTACTGGCATTCGCGATCCGAGACTTCCTCGCGGCGGCTGGGGTGGCCCAGTACTCCACCAAGAGCGACCTTTACATCGGCGTGCTCTGCCTGATGGTCACCCTGTTCGTGATCGTGCAGCGGCGCTACCAAGCCGTCCACGCGCGCGCTCTCGAACTTGCTCTGGAGCTGCGTGAGCGCGCTCAAGAGAAGGAGTTGATGTTGCGCGACTTGCACGACGGGATCGGCGCGCTCACCAGCAACGTGAGCATGCTGGCCGAGGTGGGGAGCCGCCGCGCCGATCGCGCCCAGACAGCGCTCGAGGGCATCAAGCGGCTCACCAGCACAGCCTTGGCGGAGCTGCGCGCCTTCGTGCGGACCAGCGGAGACCAGCCGCTGAGCTGGCTGGAGCTGTGCGCCGAGCTGCGGAGCTACGCCGCCCGGCTGGCGGAGGTGCAAGGCAGGGAGTTCGAGATGACTGTGCGAGCCGAGAGTCAGATCGCTGTGTCGAGCAGCTTGGGCCTCGGCTTCTCGAGGATTTTCCGGGAGGCAATCACCAACGCGAGTAAGCAGGTCGGGGGGTCCTTCGTGCGGGTGCGCCTCGAGGTGAGCCCGGAAGAGCTGCGCTTCGAGGTGGAGAACGACGGTCAAGGACTACGAAGCGACGGGGTGAACGCGGGACTCGGGCTGCCGAACCTCCGGGCGCGAGCCGCCGATCTCGGCGGCTCGCTGGAGTTTCAGAGCGGCGATACCCCTCGCCTCACGCTGCTGCTCCCTCTCCCCCACAAACCCCCACCCAACGACGTCCACCCGCGTCCCGTGGCGGGTTAGGCTTCGAGCGTGAACGCGTCTTCGAGCGGGCCTATCCGAGTCTTCGTCGTCGAGGACGATGAACTCATCCGGGAGTCACTGCTGACCCTGATGGAGGACGCGGGCTTCAGCGTGGTAGGCAGCACCGCGAGCGCCAGCTCGGCGCTCGAAGCGTTGCGCGACGCGGTGGTCGACGTCGCGATCGTGGATTTGGGGTTGGGGAGTGAGTCCGGGATCGACTTGATCCGCGAGGTGTCGCGATTGCGACCCGATGTGGCGTACATGGTGCACACGGTGTTCGACGACCGGGACGTGGTGTTCCGTGCCTTGAAGGCCGGAGCGTCCAGCTATCTGTTGAAGGGCAGCACCGCCGACGAGCTGTGCGCTGCCGTGCGTGAACTCCACGCCGGTGGCTCCCCCATCAATCCGCGCATCGCACGCCTGGTGATTCAAGAGCTCCATGGGGAAACGGGGGCGGACGCGATCACGCCCAGGGAACGGCAGATCTTGCGCGCCATCGACGCAGGGCAGACCTATAAAGAGGTCGCGGCCTGCCTTGGAATCAGCGTGCACACCGTGCACAGTCACATCAAGACCATCTACGAACGGCTGCAGGCCCACGGCAAGCGTCAAGCGCTCGCCGAGGCCCGCAGGCGCGGACTGATCTAGCTCACGGAAACGGTTGGAGACCGTTCGCCACGCTGGGGAACACCGAGCCGTCCCAGTCATAGGGCGGGTTCAGTCCGTAGTCACCGGTGTGTCGGAACGCGCTGAAGCGGAACGCTGGGCGCATCTCCGCGAACTCACTGGCAGGCGCGATCAACGCCATGGCGTCTCCCCGCACAACGATACGCGCCTGGGTTGGTGCCGCCGGGAAACCTGTTTGGGATGCATCGGTGGCCTTCAGGCTCCAGCTGCCGCTGGCGCTGCGGTTGGCTTCGAACCAAAGATCCGTGCCCCCGAAGAAGTCGTTGGTGTACGGCGGAGTCGGAGCGTAGTTCACGCTGCTGGTGTCGGAGTCGAAGACGAAGCCGTACTGGTAGATCTGTCCGGCATCGTTGGAGGGAATGACCCCAGCATAGCCGGTGACCAGCACCAGAAAGTCGCCTCCTCCAGGTGGGCTGCCGGGAGGACACAGGGTGAAGCCCTGTGCCTGGGGTCCACAGGTGAAGGGACCGCTGAACAGCGCGTCGGCTGCGCCCGGAGTGAGGGTGACGCGATCCGCGAAGTAGCCAGTGAGCGTCGTGTGATCCCCGGCGGTTGGTTTCGCCGGCACGTTCAGCGACGAGTGCACGATCATCGAGATGCTGAGCGGGACGTAGCCTGCCAGCAGGTCGGTCAAGGAGATGGAGAGATCCGTCCCCAGGGAAACGAAGCTCGGGGAGAGCACGGAGCCGCAGTCCATGTTCGCACTGGGCAAGCAGCCAACGCACTTGGCTGCGGCATCCCAAGGCGAGGTGAAGGCCAGGTCGCCGTCGAAGCCGCAGCTACCGCCAGACTCTCCCGCGGCGAGCAGGCACTGTTCGTAGGCATCGAGGGCGAGCTTGGCTGCCGCGTCGAAGCGACCTTGCGCCGCCACGCGAGCGTCCTGAGCGTCGTTGATCGCTTGCACTTGGCCCTCGCTGATCTGTGGTTGTGCGAAGAGATCGCACAGTCCCCTGAAGTCACTGGCGGTGCCTTCGAAGCGCTCTGCGGCCTCACCTGTGCTCACGTCCAAGGCGCTCATTCCAGCTTTGGCGCTGCCGCCGCGGGCGCTCTCCCAGATCTGCCGCGCGGCGCCGCTGAGCCCGACCGCGTCGTCGTCCATCGCTTGCCGCGTGGATCCGGTGGTGCACTCACCTTCCGCGCTTGGCGTCGCACCCAGGGCAGACTCGAGCTCGGCGTCCGCCGCGCTCAAGTCGGTGTCGAGCGCTGACTGCGCCGCGCCCAGAGCGGCTTCGAGATCGAAGCTACACGGATCCGTGGTGGTGATGCTCATGGCACAGCCATCGGCGGAGAGCTTCGCCAAGAACTGCGTGCGCAGCGACTGCAGCTCCGCCGACGCTTGCTCCAGCTCGCTCACGACGTTCTGCAGCTGGCCGACCTCGAGGTTCAGCTTCCAGACTTGAGCGCCCAGATCCGAGGCGCGGGTCTCGCTCTCCATGGCTCGCGTCTGCGAGAACTTCACGAACACCGCGGGCACGGCCTTGAGCACGATCTTCACCACGGCTTCGAGCTGACCCTTCGCCAGCGCTTTGCCGTTTACGGGGGTCTTGAGTTCCTTGACCACGCCGTCGATGACCTGGCGGGTGAAGTCTTTCAGGCCCGTCGGCGCCGCAGGGTTCCTGGAAATGCCGCGCAGTGTCTCGGTGAGCGCCATCTCCAGCGCTCCCGCAGGCAAGCCCAACGCGAGCGACTTGCCACTTTCCACATAGAAACCGTTGTCCGCGCGCAGGTCCTTGTCCAGCTCTGC